>JADZBP010000098.1 GCA_020852055.1 Candidatus Latescibacterota bacterium
AGGGAGAGGATGGACGACTCCTGGGCATCGAAGGAGAAGGCCTGACCCGCGACCCCGGAGGCGAAGGCCGTGGTCGAACCCAGGGTGCCATCGGCGCTGCCCACCGTGTCGTCGGCGTTGCTGTCGCCCGACCAGCGATGGATGGGGCCGGAGGGCGGTGGTGGCGGTGGGGGTGGGGTGGCGTCGGTGTGGACCTCGATGGTGAACTCGCCGACGGAGTCGCTGTACCCGTCTGGGTCAGCGGGGTAATCGACGCTGACCAGATCGGGCTGGCCGCCATTCAACCAGGTGAAGCTGGTAACCGTGACGCTCTTCCCGCCCAGGACCGCGCTGCCCAGGGGATTTGCCGTACTCACGGCGATATCGATCGGGCCGCTGGAGTTGCCGTTGAGCCACATATTGAGATAGAAAACCGGGCCATCCGCACGGTCCGTCGCTCTCAGGGTGAGGGTATAGGTGCCGTCGGGCAGCGCGTAGTTGACAAGCCCATCAGGGTTGAGGACCGTGCCGTGCTGATCGTACAGATAGAGGTTGTAGATGCCCCCGTCGCCGTTGGCTTGGGTCAGCCAGCCCCCCGGAGGGCCCAAGACCTGGATCTGAGTCAGGACCGGAGGGGGAGGCGAGACCTCGATGGTGAGCTGCCCAACGGCGTCGTTCCAGGGATCGGCGCCGATACCGCAGGTGCCGACGCGGTTGACGCTGCTCTGATCGTAAGGGGTCCAGTTGAAGCTGGTGACGGAGATGGTGTTGGTTCCCAGGACCAGGCTCCCCGAGGAGCCGTGGGCGATGGTGAGGTTGCCCGATTCGGCGCCCTCGCTGAGATTCAGGG
Organism: Candidatus Latescibacterota bacterium; assembly: GCA_020852055.1. Taxonomy (GTDB): domain Bacteria; phylum Latescibacterota; class UBA2968; order UBA8231; family UBA8231; genus SICG01. The sequence continues at coordinate 830 of JADZBP010000098.1, forward strand.
TCACCGCCGGCAGGCTGCTGGGATCGCTGAAGTCGATCAGCCCGGTGTACGGCCCCTCGGTGCCCAGCAGGGTGAAGGTGTGGGTGCCGGGGGAGAGGGAGAGGCTGAGGGGGGTATTGTCATTGACGATGGCACCGTTCGGGTCGCTGCCCTCGATCACATAGAGGTGAAAACTCCCGCAGGGGTCGCTTTCAGGATAGGCGATATATCCACCCAGGTACCCGTCGAAGACACTTGCTCCGGTCAGGGTCGCCGCTGACGCAGCGGCGGCGGTGAAGTGCAGGGCGCCCAGCAGGGCCAGGGCCAGCCAGGTTCTTTTCGCTAATCGGCGCATAGGTTATTCCCCTCGTTATGGTGGATGGCCACCCTGTCGCAAGGACTGTGCCACGGAGAGGGGTTTGGGGTAAACGAATGAAAAGGCGGGAGTTGCCTTTGGAGGGGAGAGGGGGGTGCTGCAAGCGGGCTGCTCGCTGGAGAACAGGGTGCTCGCCAGTGAGCAGCCCGCTCACCGGCGAGCAGGGTTCAGGGTGCGGCTCAGTTGGCGGGGCGGTCCAGCCGGCGATAGATCTTGTTGCGGTCTATACCCAGCAGGCGGGCGGCTTCGGAGACGTTGCCGCGGGTCTGATCCAGGGCGCGCTGGATCAGCAGTTGTTCGGCCTGCTCCAGATTCAGGGGCAGGTCCGGCAGGCCGGGGGAGGGCGCGGGGGTCTGGACTCGGGGCGAGGGTTCGGCCAGGTGCAGATGTTCGGGGCGGATCTCCTGGCCCCGGCTCTCGATGAGGGCCCGCTCGACCACGTTCTTCAGCTCGCGGATATTGCCGGGGAAGGCCTGTTGTTCCAGCAGGGCCAGGACTTCGGGGCTGAGGGCGGGGTGCTCGATGCCCATCTCGGCGGCGAAGAGCTGGAGGAAGTGGCCGGCCAGCAGGGGGATGTCCTCGCGGCGTTCGCGCAGGGGCGGCACCCGCACGGTGAAGCGGGCCAGGCGATAGTAGAGGTCGTGGCGGAACCGGCCCTCCTGAATCTGCTGCGGCAGATCGGTGTTGGTGGCGGCCAGCACCCGCACCTCCACCCGCCGAGGTTCGCGGCTGCCCAGAGGCTGCACCAGGCCATCCTCCAGGATGCGCAGCAGCTTGGGCTGCAGCTCGGCCGGCATGGTGCCCACCTCGTCGAGGAAGAGGGTGCCGCCATGGGCCAGTTCAAAGTACCCGGCCTGATCGCGGTCGGCCCCGGAAAAAGCCCCCTTCACGTGGCCGAAGAAGAGGGACTCGGCCAGGTCGCGCGGGATGGCGGCGCAGTTGACGGCCACAAAGGGCCCCTGGCGGCGGGCCGAGCCATTGTGGATGGCGCGGGCGATCAGTTCCTTGCCGGTGCCGCTTTCACCCAGGATCAGCACCGAGATGTTCTGGGTGGTCTGGAGCAGGCCCACCTCGTCGAGGATCTGGCGCAGGGTCTGGCTCTGGCCCACAAAGCCGTGCAGGCCCCAGCGCTCCGCCTCGCGCTGCGAGACCAGGGAGAGGTGGTCCGAGAGGTGGTTGCGCTCGCGGGTGAGGGCCTGACGCTGGGCGATCTCCGCCTCCAATTCGCGGGTGCGCGCTTCGAGGGCGGCGTGTTTCTCGGCCAGGGCCAGGGCCAGTCGGCTGCGTTCCAGATGGGTCTGCAGCCGGATGAGCACCTCTTCCTTCTGGAAGGGTTTGACCACGTAGTCCACCCCGCCGGCGCGGAAACCTTCGGCCAGGGCCGGGGTGTCGTCGCGGGCGGTGAGGAAGATCACCGGGATCTGGCGGGTGCTCTCGGTCTTTTTGAGTCGGCGGCAGGTCTCGAAACCGTCGATGCCGGGCATGACCACATCGAGGAGGATGAGGTCGGGGATCGAGCGCTCGGCCAGCTTGAGGGCCACCTCGCCCGAGGAAGCCACCATCACCCGGTACCCGGCCGTTTCCAGCGACTGGCACAATACGTCGATATTGGCCGGCACATCGTCGACCACCAGGACCCGCGAGCCGCTCAGGTCCATGTTTACTTCACTCATGGGGGATACTCTCCAGGATACGCATCATCTTCTCGAGGTCGTAGCGCTGGACCAGGTCGCGCAACACGGCGGCCAACTGCTGGCCCTCCGGTCCGAGGGCTTCCACCTGATCCAGGTAAGCTTTGATTTCGGTGACACTGTGCAACTCCACCGCTTCCCTGAGCCGGCCATAGAGCGGGGCGGGCAGGACGGGTTGGGTGGTTCCGGGCGCGGGGGAATCCGCCTCCCCCGGCGGGGGTCGGGCATGTTCGTACGCCACCCCCAGCACCTGGGCCAGGCAGGCATAGATCCGCTCGGTGCGGAAGGGTTTGTCGATAAAATCGTCGAAGCCGGCACTCAAATAATAAAGCCGCTCGTGTTCCATCACCGAGGCCGAGACCGCCACCACCGGCAGCAGGGGATGCTCCTGGCGCAGCCCGTTGAGCACCTCCACCCCGTCCATGCCCGGCATCCGGATATCGGTGAACACCAGGTCGGGGCGTTGGGCCCGCGCCAGCGTCAGCGCCTGTTCGCCGCCCTCGGCCAGGGCCACCTGCGCGCCGATGCCCGTCAGCAACCGGGCCAGGATGTCGCGGTTGGTGGCCTCGTCGTCGACGATCAACACCCGCACCTCCCGGCTTGGGGTCAGGCGCACCACATCCCGATAGTGTTCCTCCGGCAGCAGGTTGCCGACCTGCCCCTGGGCCGGGGGCAACACCAGGGTGAAGGAGAAACAGGCGCCTTGCCCGGGGGCCGATACCACCGCGATCTGGCCGCCCATAAGTTCCACGTGGCGCCGGGCGATGGCCAGGCCCAGGCCGGTGCCGCCCTTGTGGGATTCCGGGGTAGCCTGGTGGAAGGGTTCGAAGATCGCCGCCTGTTGCTCGGGCGCAATACCCGGCCCGGTGTCCCGCACCGCAAAGCGGAAGGTGTGGTCCGCGGCGCGCACCTCCAGGGCCACCGCGCCTGTTTCGGTGAACTTCACCGCGTTCCCCAACAGATTGATCAGCACCTGGCGCAGCTTGCTCTCGTCGCCGCGCACCCACCAGCCCTCGCCCTCCAGTTCCACCCGCCATTCCAGGCCCTTCTGCTGGCAGCGCAGTTGGAAGAGGGTGGATAGGCCCTGGGTCAGTTGGCGCAGGTCGAAGTCGGCGGCCCGCACCTCCTCGCGGCCGGCCTCGATCTTGGACAGATCCAGCACCTCGTTGATCAGCCCCAGCAGGTGGTCGCCGCTGGTGTGAATGGTCTCCACGGCCCGCCGCTGATCCGACGAGAGGGTGGGCTGGTCGCGCAGGATCTGGGCATAGCCGAGGATGGCGTTCATCGGGGTGCGGATCTCGTGCGACATATTGGCCAGGAAGACGCTTTTGGCCCGGTTGGCCGCCTCGGCGGCCTCGCGGCCGCGGCGCTCCTCGTCGAGCAGTTGCTCGCGCAGCAACTGGGCCTCGCGGCGCTGTTGGTAGTAGCGGCTGCTGGAAAAAGCCGCCACCAGCACCAGGCCGCCCAGCAATCCGCCCAGCGGGAAGGCGATCCACGGGTTGAGGTACCAGGGGGGGATCACCTGCAGCGAGAGGGTGGCCGGCTCCGAGTAGTTGAGATCCTGGTCGATGGCCTGCACCTCAAAGGTGTAGGTGCCCGGCTCTTCGGGAATCCATTCCATCTGGTTGCTGGTGGAGGCCGGCCCCCAGGTCTCTCCCAGCTCGCGTATGCGGTAGCGGTACTGGCGTTTGGCCGCCGGGGTCTTGAAGTCGATGGCGCGGAAGTAGAGGGTGGCCCGCGCCCCGGTGTTCAGGGCCGGCACCTGCTCCAGGGTGGTGTGCAGCTGGTCGGCCTGCACCCCGGTGATGCGCACGTGGGGCGGGGTGTGATCGGGCTGGTACCGGGCGATGCCGCGGTCCGTGCCCAGCCACAGGGCCCCGTCGGTGTCCATGGCCAGGGCCCGGACGTGGTCGCTGGGCAGGCCGTTGCGCACGTCCAGCGAGGTCCAGGTCTGGCCGTCGAAACAGGAGACCCCGCCGCCGCGGGTGGCGACAAAGAGCCGCCCCCCCCCATCGGCGATGGCCTCGATGCGGCCGTAGGTGAGGCCGTTGTGGGTGGTGAAGGAGGTCCAGACTCCCTGCATCAGGCGGGTGAGCCCGGCCTGGGTGCCGAACCACAGGGCCCCGTCCGGGGTCTGGTGGATGACGTAGACCTGGTCGGAGACCAGGCCTTCGGCCATGGTGAAGTGCTGCATGGCGCGGCCATCCCAGCGGAATACCCCCTGCCGGAGGCTGCCGAACCACATGGCCCCTTCCTGATCCTGGAGCAGGCTGGTGATCTCGTTGTTGTCCAGGGACTGGAAGGGGCTGAATTGCGCCCCATCCCAGCGGAACACCCCGCTGGCAGTGGCCAGCCAGGCCAGACCCTGGCGGTCGAAGAGCAGGTCGTTGATCATGTTGGCGCCCTGTTTCCAACTGTCCCCCAGGGAGAACTGGCGCCAGCCTTTCTGCTCCTGCTGCCACAACCCGTAGCCGAGGGAAACGAAGTGGAAGCGCCCGGCCGGGTCGGTGCGCAGGGCGGGCAGGCCAACGCCGATGAGGGCCTTGTCCACCTCGATCAGCGCGAAGCCGTCGGGGTTGCGGCGCCAGAGACCGGCGCGGGAGGTGCCCACCCACAGGCCCTGCGCGCTGTCGGCCCGCAGGCTGAGGACGGCATTGGCCGGCAGGCCGTCGGCCTGGTAGTAGGAGGCCACGGTTTCGGGATGGTAGGCGCAGATGCCCTTGTCTTCGGTGGCGAACCACAGGGTGCCATCGCTGGTCTGGAAGGCGCAGCGCAGTTCGTCGGCGCTCAGGCCGTCACTCACCGTGAAGTTGACGAAGCGGCGGCCGTCCCAGCGCGACAGGCCGCGGCGGGTGGCGAACCACAGGTTGCCGGCCCGGTCCTGGTGGATGCCCCGGACCCGCTCGTGGATCAGGCCCTGCTGGGTGGTGAGCTGGGCGAAGCGCTGGCCGTCGTAGAAGTAGAGCCCCTTTTCGCTGCCGAACCACAACCTGCCCTCGCGGTCCCGGAACACGGTGTTGACGTAGGCCGAGCTCATGCCCTGCTGGTCGGTGAAGGTGGTGAAGCTCTGGCCGTCCCAGCGGGAGACACCGCTTTCGGTGCCGACCCAGAGGCGATGCTGGCGGTCCTCTGCCAGCGAGGTGACCCGGTCGGAGGCCAGCCCCTGCTGCCCGGTGAAGGTGGTGAAATTCTGGCCATCCCAGCGGGAGACGCCGGCCTCGGTGCCGAACCAGAGGGTGCCCTGGTGGTCTTCCAGCAGGGAGGTGACCCGGTCGGAGGCCAGGCCCTGGGCGGTGGTGAAGGTGGTGAAGTTTTTGCCGTCCCAGCGGGAGACACCGGCTTCGGTGCCGAACCAGAGGTTGCCCTGGTGGTCCTCTAGCAGGGAGGTGACCCGGTTGGAGGCCAGGCCCTGGGCAGTGGTGAGACTGGCGAAACGCTCGCCGTCGTAGGACCACACCCCCTGGCCCAGGCTGGCCATCCACAGCAGGCCATCCCGGGTCTGGCACATGCCTTCGATGCTTTCGGCGATCAGGCCGTCCACCGGGGTGTAGGACCGCCACTGGCCTTTCTTGAAGGGGGGAAGGCGGAAATCGAGATGTTCCAGGGTCCTGCCAGTCTCGACCAGGTAACGCGCCCCGATGCCATCGGCCCCGGCGCCGCAATAGAGGTCGCGATCCGGGGTCTGGACGCGCACCCGATACCATCCGGGCCGCAGGTTGGCAAAGTAGTACCTGCCCTGCTCCCCGCTGAGCACCGAGGCGATTACCTTGCCCTCCGGGGTGAGGGCCTGGACCACCACCCCCATCAGCGGGGTGTCGTCGAGGGCACGCACCGACCCGGCGATACGGATGGCCTGCTGCAGCACCAGGTCCTGCCGGCGGCGTTCGCCCTCGGCCAACTGCACCCCCATCTGCCAGACCCCCTGGGTGCCCAGGGTGGCGCTCAGGTCGTAGCGGCCGGGGGTGAAGAGGGCGATCTGGTAGGCCCCGTTCCCGCCCGAGGTGGCGGCCAGTGGGGGGCCCGCACCTCTGGCCGGTTCGAGCAGCACCGTCACAAAGCGCACCGGGGCGCCGGTCTCGTCGTGCAACAGGCCCTGTAGCAGGGCCGGCCGCGGCGCCGGGGCCGCTCCCGGAAAGGGCGCCGCCAGGCAGCGGGCGCCGCCCATCAGTTGCCCGTGGTGGGCGCTGGGGGATCGGTCGCGGGCGTCGCCTTCGTCGAAGTTCCACCACCCCACCAGACCAGGTTCGCCCCCGTCGAGAGGGCGATACATGCCGGCGCGGATCTGCTCCTGGGTGCGGACCTGGCTCCACACGCGCACCTCGTCGAGCTGGCCGTGGAAATCGGCGTTCTCCTTCCAGGTGGACCGGCCCAGGAAGTTGTCGCCGTTGCTGCCGATGGCGGCAAAGCTGCCCTCGTAGTCATTCCAGGCCACCAGTTCGCCATTCAGGTAGAGTTTCATGCCGCCCGGCCCGGAGACGGCGGCCAGATGACACCACTGGCCCAGGGGCAGGTCGGTGGTGACGCCGACGATATGGGCCTGATGCGCCTGGTCGTAGAGGAAGAACTGGAGGATGGGTTCGCTGCCGAAGTGATTGAGCCCCAGCGCCCGCCATTCCTGGTTCGAACCGAAGGCGATCCACTGCGAGAAGAGCCCCCAGTCTTCCCACTTGACCCAGGCCTCCACCGTGGCGGCCTCCAGGTTGGTGAAGAGGTTGGCGGGCAGTTGCACATAGTCGCCCTGGCGGCCCAACTCCAGCACCCGGTTTTCGGCCGGAGCCGGTGAGCAGACCAGCAGGGAGGCGCAGAGGGCGAGCAGGAGCAGGATCGGCATCGGGCGGGTAAGGGCAAAGGAGCGGTGTGAGGCAGGAAGATAGCGCGGTATACCCACCACTACAACTATGGTAGGGCGATCCGCGGCAGCAGGGAAATCAGCACCAGACGCAAAGGCTGTACCAACAGGGCGGGAACCGGCAGGGATTGAGAGAGGACAGGGGGTTAGCTGATTGGGGGAATCCGACGTAGAGGGAGGGCTGCCGGTTATCTGCTCGCCGGCGAGCGGGGAGTGCTCGTTGGCGAGCAGGCAGAAGGGCCAGATGTCCGGAGGGGGAGCCAGGTGTGGTGATCCGGGGGAACTCGCACTGGTCTCGCGCCTCAACTCCGGCGGTCGAGGGAACGGTACTGGATGGCCTCGGCCAGGTGCTGGGCCTGGATATCATCCACCCCTTCGAGGTCGGCGATGGTGCGGGCCACCTTGAGGATGCGGTCGTGGGCGCGGGCCGAGAGCCCGAGGCGGTTGCTGGCGGCGCGCAGCAATTCCTCGCCTTTGCCGGTCAGGGTGCAGCAGGCGCGCAACTGGCGGGGGCGCAGTTGGGCGTTGCAGCAGAAGCCGGGTTGCTGGGCAAAGCGGGCGCGCTGGCGCTGGCGGGCCGCCTCGACCCGCTGGCGGATCTGGGCCGAGGGTTCGCCGTTCTGCCTGGAGGAGACCTCGCGATAGGAGAGGGCCGGCACCTCCACGTGCAGGTCCAACCGGTCGAGCAGGGGCCCGGAGAGGCGGGCGCGGTAGCGGTGGATGAGGGCGGGGGAGCAGGTGCAAGGGTGGCGGCTGTCGCCCAGGAAACCGCAGGGGCAGGGGTTCATGGCGGCCACCAGCATGAAGCGGGCCGGGTAGGTGAGGGAGAAGGCGGCGCGGGCGATGGTGACCGTGTGGTCTTCGAGGGGCTGGCGCAGGGCTTCGAGTACTGGCCGCTTGAAATCGGGCAACTCGTCGAGGAAGAGCACCCCGTGGTGGGCCAGGGAGATCTCGCCGGGCCGGGGGTCGGCCCCGCCGCCGATCAGGCCGGCATCCGAGATCGTATGATGCGGGGCGCGGAAGGGGCGGGTGGTGACCAGGGGCTGGTCGGCGGGCAAGAGGCCGGCGGCCGAATAGATCTGGGTGGCGTTGAGGGCTTCCTCCGGGGAGAGGGCCGGCAGGATGGAGGGCAGGCGGCGGGCTAGCAGGGTCTTGCCCGAACCGGGTGGGCCACTGAGCAACAGGCTGTGGCCCCCGGCGGCGGCTACCTCCAGGGCGCGTTTGGCATGTGCCTGGCCGCAGACCTCGGCCAGGTCGGCTTCGTGCTGGGCGCCCTGGTCGAGGAGGGCTTCCAGGTTGGCGGTGAAGGGTGGCTGCCGGCAGTCGCCTTCGAGGATATCGACGGCCTGGGCCAGGGTGGTCACCCCGTAGATCAGGGGGCCGGCGGCCAGGGCCGCCTCGCCGGCGTTGGCCTGCGGCACGATCAGGCCGTACACGCGGCGGGTGTGTAAGCCCAGCGCGGCAGAGAGCACCCCGTGCACCGGGCGCAGGGCCCCGTCGAGGGAGAGTTCACCCACCAGGGCGAAGTCGGCCAGGCGCGAGGCGCGGATCTGCCCCGAGGCAACGAGGATACCCACGGCGATGGGCAGGTCGAAGGCCGAGCCTTCCTTGCGGATATCGGCGGGAGCCAGGTTGACGGTGACGCGGCGGCGGGGCCACTCGTACCCGGCGTTGCGCAGGGCGGCCATCACCCGTTCCTTGCTCTCGCGCACCGCGCTGTCGGGCAGCCCGACCACGGTGAAGGAGGGCAATTGCCGGTCGGTATCCACCTCCACATGCACCAGGTACGCGTCGATTCCCAGGGTCGCGGCGCTGAGCACTACTGCGGGCATAGCAAGCCTTCATCGGTCAGGGTTGCTGGGGCACACGCAAGAGTGATGCCAGTTGTCTTTCTCTGGAAACCCGGCCCGTCAAAGAAGTGCATGTTACCATCAGCCTACATGACCGTGAATCCAATGCCCCACCCTTCTGCTTGACAGCCATCGGCGAATGTGTCTTTGTTGCAGGTACCGCGCATTTTCTCCACCCCATTCCCCCGGAAAACACCATGGCGACCATCAAACGCGTCGAGATCACCGAGTTCTCCTTCGAGGTGCACAATATCGGGCTGGAGCAGGCGGCGGCCGGGGTGGGCAATATGGCCTATGTCAAAGGCGGCACCTTTGGCGCCCGCCGCTTTGCCGTGCGTATCCACAGCGACGACGGGGCCAGCGGTGAATACGTCACCCACTGGGTGGGCACCCCCGCCTCGCTGGCCCAGGTCACCATGCTCGCCCCCCTGCTGGTGGGCCGCAACCCCGACCACCGCGAGCAGATCTACGACGACCTCAAACGCGAGTTGCGCGCCTACGACCACATGGGGCATGGCCCGCTCGACATCGCCCTGTGGGATCTGGCGGGCAAGCGGCACGGGGCTTCGGTGACCGCGCTGCTGGGCGGTTTCCGCCAGCGCCTGCCGGCCTACGCCAGCACCTACCACGGCCAGCAGAGCAAGGGCGGTCTCGATTCCCCCGAGGCCTTTGCCGACTTCGCCTTTGCCTGCCGCGAGGCGGGTTTTGCCGGCTTCAAGATCCACGGCTGGAACGACGGCAATATCGAGCGGGAGGTGAAGAACGTGCTGGGGGTGCGCAAGCGGGTGGGCGACGCCTGGAAGCTGATGGTCGATCCGGCCTGCCAGCTGCGCACCTGGAACGACGCGCTGCTCCTGGGCCGGGCCTGTGACGAGGCGGGTTATTTCTGGTACGAGGACCCTTACCGCGACGCGGCGGTTTCGGCGATCGGGCACCAGCGGCTGCGCGAGAAGCTGGCCACCCCGCTGCTGATCAGCGAACACGTGCGCGGCCTGGAGCAGAAAGCCAGCTTCCTGCTCCAGGGGGGATGCGACATGATCCACGCCGACCCGGAGTACGACATGGGCATCACCGGGGTGATGAAGATCGCCCACTTCTGCGAGGCCCTGGGCCTGGACCTGCAGCTACACGCCTGCGGGCCGGCCCACCGCGCCTGTATGTCGGCCATCCGCAACACTCACCTCTACGAGCTGGCGCTGATGGGCCCGGACATGCCCAATATCGTGCCGCCGGTCTACACCTGCGGTTATTCCGACCAGCCCGGCGATCTGGGCGAGGACGGCTGCGTGCCGGTGCCGCAGGGGCCGGGTCTGGGCGTCAGCTACGACTGGGACTTCATCGCCGCGCACCAGACCAGCCAGCGGGTCTTTGGCTGAAACTATTTCGCCCGGCCGCTGCGCAGGGGATTGGCGGGTGAGTAGGGTGCGGAGGGGGCGTGGCGCACCTTGAGCCAGGAGATGTAGGGTGAGCCGCCCTCGCCGGCGCTGGCAAAGTCGCAGAGCCGCAGCTTGCGGCCGTCGGCGGTGGGGTATTCGGCCAGCACCATGGTCGGCAGTTCGGGCTTGCCGGCCAGCAGCCGGCCCTTCAGGCCGCGGGCGTCGAGTTCGGGCAGGTCCTCCGGGTCCATCTCGTTGAGTCGGCGGTCGTAGGTGAGCAGAATGGGGCCGCGGTACACCGAGGTGTGGCCGGTGCACTCCTGCTCGCCGGCCCAGTAGTGCAGCGACATATCCAGGTCCAACTCGATTTTATCCCCCCGCTTCCATTTGCGGTCCAGTTTGAGGTAGGCCCCCGCTTGCACCCCGCCCAGGGCCTCGCCGTTGAGCCGGACCTTGGTCTTGGCCGACCAATAGGGGATACGCAGGTGCAGGGCGAACTGAGCGGCTTTGTCCGGGGTGACGCGCAACGCGATCTGCCCGCTGCGCGGGTACTCGGTCTCCTGGGTCAGGCGCAGGGCCCCGCCCGGCAGTTTGGCCTCCAGGGTCGAGGGCCCGTACCAGTTGAGGAAGAGCCCCTCCTCCCCCTGCATCAGGGCCCATTCGCCGATCAGCCCCAGGCCGCGCGGGCCGTTGACGCTGCAGCAGTTCAGCTCGGGGCTGCCCTCGCGGGCCTGGAAGACGATGTCGTGGGCGCTGGCCTTGCGCACCCCGTCCATGGGGGTGTTGTAGGTGACCCAGCGGCCGGTGTGGGAGTGCAGACCGACGATGGAGTTGAGGGTGGACAGTTCCAGCTCGTCGGCCACCACCGGGTTGCCGGTGAGGCGCAGCATCTCGACACTCATCGCCGCCCAGGCGATGGTGCAACAGGTCTCGATGGCACCCGGATGGTAGGGATTGCCCTGGGCCTGCTCGCCCGAGGAGAAACCGCCGTTGTTGTGGCGGTCCAGCTTGGCGATGCTCCACCAGTGCTGCTCAAAGGCCTGCCGGCAATCCTCCCGGCCGGTGAGCCAGTACAGCTCGGCCAGGCCCATGATGGGGTGCAGGCTTTCCCAGCGCGGTTTGGGGGTCTGGAAGAACTCGCGGCCCGCCAGGGCGCTGTGCAGGTAGTCCCCGGCCAGAAAGCTGCCGTCGGGGGCGAGGGCGGCGAATTCGTCCAGAATCTGCAGGGCCATATCGAGATGTTGCTGGCTATGCGTGTGGCGGTAGAGCAGACACAGGGAGTGGATCAGGGCCAGGTTCATCTCGGTGCTGCCGGTGTCCACCAGGCGCGGGGTCTTGGCGCCCAGGAACTTGTCGCAGACCAGGTCACCCATGCGCCGGGCGCCGGCCAGGGCCTTGCGATCCCCGCTGTCTTCGTGCCACAGGAGCAAGCCCAGCATGACGTGGTAGTGGCCCCAGGCATCCCAGGTGAGGCCCTCCTGGCCCATGACGTTGGGAGCGGTCCCGGTCAGCCGGCTGGTTTTGGGCCAGGGGCCCAGGTACCCGTCGGTATCCTGCAGCGGGATCAGGCGCTGCACAAAGGTGGCGATGGCCTCGCGCAGGGCGGGGTCCCCGGTCAGGCGCAGGATCTGCACGGCGCTGGTCAGGTACTTGCCGGCAAACTCCCCGGCCCAGGGCACCAGGTTGCGCTGCGGCAGGCGGTCACGGTCGCGAAAGATCTCGAGCATGGCTGGGTTGGCGTGCGGCGCCGGCCGGAGCCACTGCTCGGTGACGCCCTGCAGGTAGCAGGCCAGGTGGCCGCCAAAGGTGTAACTGGTCTGGGGGATGCGCTGGTGGCGGGGGGCGGGCATGGGGTTCCTCCGGGCGAAAAGGGGCGGGTCTCCGCGATCTTTGGGGGAATATATAGCGCAAGAATCCACCCTGGAGCAAGCACCCGGTCCGAGGCTTGTAAAAATCAAGGCATCGCCTTATTTTTTAATAATCTAGTGTTTTATAGGATCAAAGGTGGGGAGGCGTCCATTTGTCAGACAGTGTCCTGACCCTGATTGCCGAATCCGGGCCCGTCGGCAAAGGGGTGATGTTGTTGCTCCTGGGCTTTTCAGTGGCCTCGTGGGCGATCATGGGGCAGAAATACGCCGATTTCAAGCGGATCGGGGAGGAATCGGCGGCCTTTTTGAAGCTGTTCCACTCCGGGGCCGCCGCCGCCGAACTCTACCGGCAGGCCAAGACCATGAAGGGCACGCCGGTCTGCGGCCTGTTCATCGCCAGTTACGACCTGATGTACCGGGGAAGAGGCTGGGGGGGAACGCGCGAGGATCTCTGGAAAGCCGTGGGTGGGGTGGCCGGTGACCTCTTGGGGCAGACCGAAAAGAACCTCGCCTTCCTGGCAACGGTGGGCAATGTGAGCCCCTTTGTCGGTCTCTTCGGCACCGTGTGGGGCATCATGGACTCCTTCCGCAGCATTGGCCTGCAGCGCTCGGCCAACCTGGCGGTGGTGGCCCCCGGTATCGCCGAGGCCCTGATCGCCACGGCCGCCGGCCTGGTGGCCGCCATCCCGGCGGTGATCGCTTACAACCATTTCCTGGGCCGCGTCGAGGCCACCCGGCGGGAGATGGAGCGTTTTGCCGGTGAGATGATGGGTATGCTCCAGGGTGAGAGCCGGACATGAGTTTCGGCGGAGGGCGCGGGGGCCGGCGGGCCATGTCCGATATCAACGTCACCCCGCTGGTGGACGTGATGCTGGTGCTGCTGATCATCTTCATGATCACCGCCCCGGCCCTGCTCCAGCAGGTGGAGGTGAACCTCCCCAAATCGACGGTGGGCCAGGCCGAAGGCAAAGAGGGATTGACGATTACCGTCAAAACCGCTGACGAGATCTTTATCGATAAAGAAAAGGTGAGCTTCAAGGACTTCGATGCGAAGTTCGCCGCCGCCCGGGTGCGCCTGGGCGACCGGGGGGTGGTGTTTTTGCAGGGTGACGAGCAGGTGCCCTACGGCCGGGTGATGGAAGTGGCGGATCGGATCAAGGGGGCCGGCGTGGACCAACTCGGGTTGGTGGTGGAGGGGGTACCGGAAAAAAGCAAAGGGCGGTGAAGCGCGGATGAAAAAATCGGTGCTGATTTCGCTCATCGGGCATCTGCTGGCCCTGGCCAGTTTTGCCATTGGTTTCAGCCGCACCGGGCCGCCCCCTCCCCTGCCCAGCAAGGCCCGCATGGTCAGTCTGGTCAACGCTCCGGGTGAAAAACAGCGCAGCCGCAAGACCAAGGGCGAGGCCAAACCCTCGCAGGCGGCGCCCAAGACCGAGACCGTCAAGACCAAACAGCGCACCGGCCAGAAGGTGGAGAAGGCTCCCTCCACCGAGGCCATGTCGCCCAAGGGCACCAAGAAACCCGCCAAGACCGCCAAGCAGCAGCCCAAGGCCGAGGTGCCCAAGGGGAACAGCAGCAAGAATCAGGTCGCCGAGGGGCTGTCGCTGGACAATGTGGATTTTGATGACGAGGCCTATCTAACAGCCATGGTCGACCTCATCAAAGAAGAGTGGCGCCAGCCGGTGGTGGGCCCCCATTCGGGGGTGTTGAAAACGACTATATTCTTTACTATCCTAAAAGACGGGTCCATCGACGAGCGGCGGGTCTGGGAGTCCTCCGGGGACAATAGCTTCGACCGCTCGGCGCTCAGCGCCGTCTATAGTGTGCAGTTGCCAGTTTTACCGGAAGGGTTCAAGGGCGATCAGCTTGGGGTGTATCTGGATTTTACGGAAAACTAGTCGGGTGGCGATGTTTTGTCTGGCGCTGGTTGCCGGGGCTCAGGCCCAGCAGCCGGCTGCGCCGGCAGCTGCACCCGCTGACACCCAGGGTCTGCCCTCGGTGGTCCATCTCAGCATCAAAGGCAGCGGCCGCTTGCTGCCTTTGGCGATGCTCGACTTCACCCGCGAGGGCGGCGACGCCGAGCTGGAGCAGCGCACCAAGATGGTGGGCACCTTTCTGGGCGACGACCTGCGCAACTGCGGCCGCTTCGAGGTGTTGCGCGATTCGCTGCAGGTCGACAGCACCGGTTTCGGCCCGGTATTGGATCGCTGGTCCTCGGCCGGGGCGCGGGCCCTGTTGCGCGGGGCCATGCGCCAGCGCGAGGGACGCACGGAACTCTTCGCCACCCTCTACCGGCTGCCTGACCAGCGGGTGCTGATCGCCAAGGGTTATCCCGTCGATCAGGGACAGGCCCTGGAGGCGGCCCACCGGCTGAGCAACGACATTGTCTACGCCCTGACCGGGCAGCAGGGCATCGCTTTCACCCAGATCGCCTTTGTCTCCAAGCGGCAGGGCGACAAAGAGATCTACCGGATGGGGTACGACGGATACGATCCGCGGCCGGTGACTAACGACCGGGCCATCAACTATTCGCCCGACTGGTCGCCCGACGGGCGGCAGATCGTGTACTCGTCGATGCGCAACAATGGTTGGCAGCTCTTTATCGCCGACCTGGTGGCCGGGGTGAAAACCCCTATACGCACGCCCTCGTCCTCGAACACGGCGCCGACCTGGTCGCCCGATGGCCGGCGGGTTCTATTTGCGATGAGCGGTGAGGTCAGCACGGATCTCTATACGGTTACGGTGCCGGGGTGGCAGTTGCAGCGGCTCACCGACCATCCCGAGGCCGACTCCGAGCCGGCCTGGTCGCCCGATGGCCGGCAGGTCGCCTTCACCTCCGACCGCGCCGGGTTGCAGCAGGTCTATCTGATGAACGCCGACGGCTCGGACGTGCGGCGGCTGACCTGGGAGCCCGACGCGTGTGAGGGCTCTCCGGCCTGGTCGCCCGACGGCAAACGCCTGGCCTTCGTGCGCCGGGGGTTCGACGGGTTCGATGTGCACGTGATGGAGTTGGAGGGCGGCTCCCCGGTGCGCCTGACCTCGGGGGGCAGCAACGAGGCCCCCGCCTGGTCCCCGGACGGATTGCAACTGGCCTTCAGTTCCAACCGCACCGGCAATTCCGAGATTTATGCCATGGGCTGGGACGGCAGCAACCTGCGCCGTCTGACCTACGGAGGAGAAAACGAGATGCCCGCCTGGTCTCCCATTTCAGTCGGCAACCGTTAGACTCGCGCATCTTTGCACAAGGAGGTCATATCGTCTATGAGAGCGCAGCAATTTTCCACGCAGTACCTTTTTCCTATCCCCTCAAAGAAAGGACGTACTATGCGTACATCCACCCGTTTCACCAAGTTGTTCCTGGTCTGCAGCATCGCTGCTGCCAGTGTCGTGGCCTATGGCTGCGGTGGTAAGCCGATGCAGCAGGCGATGCAGGGCGAGATGGACAAGGCCAAGGCCGATGCCGAAGCCAAGGCCAAGGCCGAAGCCGAGCGGATGAAGGCCGAAGCCGAAGCCAAGGCCCGCAAGGCCAAGGAAGACATGGAAGCCAAGCTGAAGGGTGATGCCGATGCCGAGGCCCGCATGAAGGCCGAAGCTGCCGCCCGCGCTGCCCGCACCTACGAGACCACCTATTTCGATTACGACAAGTCCAATATCCGCGACGACCAGAAGGCGGGGCTCACCCAGAACGCCGACAAGCTGAAGGGCAATGCGGATATCAAGGCGACGGTCGAGGGTCATTGCGACGAGCGCGGCACCGCCGAGTACAATATCGCCCTGGGCCAGAAGCGCGCCGAGAGCGCCAAGTCCTTCCTGGTCAAGGCTGGCGTCGCCGCCGACCGTCTCAAGACCGTCAGCCTGGGCAAGGAACGTCCCGCCGACGCCGGCCACACCGAGGCTGCCTGGGCCAAGAACCGGCGCGTCGAGATCGTCGCGGCTCCTTAAGACCTCCGATGCGTTTCAGCCTCCTGCTCCTGGGGTTGGCCTGTCTGGGCGCAACGGGTTGCGCCCAGCAGGTCACCCTCAAAAAAATGCGCCTGGAAAACCAGGAGATGGCCAGGCAGATAACCGCCCTGGACAGCCTCCTGCGCGTCCGCGAGGTCGAAGGTGAGCGGCGGTGGATCGAAGGGTCCACCGACAACGACGACCTCAAGCGGCAGGTGCAGCAGGTGCAGGATCGGCTCGACAACGTCGCCAGGCGGCTAGCCGACCTGGCCAAGGATCTGGAGTCCCTTCGTTTATCCAGCGGCAGCAAGGGGCGCCCCTCCGCGGGGCGCCCCCCTGTCGCCGCCCCTGATACCGCCAAATCCCCGCAACAGGCGCTGCTCCTGGCCGACCCTCAGGAGTTGTACAACCTGGCCTACAAGGACATGGAGGCCGGCAACTACGCCCTGGCCATTGCCGAGTTCTCCCAGGTCCTCGACAATTTTCCGCAAAGCCAGTTGAGCGACAACGCCTGCTACTGGCTGGGCGAGTGTTATTACGCGCAGAAGGATTTCCCCAAAGCCGCCGAGATGTTTCAGCGCTTGTTGAAAGAGTACCCTCAGGGCGAGAAGGTGCCCGGCGCCCTGCTCAAGCTGGGATATTCCCTGGCCGAACAGAAGGACCAGGTCAAGGCCGCTGCCGCCCCGCTGCGCGAGGTGATCGAGAAATTTCCTGACGCGCCAGAAGCCAAACTGGCCAAAGAAAAACTCAAGGCCCTCGGCCCACCCGGCAAACCGGCGGCGGGCAAGCGCCGGTGAGCGAGGCCGGCGGGAGGGAGTTCATCCTGCGGGCGCGCAAAGCCCCCACCTCTCCCGTGTTCTCCCTGGACGACCTGGCCCGGGCCGGCCATCTGGAAATCGTGGCCCACTGCGTGGCCAATGCCCTGTTCATTTCCGGGCAGATCCGGCCCGCCATCGCGGTTCATCTCGTCCTCGAAGGGGCTCCGGCCCCGCCCCGGACCATCCGGCTGGAGAGCGATACCCTCTGTTCCCTGGGTGGCTTCGACGAGCGCTCCATCTGCCAACTGGTGCAGCAGGCGCTGAAGGTCGGCCGCGACCTGAAACTGGGCGAGGAACTGCGGGTGGACAGCGGGGTCTACATCGCCAAACGGAGTTTTGAACAGCTGGTCCGCGAGAAAAGCACCGCCGCGCCGCTGTACTACCTGCAGCCGCGGGGAGAGGATATACGCGCCGTGGAGTTTTCGCTGCCAGCGGCCTTTGTGTTCTCCGACCACCTGTCCATGCCCAAGAAAACCGACAAGTACCTGGCCCGTCTGGGCGCCCGCCCGCTCTCGGTGGGACCCCGGCGGCTCTTTGCCTCGCAGTGTATCGTGCTGGTCCACAATGAGCTGGACCGGCAGCGGCGGTGAACTCCCCATCCGGAGGCGCTCCATGCTGGGCAATCTCTCCATCATCAGTTCGGGATTGGCGCTGAGCCAGCAGCGGCTGGAGGCGTCGGCACACAATACCGCCAACCTCAATACCCGGCCTTCGGCTGCCCTGCGCGTCGAAGCAGGCGAAGGGGCCCAGGGGGGAGTCGAGGGGACGGTGGTCGCCGGCGAGGGGCCGTCCAGTCCGGTGGTCGAGAGTGTGGAGCAGATCGCGGTCACCTACCAGGTCGTCGCCCTGAAAAAAGCACTGCAGACCCAGTCGGAGATGGTGGGCCGGTTGTTGGATCTGGAAGCCTGAGACCCGGGAGCCATGTTCAAAGGCAGGCGTTTCACCCTGTTGTTCATCCCCGAAGAGGGGGACCGGACCCTGGAATACAAGCTGTCCCGGGGCGCCTTGTGGTTCTGGCTCTCGCTGGCCGGGGTGGTCGTGGTGCTGGTGCTGACCGGGCTGCGCTCCACCGCGGAGATGTACCGCCTCGAAAAGAAGGTGGCGCGCCTCGAAAAGGAGAAGGAGTCCCTGGGCGAGCAGATGGACCAAATCGCCGAACTCGAGCAGGTGCTCCTGCGCCTCCAGCGCAGCAACCGGCAGTTACACATCATCCTGGGCGAGGGCAACGCGTTGGAGGCAGCTTCCCTGCCCGACGTCGAGCATACCGGGGTCGATCAGTACGTCTCCTCCCTCGACCGGCTGCGCTGGGGCCGGCTGCGTTCGTTGCCCAGCCTGTGGCCGGTGAGCGGGGTGGTGAAGCGCCCCTTCAGCCCCGACTTCCAGGCAGTGCTGATCGCCGCCCCGCCCCAGAGCCTGGTGCGGGCCAGCGCCGCCGGCCTGGTGGTGAAGGCCACCTTCGACGAGCGCCTGGGGCACCTGGTGGTGCTGGACCACGGCAACGGGCTGACCAGTGAATACGGCTACAATCAGATGCTGCTGGTCAAACAGGGGCAGCAGATCCAGAAGGGCCAACCCCTGGCTCTGTCGGGCCGTTCCGGTGCGGCCGAAAGCCCGGGGCTGTATTATGCCGTGATCGAAAACGGCCGCCGCCGCGATCCCCAACGCTATCGGTTGTGGCTGTGAGCGCGGGACGCGAACCCAGGGAGAGCGGCACCGGTCACACGGTGATCGGCCGGGGCACGGTGCTGGAAGGGGTGCTCAAGATGGAGCACAGCCTGCGCATCGAGGGGGTGGTGAAGGGCGAGTTGGTCGCCGCCAATTCCCTGGTGGTCAGCGCTCAAGGAGAGTTGGAGGCCGGCCTCATCGAGGTGGGGGAGGCGGTGATCAGCGGCAGGGTGGTGGGCAAACTGCGGGCGCGGGTGCGGGTTTATGTATCGGCCGGGGCCGTATTCCACGGCAGCGTGGAGACGCCCCAACTGGTCATCGAGGAAGGGGCGGTGTTTGTGCAGTCGCTCCCCACCGGCAAGGGCGGCTGAATCCCGAAAGCCGGCAAGCGAAAAAAAGAGGCGCGTGGCCCTTTGCGGACCACGCGCCTTTATTCGTTTACCGGGTCTGGTTCAGGGCATCAATACATGTCGCCGCCCGGAGGGCCACCGGCGGGCGGCGCCGGCTTGTCCTCGGGGATCTCGGCGATCAGGGCCTCGGTGGTCAGCAGCAGGCCGGCGATGCTGGAGCCGTTCTCGAGGGCGATACGCGAGACCTTGGCCGGGTCGGTGATGCCGGCCTTGACCAGGTCCTCGTATTCCTCGGTGCGGGCGTTGAAACCAAAGGCACCCTTGCCCTCGCTGACCTTGTTGACGATGATGGCGCCTTCGAAGCCGGCGTTGGCCGAGATCTGCCGCAGCGGCTCCTCGAGGGAGCGGCGGATGATGTTGACGCCGGTGGCCTGGTCGCCTTCGAGCTTCAGGGTGTCGAGAGCCTTGCGGGCGCGGATGAAGACCACGCCGCCGCCGGGGACTACGCCTTCTTCGACCGCAGCGCGGGCGGCGTGCAGGGCGTCCTCGACGCGGGCCTTCTTTTCCTTCATTTCGGTCTCGGTGGCGGCACCCACGTTGATGACGGCCACGCCGCCGGCCAGCTTGGCCAGGCGCTCCTGCAGCTTCTCGCGGTCGTAATCGGAGGTGGTCTCGTCGATCTGGCGGCGGATCTGGGCGACGCGACCCTTGATATCAGCGCCCTTGCCCGAGCCTTCGATGATGGTGCTGTTGTCCTTGTCGAGGACCACGCGTTTGGCCTGGCCCAGGTCCTTGAGGGTGACGTTCTCCAGCTTGAGGCCGGTTTCCTCGGAGATGACCTGGCCGCCGGTCAACACGGCGATGTCTTCGAGCATGGCCTTGCGGCGGTCGCCAAAGCCGGGGGCCTTGGCCGCGGCCACCTTCAGGGTGCCGCGCAGCGTGTTGACCACCAGCACGGCCAGGGCCTCGCCCTCGATGTCCTCGGCGATGATCAGCAGCGGCTTGCCGATCTGGGCCACCTTGTCGAGCACGGGGACCAAGTCGCGGACGGCCGAGATCTTCTTGTCGTAGATCAGGATGTAGGCGTCTTCGAGGACCGCCTCCATGGTGCCCTGATCGGTGATGAAATAGGGGGAGAGGTAGCCGCGGTCGAACTGCATACCCTCGACCACCTCGAGGGTGGTGTCGGTGCTCTTGGCTTCCTCGACGGTGATCACCCCGTCCTTGCCGACCTTGTCCATGGCGTCGGCGATCAACTCGCCGATGGCCTTGTCGTTGTTGGCGGAGGTAGTGGCGACCTGGGCGATCTCCTCGTGGGTCTTGACTTCCTTGCTCATCTTCTTGATCTCGCCGATCACCACTTCGACGGCCTTGTCGATGCCCCGCTTCAGGTCCATGGGGTTGGCGCCGGCGGTGACGTTCTTGAGACCCTGGCGGAAGATGACCTGGGCCAACACGGTGGCGGTGGTGGTGCCGTCGCCGGCCACGTCGCTGGTCTTGGAAGCCACTTCCCGCACCATCTGGGCCCCCATATTTTCATAGGGGTCCTTCAGCTCGATCTCCTTGGCGACGGTAACGCCGTCCTTGGTGATGGTGGGGGAGCCGAACTTCTTGTCGAGGACCACATTGCGGCCCTGGGGACCGAGAGTTACCTTGACCGTATCGGCCAGCTTGTCCACCCCGCGCAAGAGCGAGTCGCGGGCGACAAGGTCAAACTGAAGTTGTTTTGCTGCCATGGTGTTATCCTCCTAAAGTGTTGATTACTTGTTGCTTATTTAAATTAGCACTCTCAGAGGGGGAGTGCTCAAAATTTCCGATTCAAGTTTTAAATATAGCATGGCACACCAAAAGACACAAGGGATAAGATGGATCAGCGGTGGGTTTGCTGGGCGGGTCGGGTGGGGTATCGCCAGGCCTGGGCCTGGCAGCAGGAACTGCGGGAAGGCCGCCGGCTGGGCCGGTTGCCGGACCTGCTCCTGCTGGTCGAACACCCCCCCACCTACACCTGCGGCCGGGCCACCCGGCCCGAACACCTGCCCGCTGGTCCGGGGGCAGGCATCGAGGTGGTGCCCGTGGAAAGAGGGGGGAGCATAACCTATCACGGGCCGGGCCAATTGGTGGGGTATCCCATCCTGGCCCTGGCTCCCCCCGAGCAGGATCTGCACCGCTACGTGCGCCGGCTCGAGGAGGTGCTGATCCGCCTGCTGGCCGGCTACGGGCTAAAGGGCCGGGCCCGCCCGGGGTTGACCGGGGTTTGGGTGGGAGAGGAGAAGGTCGCCGCTATCGGCGTACACGTGCGGCGGTGGATCACCATACACGGCTTCGCCCTCAATGTAAATCCGGAACTGGCCCCTTTCCGGGCCATCCAGCCCTGTGGACTGGACAGCCGGGTGGTCACTTCGCTGGCGGCCCTGCTGTCCCGGCCTCCGGCCCTGGAAGAGGTAGCCAGTCAGGCTGGACGGTGTTTCGCCGAGGTGTTCGGGGGAACCTGGGAGCAGGTGTCGCCTGCGGGGCTCGGCGAGCGGGTGCCGCTGCCGGTCCCGTTTGCCAGCGGGGGGCAAAGTTTCTAAGTTTTACCACCTCGTTAGCTAAACGACCGAGGAGGATCAAATGGCTGAATGGAAACCCGCGCTGCCCGCTGGGGGCGAGCGTATTACCTTGCGCGACGGCCAGCTGGCCGTGCCCGATCACCCCATCATTCCCTTCATTGAGGGCGACGGCACCGGCGCTGATATCTGGGCTGCTTCCGTGCGCGTGCTCGACGCGGCGGTGAGCAAGGCCTACGGCGGCAAACGCCAGATCGCCTGGATGGAAGTGCTGGCCGGCGAAAAGGCCTTCAACACCACCGGCAACTGGCTGCCCGACGCCACGGTCGACGCCTTCCGCGAATACCTGGTGGGCATCAAGGGCCCGCTGACCACCCCGGTGGGCGGCGGCATCCGCAGCCTCAACGTGGCCCTGCGCCAGATTCTCGACCTGTACGTATGCCTGCGGCCGGTGCGCTACTTCCAGGGCGTGCCCTCGCCAGTGAAGCATCCCGAGCTGGTCGATATGGTCATCTTCCGCGAGAACACCGAGGACATCTACGCCGGTATCGAATTTCAGCACGGCGCCGCCGACACCGAAAAATTGAAGGCGCTGCTCAAGGAGAACTTCCCCAAGCTCTACCAGAAGGTCCGTTTCCCCGATACCGTGGGCCTGGGTATCAAGCCGGTGTCGCAGGAAGGCACGGCCCGTCTGGTCAAAGCGGCCATCGACTACGCCATTGCTCAGGGCAAGCCCAGCGTCACCCTGGTGCACAAGGGCAACATCATGAAGTTCACCGAGGGCGGCTTCCGCGACTGGGGTTATGAAGTGGCCCAGACCCAGTACGGCGGCGAGCTCATCGACGGGGGGCCCTGGATGCGGCTCAAGGCCGGCGGCCGCGAGATCATCGTCAAGGACGTGATCGCCGACGCCTTTCTGCAGCAGATCCTCACCCGTCCCGCCGAGTACTCGGTGATCGCCACCCTCAACCTCAATGGCGACTACGTCAGCGACGCCCTGGCCGCCTGCGTGGGCGGCATCGGCATCGCTCCGGGCGGCAACATTAATTATATCAGCGGGCACGCCATCTTCGAGGCCACTCACGGCACGGCGCCCAAGTACGCCGGCCAGGACAAGGTGAATCCCGGTTCGGTGATTCTCTCGGGCGAGATGATGCTGCGGCACCTGGGCTGGGACGAAGCGGCCGAGCTGATCATCAACGGGCTGGAGAAAGCCATCTCCAGCAAGGTGGTCACCTACGACTTCGCCCGCCTGATGGAAGGCGCCAAAGAGGTCAAGTGCTCCGAGTTCGGCACCGCCATCATCCAGAACATGTAGGCAGTTGAACCGCCAGAGCTGAAACCAGGCTCCAGAGCGCCCGACGACCGGGAGCTCTGGAGCTTTTTCTTTTGGAGGATCACATGGCCAAGAAACTGACCCACCTCGACGCCCAAGGCCGGCTGCGCATGGTGGACGTGGGGGCTAAAAAACCGAGCCAGCGGCTGGCGCGGGTGCGGGGTGAGATCGTCATGAAGCCGGAGACGGTGCAACTGATCGCGGCCAACAAGGTGGCCAAGGGCAATGTGCTGGAGGCGGCCCGGCTGGCCGGGATCATGGCGGCCAAACGCACCGGCGAGCTGATCCCGCTCTGCCATACCCTCAACCTGACGGCTGTCGATATCGAGTTTGCGGTGGGCGAAGACCGGGTCCAGGTGGAGGTCCAGGCCCGCATCGCCGACCGCACCGGGGTGGAGATGGAGGCCCTGGTGGGGGCCAGCGTCGCCCTGCTGACCATCTACGACATGTGCAAGGCCGTGGACCGGAGCATGGTGATTTCGCAGGTGCGGCTGGTGGAAAAGCGGGGCGGGAAGAGCGGGACTTACCTGCGGAACGAGGGCAGCTAGGGCTTCTTTTTCTTGCCCGCCGGCTTGGCGGCGGCGGTGTCGGGCGGGGCGGGTACCTTGTCGACGAGCAGGATCTCGACCCGGCGGTTCTGGCGCCGGCCGGTCTCGCTGGCGTTGGCGGCCAGCGGGCGGGTGTCGCCGTAACCCCGGGTGTACATACGCGCCTTGGGGAGATGGTAGTACTCGTGCAGGTAGGTTTTGATGCGTTCGGCCCGCTGCAGCGAGAGGGCCATGGCCTGGCCTTTCTTGCCGCCGCTGTCGCTGTGGCCCTCGATGAGCACCGGGGCCTCGGGGAAGGCGCTGATGAAGCTGGCCATGTGGGCCAGCCGGTCTTCGAGGGCCTGGGAGATCAGAGGGGTCTCGCCTTCGAAGTGGACCGTCTCCAGGGTCACCAGTTTGGGCTGCAGTTCACAACTGCGGTCGAGGGGGTAGGGCTGGCGGGGGTCGAGCACGTTTTCGAGTTTGATCAGCCGCACCCAGGAGGTGTCGTGGCCGATGCTGTCCACCTGGACCAGGCCGATCACCAGGCCGCCGTTGACCGCCGAGAAGATGCTGCCCGCCTGCACCCCGTCGCGGCTGCCGAGATTGGCCTTGGAGCGGCCGCGGCTGATGGCCACCTGGCGCTCGGTGGCTGAGGCGGGCACATAGGGCTGGACGATGCGGTAGCGGTTGACCGGGCGTTTGGGTGGGATGGTGTCGGGTTCGGCCTCGGCGCGGGCCCGGGATCTGGGTAGGGGGACGAGCGCCGAGTCGGCCGGGGCCTTGGCGGTGTTGGCGGCGGTGCTGTCCTTGGCGAGATGGCCGCGCGTTTTGGCTGCCCGGGGGGAGCCGGCGTGGGTGGTGTCGGCGGGGGCCCCGTGCTCCTGCGGGTGGGGTGTGGCGGCCAGCAGCAGCAACCACCCCAGCAGCAGTGCCCATCCCTTGCAGATGCCCGGCCATCGCGGGTGCCGGGTGCCGGGCGCCGGGGTCATGGGCGGCTCAGGAGTTGGCGGCCAGGTGGAGTAGCACCGCTTTCTGGCTGTGCAGGCGGTTCTGGGCCTGGGCCATGATGATGGAACGCGGGTCGTCGAGCAGCGCGCCGTCGATTTCGTAGCCCCGGTGGGCCGGCAGGCAGTGCATGATGCGCAGGTCGCGTCCGGCCAGCAACTGGTGGTTGAGCTGGTAGGGCATGTAGAGCTGGAGCCGGCGATCCTTCTCGGCGGCGAAGGCCGGGTCCAGGAAGTACTCCATGTCGATCCAGGTGTCGGTGTAGATCACGTCGCACTGGTCGAGGGCGGCCCGCAGGTCTGTGGTGGTGGCGTAGAGCCCTGCCTGACGTCCGGCGGCGCACAACTCGGCGTCGGCGGCGGCCGGCTCGGGTTCGGGGGTGGCCACGGTGACCTTCATGCCGACCTTGAGGCCGGCGGCGATCAGGGAGTTGCAGACGTTGTTGTGCGCCCCCACGTAGGTGAGGCGCACCCCTTCCAACCGGCCCAGGGATTCGTGGATGGTCTGCAGGTCGGCGAGGATCTGCATGGGGTGGTAGCGGTCGCAGCAGCCATTCATCACCGGCACCCGCGAAGCCTCGGCGGCGCGGCGTACATCACTATTTTTGAGAAAGCGGACGACGATGAAGTCGACGTACTCGGCCAGCACCCGGATCTCGTCGGCCAGGTCGGCCAGTCCGAAGTTGGTGCTGCGCCAGTCGAGGTAGAGGGGGCGGCCGCCCAGTTGGGCGATGCCGATCTCGCCGGCGCAGCGGGTGCGGGTCGAGGTCTTCTGGAAGAGCAGGGCCAGGGTCCGGCCAGCCAGGGTCTGGGTGTTCTGGCCGGGGTTTTTCCTGAGGGCGCTGCCGGTGGCCACCACCTCGTGAATCTGGGCGGCGGACCAATCTTTGAGTGTGACCAGATGCACCTGGGGAACCTCCTCAGAGGTGTTTTTCGATTTCGGCCAGTAACTGGGCGCGCACCTGCGCGGCATCACCCTCGAGGCGGCAGCCGGCAGCGCGGGTGTGGCCGCCACCGCCGAAAACGGCGGCGATTTCGCGCACGTCAACGTGTTCGCGCGACCGCAGACTGACGCGATACTGCTTGGGGGTCTGCTCCTTGAGGGCCACCGACACCTCCACGCTCTGCACCATCAAGCCGTAATTGACCACGTCGATATGGTCCATGCCGCCGTCGAGGTCCGCATGGCTGAGGTGGACGACGGCCACCTGGTCGGCGCAGTACAACTGAAGCGACTCGAGGGCCCGGCCCAGCAGCTTGAGCACCGGCAGGCTCTGGTTGTTGAAGAGCCGGTCGGCAATAAAGTCGAGACGGGCGCCGGCGCGCACCAACTGGGCGCCCACCTCGAGGGTGGTGGGGGTGGTCAGTGCGTAGCGGAAGCCGCCGGTATCGAAGAGGATGCCCATGTAGATCTGCTCGGCCACCGCCGGGGTGAACTGAAAGCCCAGAGCCACGCCCAGATGGTAGACCAACTCGCTGGAGGAACTCGACTGCGGGGTGGTCAGATTGACGTGGCCGAAGGGCAGGCTGTCCTGGTGATGGTCGAGAACCAGGACCTTGGTGCCTTCGTCGATGTGCTCTTCGATCTTGCCGATGCGGGTCAGGGAGGGGCAGTCCAGCACGATCAGGCGCTCGGCCTTGGTGGCGGGCGGCTGCGAACCGGCGGTCTCGATATCTTCCCATCCTTCGAGAAAGCTGTATTGGGAATTGGGCGGATCGGGCAGGATCACCTCGGCCTTTTTGCCGAGGCTGCGGAGGATGGCCTGCAGCGCCAGACAGCCGGCGACGCCGTCGCCGTCGCAGTTGACGTGTGA
The DNA here is from genome assembly GCA_020852055.1 of Candidatus Latescibacterota bacterium. Taxonomy (GTDB): domain Bacteria; phylum Latescibacterota; class UBA2968; order UBA8231; family UBA8231; genus SICG01. Next base: position 26,824 of record JADZBP010000098.1, read on the forward strand.
GGTGAGCACGAAACGGGTCCCAGTGCGCACGAAGGCGAGGGCGTCCGGGAGTTCGGGCAGATCGATGGAAGGACTCGTCGCGTGCATTGGGTCCTGTCTACAGGGTGGCGCCAGCTTCAGCGGGGCCGCTGGAGAACAAAGTGGATGCGCTCCGATCTCTCGGAGCCGCGCGCAAAGGTGAAGCCGTCGAAGCTCCCCCGCAACTCAAAGGGACTGGCTTCGATCCGGGCAATGACTTCATCCACAGGGTAGATGCGCTGCACGTGGCACTCCTCCAATTCCGTCTCCTGACCGTCGAAACGGATATGGAAGCGGTTGAACTGCAACCCTTGCTCGCGGTCGTAATAGCTGTGGCGCCGATAGCCAAAGCCTGGCCCCCGCTCCTCATCGCGCACGTCGCGAAAGTGGCGGAGGGAGTTTTTCTCGGTACATACATCAAAAATAAAGAAATTCCCCGGCAATAGTATACTGCATGTTTCGGCCAGGGCGAGGTCCAGGTCGGCGGGAGAAAGAAGGTAATTAAAACTGTCGTAGAGGCACAGGGCGGTGTCGAAGGGGCCCAGGCCGCTCAGTTGGCGCAGGTCGCGGTGAAAAAGCGGAATCTCCACCCGGGCCCGGGCCAGCCGCTGGCGGGCCACCTCGAGCATGGCCGCCGAGCCGTCGGCCCCGCTCACCTGCAGCCCCATGCGGTGCAATTCGAAGAGGGTGCTGCCGGTGCCGCAGGCCAGGTCCACACACTGCCGGGGGGGGTGGTCGAAGCGGGTGAAGAGGGCGCAGACATGAGCGGCCCAGTCGGCGTAATCCACATGGCGCATGACGTAGTCGTAGATGGTCGCCAGGCCTTCGTAGGGCTGGTATTCGGCGGGGTTGGCGGTCAATAGTGCGGTTCCTCGTCAAAACCGAAGGCCTGCTCGACGGGAGACCGGCTTTCGGTGCGGATGACCCGGAAGTACCGCGGACGATCTCGTTTGGACACCGGATGCTGGGGGACGGCGATGATCTCGGCCTCCAGTTCGCTGTCGGGCAGAGACAGGCGCAGCACCTCGCCGGCCCGGACCTCGCGGCTGGCCTTGGCCGGCTGCCCGGCCACCCAGACCTGCCCGGCATCGCAGGCCTGGCGGGCGGCGCTGCGCTGGCGGAAGAGACCGGTGTTTTTCAGGTACAGGTCGAGGCGGGACATGGCCGGGTTAGGGCGCGGGGGCGGGCGGCAGCAGCGCGGGCTGGTGGAGAAACTCGGGGGCAAGGCGCTGCTCGATGTGGATCTGCTGCTTGTAGTCCTCGATGAGGCGGCGCATGGCCGCTTCGAGGCGCGCCTCCCGCACCAGGTTCTCGATGGTCGCCTGGTCGTCGTTGATCTTGAGCAGGTGGCCGCTGTCTTCGAGGAAGAAGGGGTCGGAGATCTCCCCCAGCTTGAGGTGATTCAGGTGGGGCTGGAGGAAGGAGGGCAGCTGATCGCTGGGCAGGATCTGCCACAAGCCGCCGCGCTGGGCCGAGGAGAGGTCTTCGGAGTATTCCCTGGCCAGCTGGGCAAAATCCTCGCCGCCGCTGGCGCGCTGGCGCAGCTCCTCGAGCTGGGTGGCGGTGCGTTCGCGGTCCTGCTGGTCCATGGGGGCGCGGGCCAGGATGTGGCTGGCGCAGACCTCTTCCTCGCGTTTTTCGCGCAACTGGATGAGGTGGTACCCGTAGGGGGTGAGCACCGGCTCGCTGATCTGGCCGGGTTTGAGCTGGCGGGCGGCTTCCTCGAATTCGGCGACCAGCTGGCCGCTCTTGAAGCAGCCCAGGTCGCCCCCATTGGCAGCGGTGCCCGGATCCTCGGAGTAGCGGCGGGCCAGATCGGCAAAGGCCTCGCCGGCCTGCAGCTTCTGGTTGACCTCCTCGATCTTGGTCCGGGCGCCGGCCAGCACCTCGGGGGCGGGTTTCACCTTGATGCTGATCTTGCTGAGCGAGAGGCGCGGGGGCAGCGAATCGCGGTAGGTCTGCCGGTAGGTCTCGACGTCCTTGCGGCCCACATAGAGGCGCATGGCCAGTTGGCTGCGCAGCTGATCGGCCAGCAGGTTGTGGCGGATATCCTTGCGGTAGCGGGTCTTGAGCTGGCGCTCGCTGAGGCCGGCCTGCTCGAGCATGTTGTTGAACTCGGTGGTCGTCATGCCCGACTTGATTTCCTGGAGGCGCTGGCCGAGCAGGGCCTCGACCTGGCTCTCGTCGATTTGCAGGCTGTCCTTCTGGGCCTTGAGCACCAGCACGTTTTCGTCCACCATCGTCTCCAGCGCCCGTTGGCGCAGGCGGGCCAATTCCTCGGGCTTGGGCTGCTGGCGATAGCCGCGCTCCTGCAATTCCTGCAACACGCGGAAATTGACTTCGGACCAGAGGATGACCTGGTTGTCGACCACGGCGACGATGCGGTCGAGCAGTTCGGGGGCGGCTCCGGCGGGCAACACCGCGCCGAGTCCCAGGATCAGGGCGAAACAGCAGAGGGAATCGCGCATGTGTTTAATGGGTTTTTGAGGCTCCCAGTTGGCGTTCGTCTATGGTCCAGTTCCTGGAACTCTTGAGCTTGCCGATCAGTTCCGCCAACCGCTGATGGTAGTCCTGGCGGACCAGGGCGTCGACGATCTGCGGGCGGACCTGGTCCAGTTCCTTGATGGTGCCGGCTTCCTGGCGGTCGAGCACCTGGACGAGATGGTAGCCGTACTGGGTCTGGATGGGCTCGGAAAGGGTTTTGAAGGGCAGGCCGCGGCAGGCTTCCCACAGGGTGGGGTTGTCGTCGGCAGAGAAATACCCCAGGTCCCCCCCCCGGCCCTTGGTTTCCTGGTCGAGGGAGTGCAGGCGGGCCAACTCCTCGAAGGAGGCGCCGCTGCGCAGGGCTTGGCGTTTGGCCACCGCGTCGTCCTCGGTGGCCAGCAGGATATGCAGGGCGCGGATCTCGGGTTTGCTGCGGCGGAATTCCTCGCGGTTTTCGGCGTAGTACTGCTGGATGGTCGCCTCGCTGACCTGGGTATCCTGGCCCTCGAATTCGGCGCTGAGCAGGGCGGCCACCAGCAGGTCGCGGCGGGCCTGCTCCAGCAACTGCTGGGTGCGGGGCTGCTGATCCAGTTTGCGGCTGAGGGCCTCCTGGTAGAGCAACTGCTCCTCGACCCAGTGCTCGACAAACTGCGCCTTCTCGGCGGTCCCCTGCCCCAGGCCTAGTTCGGCGGGCAGGAGATTGTCCAGGTCGGCGGCGGTCAGCACCGCCTCCTCGACGCGCGCCACTACTCCGTCTTCAGTGGAGCTGGAGGAACAGGCGGCCAGGAGCCCGGCGCAGCACCACAGGAGTAGTCTCAGCATCGCTTCAATCCAATAAAAAACCCTTCTGGCATCGCGCGGCCGCGCTGCGCCAGAGGGGCCTTCGTGCGAACATTTAAAGATAGACTGCTCAGAGGACCTCCTGCAAGATATTTTTGGCCCCTTCCAACCGCTCCTGCTCGTCGCTGCCACTCACCTGGGCCTCGATGGTGAACTGCTCGCCGAGGTTGAATTCGAGCTGGGCCGGGCTTTTCTCGACCAGGCGCTGGATATCGGTGCGGGCGGGCTGGAACTCGGGGGGCCAGACCAGGCGCAGGCGCGAGCGCTCCAGCTGGACCAGGGCCACACCCAGTTGGCGGGCCATCACCTTGATCTCCATCAGGTGCAGGAGCGAGCGGGTGGGGAAGGGCATACGGCCGAAGCGGTCCTCCAACTCCTCCTGGATGGAGAGCAGGTCGACCAGCCGGCGGGCCCCGGCCAGGCGCTGGTAGAAGGACATCTTCTGGTCGGCGTCGGGCACGTAGTCCTCGGGGATATAGGCGGTGGCGGCGATCTTGATCTCCGGCTCCACCGCCGACTCGATTGCCTCCCCCTTGAGCTCGTGCATGGCCTCTTCGAGCAGGCGGCAGTACAGGTCGAAACCCACGGCGGTGATGAAGCCGTGCTGCTGGGCCCCCACCAGATTGCCGGCGCCGCGGATCTCCATGTCGCGCATGGCGATGTTGAAGCCCGAGCCTAGGTCGGCGAACTCCTCGATGGCCCGCAGGCGCAGCAGGCTCTTGCGGTTGAACTTCTTGCCTTTGGGCACCAGCAGGTAGGCAAAGGCCCGGTCTTTGGAGCGCCCTACCCGGCCGCGGATCTGGTAGAGCTGGCTCAGCCCCAGGGCGTCGGCGCGGTTGACGAGGATGGTGTTCACCGAGGGGATGTCGATGCCCGACTCGATGATCATGGTGCAGACCAGGCAGTCGTATTTCTTGTCGAGGAAGTCGTGCATGATTTGTTCCAACTGCCGGGGCCCCATCTGGCCGTGGGCCACCCCGAAGCGCACCTGGGGCAGCAACTCCTGCAGGTACTCGACCAGGCTGTGGATGGACTTGACCCGGTTGTGCACAAAGTAGACCTGGCCGTGGCGCTCCACCTCGCGCAGCACGGCGGCGGCGATGCGCTGCTCGTCGAAGGGCAGGATCTCGGTGTGGATGGGCAGCCGGTCCTGGGGCGGGGTGTTGATCACCGACATGTCGCGCGAGCCCATCAGCGCCATGTGCAGGGTGCGCGGAATGGGGGTGGCGGTGAGGGTGAGCACATCGACCTGGCGCTTGAGCTGTTTGAGTTTCTCTTTGTGTTTGACGCCGAAGCGCTGCTCCTCGTCGACGACCAGCAGCCCCAGATCGCGGAACTTGACATCCTGAGAGAGCAGGCGGTGGGTGCCGATGAGGATGTCGATCTTGCCCTGGCGCAGCCGGTCGAGCACTTCCTTCTGCTGCTGGGCGGTGCGGAAGCGGCTGAGCACCTCCACCGTCACCGAGGAGTGGGCCATACGCTCGCTGAAGGTCTGGTAGTGCTGCTGGGCCAGGATGGTGGTGGGCACCAGCACCGCCACCTGCTTGTGGTCGGCCACCGCCTTGAAGGCGGCGCGCACCGCCACCTCGGTCTTGCCGTAGCCCACGTCGCCGCAGACCAGCCGGTCCATGGGATGGGGGGCCTCCATGTCCTGGCGGACCTCCTCCATGGTGCGCAGCTGGTCCGGGGTCTCCTGGAAAGGGAAGGAGGCCTCCAGCTCTCGGTGCAGGGTGGTGTCGGCGGAGAAGGCGAAACCGGGCAGGGCCTTGCGCTCGGCGTAGAGCTGGATCAGTTCGCCGGCCATCTTGAAGATCTCTTCGCGGGTCCGCTCCTTGAGCTTCTCCCAGGCGTTGCTGCCCAGCTTGTTGAGGATGGGAGCCTGGCCCTCGTCGCTGGAGTACTTGCGCAGACGGTCGAGCTGCTCGACGGGCACGAAGAGTTTGTCGGCCCCCTGGTAGGAGACGGTCAGGCAGTCGTGGGGCCGGCCGCCGATGTCGAGGCGTTTGATGCCCAGGTAGCGGCCGATGCCGTGGTCGACGTGCACCACGAAGTCGCCCCGCTGCAGGGTGCTGGAACTGGTGATGGGGGCGGCGGCCTTGAAGCGGCGGTAGCGGTAGCGGCGTTTCTGGCGGCTGAAGACCTCGTGGTCGTTGAAGAGCGCCAACTGGGCCGCCGGGTAGACAAAACCCTGGCGCAGGGTGCCCAGCTCGAAGACGACCCCGTCGGCCCACTCGGCAAAGATCTCCTGCAGGCGGCCGCGCTGGCCCTGGGTCTCGCACATCAGGTGGAGGGTATAACCCTCCTGCTCGAGGCGGGTGACCTCGGGGCGCAGCAGGCTCAACTCGCCCTGGAAACTGCGGCAGGACTGGGCCCCGAAACGCAGCGCCTGCTCGCCGCGGCCCAGGGGGGCGGGCAGCAGCCGGGCGCTGCTTTCCAGGCGCTGCTCCAGCCACTCGGTCTGGTGCACCAACAGGGAGGGGGGCATCAGCTGGTCGCGGGCGGCGTGCCGCTCGTATTCCTTAAGCGAGGGGGCCAGGGCCTTGGCGACGGAATCCCCGAGTTCCTCGGGCGCCGGACAGAAGACCAGCGGGTCCTTGAGGTAGGCGAAGAGCCCTTCACCCGGGCCGTAGAGCACCCCCATCCAGGTCTCGATGCCCTCGAGGGAGGCGCCCAGTTCCAGCCGGTCGCGCAACTCGCTCAGCCCGATCTGGGCCTGGGATTCGGCATCGCGCAGCCGCTGCAGGTAGTCGCCGTAGAAGAGGCTGCCCAGCATCACCTCGCCGGCCGGCAGCAGTACGGCTTCGGGGCAGGGGTGCAGCGAGCGCTGGGTGGTGAGGTCGAAGTGGCGGATGGATTCGAGGCGGTCGCCGAAGAAGTCGAGGCGATAGGGGTGCTCGACCCCCACAGGATAGATGTCGAGGATGCCGCCGCGCACGCTGAACTGGCCCACCCCGTCGACAGTGGGCACCCGCTCGAAGCCGGCATCGATCAGGTGGGCAACCACTGGATCGAGTTCCCGGTCCTGGCCGCTTTGCAGCCGCAAGGTGCCCAGTTCGAGGGCGTAGGGGGGAATGAGCGGCGCCACCAGGGCCGGGGCCGGAGCGACGACGATGGTCGGTTTGCCGGCCAGCAGGCGGGCGGCGGTTTCGAGGCGCAGGCCGGTGATCTCAGGGGTGGGCGAGCGCTGGTCGTAGAGGCCCACATCCCAGGCGGGGAAGTAGCGCACCACCTCGTCGCCGGCGATGGTCTGTAGATCATCGCGCCATTGCTCGGCCTGGTCCTCGTCGGCGGCCACCAGCAGCAGGGGGCGGCCCAGGCTGCGGTGTACGTGGACCAGCAGGAAGGCGCCCAGGGTATCGGGCAGCCCCTGCAAGAGGATTTCGCGGTCGCCGGCCTGCAGACGGCTGACCACCTCGCGAAAAGCGGGGGTCAGCGCGGTCTGGCGGGCAATATGGTCGAGGGACTGGGCGGAGGTCATGGGCGCGGGTGAGAGAGGCCGCCCCGGCCATGGACCATAGACAGCAGCGGGCGGTGGCAGTAAAATAAAGGCCGGCTCAGCACAGTGTCAAACAAGGGATGGATCATGAGTGTACGCAGTCATTTTTTCGCCTACCTGTCGCGAATGAAGTTCATCCAGCGCTGGGGCCTGATGCGCAACACCTGCCCCGAGAATATCCAGGAGCACAGCCTGCAGGTGGCGCTGGTCGCCCACTGCCTGGCCCTGGTCCGCAACCAGGTGCTGGGCGGGGCGGTGGACGCCCAGCGGGTGATGGCCCTGGCCCTCTTCCACGAGGTGGGCGAGGTGATCACCGGCGACCTGGCCAGCCCGATCAAGTATTTCAACCCCGAGATCAAGACCGCCTACGGCCGCATCGAGGAGGTGGCCAACCAGCGGCTGCTGGGCATGGTGCCGGCCCCGCTGCGCGAGCAGTACCGCACGCTGCTTTTTCCGGAAGCGGCCGACGCCGAGTGCCTGCGGCTGGTCAAGGCCGCCGACAAGCTGTGCGCCTATCTCAAGTGTCTGGAGGAGTTGAAGGCCGGCAACCAGGAGTTCTCGCAGGCCAGGATGGCCATCGAGCGCGACCTGGAGCGGCTGGCAGTGCCGGAAGTGGCGTATTTCATGGAGCAGTTCGCCCCGAGTTTCTCGTTGACCCTGGACGAACTCAATTAGCGGCTTGCCGCCGCATGGTCGCGGCGCCAAAACCAAAGGAGCAAAACCGATGACTCGCCAGATTGTCAGTCCCGAGCAACTCGATATGCAGAGCCCCGGCCGCCGCGACTACTGGGTCGCCCTGGGGCATACCAGCATCTGGGGCAGCCACCTCATTCCCCTGACGGTGATCGTGGGGCCGCAGGCCAAAGCCGGCGAGGGCCTGGTGGCCTTCGGCGGCAACCACGGCAACGAATACGAGGGGCCGGTGGCGATCAAACACCTGCTGCGGGAGATCCGCACCGAAGACGTGCTGGGGCGCATCGTCCTGGTGCCGGTGCTCAACGTGGCGGCCTTCCGCGTCGGCACCCGCGAGAGCACCGGGGACGACGGCTTCAACCTCAACCGCCTCTTTGTCGAGGGGGCCGGCACCACCCCGGCGATGGCCGGCATCACCCACCGCATCGTCGCCTTCATCCGCCAGGCGATCTGGCCCCATGTAGACATCTCCATCGACCTGCACTCGGGGGGCGAGGTGGCGCGTTTCACCCACTGGGCCGTGTGGTACTGCCAGGACGACCCCGCAGCGGACGCCCGCGGCGAGCAGATGGCGCGCTGGTTCGGCACGCAAGTGGTCATGGGATCGCGGGTCGGGTCGCCGGGGGGCACCTCAGCGGGCCTGTTCCAGGACGCCGTCAACCGCGGCAAGCTCGCCATCGCCACCGAGCTGGGTCACGGCTCCGCCGTCGACGTGCGCGGCGTGCGCTTCGCCCGCCAGGGCGTGCTGGCCGCCGCCATCCACAATAGCCACCTGCGCGGCACCATCGAGCCCATCGGGCACCACGCCGACGGCACCCAGTGCCTGGTGCGCGGGGCTGCCTCGGTGACGGCGCCCTACCCGGGGCACTACGAGCCGCTGGTGGACTGCGGCGAGCAGGTGGGCAAGGGCCAGACCGTGGGGCTGCTCCACGATTTCTACCGGCTCGACGAAGAGCCTTTCGCAGTCACCGCCGACGCGGCCGGCATCGTCGTGGCCCAGGCCTGGGGCGCCCGGGTGGAACAGGGCCAGCAGATCATGATGATCGGCGAGATAATCGGCTAGGAACCTGCCGCCCCCCTTGCACGGCGGCTAGCTGCAAGGGGGGCGGCAAGGTTTCAGGCGCGGGCCTGGTCCCAAAAGAGACTTTTCAGCCAGGCCCTAGCCCCGGAGTTTGGCGGCGGCGATTTCACCCACGGCGGCGATCAGCGCGTCGAGTTCCTCCTGGGTGGTGAAGAAGGAGACCGAAACCCGGACCCCGCTGAACTTCAGGCCGGTGGGGCGGGTGATGATCTTGCGGGCGCGCAGTTCGGTGGAGATATGCGGCCCCTCGACGCCTTCGACGCGGAAGGTGACGACGCCGGTGCACATCCCCGGGTCCTGCGGGTTTTCGATGACCAGCCCGGGCACGGCCTTTTCCAGGTCGCGCCGGAGTTTGGTCGCCAGTCCGTTCACCTGCGCCTCGATCTGGGGGATGCCCAACTGCTGGAGGTAGTTGGTCGCTGCCGCGCTGGCATGGTAGTAGGCCGGGGGGACGGCGGCGAACTCGAAGCGGCGCGCCCCCGAGGAGCCGAAGTAGTTGGCGCTCGAGGGCACGACGCGCAGCCGGTCCTGCCACGATTTCTCCACATAGAGCGCCCCGGCGGTGTAGGGGCCGTACATCCATTTATAGACCAGCAGGCTGTAGAAGTCGGCGCCCAACTGGGACACGTCTACCGGGAACTGCCCCAGGGACTGGGCCCCGTCGTAGAGTACGGGCACCCCGTGTTGGTGGGCCAGTTCGACGATGGCCCGCGCCGGCAGGCGGGTGCCGGTGTCGGTGGTGACGTGGCTGAGGGCCAGCAGCCGGGTCCTGGGGGTGATCAGGGCCTCCAGGCGCTGCAGGATCTGGGCCTCGCTGCCGCCGATGGGCAGGTAGTGGAGCTTCACCCCGTTGGCGGCGATGAGGCGCTCGGCGGGGATCTTGACCGCCGGATGCTCTTCGTCGGTGAGGATGAGTTCGTCGCCGGCCTGCCAATCGATGCCGTTGAACACCGTGGTGGTGCCGTCGGCCACCCCGTGGGTCAGACAGAGGTCGACGGCTTCGACGCCGCAGAAGGCGGCCAGGTGCTGCCGCGCCGCTTCCAGGCGCTCGGCGTAGCGCTGGTAGTCCATGATCAGCGGCGGGCCGTGCTGGCCGATAGCCTGGAATTCGCCCACCAGGCTATCGGTGACCACCCCCAGGCTGGGGGCGATGCCGCCGGTATTGAGGTAGATACATTCGCGGGTCACGGGCAGCTGGGCGCGGATTGCAGCGATATCCATAAGGTCTCCTGTGGGCCTCTCAGCCCTGCAGTAGTTCGGGGTAGTTGCGGCGGCACCATTGCCGCAGGGCCTCCACGTCTTCGCGGGTGGCCGAAGGATAGGGATTGCGGTTGCGCAGGCCGGCCTGCAACAGATTGCCGGCCTGGACACCGGCCCGCTCGGCGGCGGTGTCGGCGCAGCCGCGCGCGTTGAGTTGCAGGGCGAGGAAGCGCTGCAGGGCGGCCAGCCGCGGTGCGGCCTGCTCCAGGGCCGGCCAGTCCTGTTCCTGCAGGCGTGCCCACAGCCCTAACACCAGGCGCGGGGCCCAGCCCATCAGCGAGCTGCAACTGCCCCGCACCCCGCGAGGTCCCAGCTGCGCCCACCACTGTTCCCCGGCAAAGACATTGACGAATTCGCCCAGGGCCCGGCACCCTTCGGGCTCCAGCCCCACCGTGCCGGTGGTGGCGCAGACCATCAGATAATTGGGCACGGTCTCCTTGATGGCGTGGTGCTGGTACACGGTGAGCACCTTTTTGGCCCGCAGGGTGTCGCAGATGGCCAGGGCCATGGAACCGGCGGCCTGCCCCACTTCCTTGAAGAAAGAGACCACCTGTTCCTCGCCCACCTCGGCCCAGTAGGGCAGGGCGACCATCGCCGCATCGGCGCCCACCCCGGCGGCGAACTCGGCCCGGCGCAGCGCCCCCAGGGTGTAGGTGGAGGTGCAATCGACCATAGCCGGTTTGCCCTGGCTGTGGGCGGCCTCGACCAGGGCGCGGGTCAGCAGCTGGAACTCGTCGAACTCCACTGCATAGGCCTCGCCTGTAGGGCCGCCGGTGTACACGCCGGGAGCGCCGGCCTGGCAGCAACGGGCCACGTCGGCCCGGAAGCGCTCTTCATCCACGCCGTCCTCGTCGGTCCAGGCCAGGGGCACGGCGGCCCAGGGGCCGGTGAAGGTGGCGCGCCTCAGCATGGCTTGCTGGTCGGTCGGGGGAGGTGCATCGTATATTCCATGCCTTAGAAAGTAACGACAACCAGCGGGAGAGAAATAGGGGCCTCATGCAAAAAAAGGGATTGGGCCGTTCCGGGGTGGAAGTGGGCATCGTCGGACTGGGGGCCGCCTTCATCGGAGTGCCCCGGGCCGAACTGGCCCCCAGGATTTACGGCGGCCAGCCGCAGCACATGGATCTGGAGCTGGGGGTACAGGCGGTACACGCGGCCCTGGAAGCCGGCGGGACCCTGATCGACACCGCGCCCCTGTACGGGGATTTCCGCAGCGAGGAACTGATCGGCCGCGCCCTGCGCGAGCGGCCCGACCTGGCGGCCGGCTGCACTGTGACCACCAAGGTGGGGCGGATCTACGCCGGCTACGATTTCTCCTACGACGCGGTGATGCGCAGCGTGGAGGCGAGCCAGCGGCGCCTGGGCCTGGAACGCTTCGCGGTGCTCTATATCCACGACCCCATGGGTTGGCCCATGGCGCAGATCCTGGGTCCGGATCGGGCGCTGGGTGCCCTGCGCCGGCTGCAGGCGCAGGGGGTCGTCAAGGCGGTGGGCATCGCCGCCAACGAGCCGGACACCAACGCGCCCTATATCGAGACCGGGGAGTTCGATGCGGCCGTGGTGCCCGAGGCGTGGAGCCTGCTCAACCAGAAGGGCCTGGAGCGCATCCTGCCGGCGGCGGTGCGCCACAACGTGGGGTTGGTGGTGGCCACCCCCCTGGAGCGGGGCCTGCTGGCCACCGGGCCGCAGCCGGGCACCGATTATCTGGCCCGGCGTTTCAGTGCGCGGCTGCTCGACCGGGTATCGCAGATCCAGGCGCTGTGCCGCGAGCACCACATTCCTCTGGCCGCCGCGGCCCTGCAGTGGTGCACCCGCCATCCGCAGGTGGCGGCCACCATCCCCGGGGCCCGCACCGCCGAGGAGGCCCGCGACAACACCCTGGCCGGGCAGGTGCTCATCCCCGAGGCCTTCTGGCAGGAGCTGGAGCCGCTGGTGCAGCACTGGGAGAGCGGGGTGGATCGGTGAGGCTGCGGTGGGGGGCGCTGCTGCTGCTCCCATCGCTCCTGTGGGCGGCGGGGGATGACCTGCGCCTGGGGCGGGAGGTGGTGCCGATTGAAGAGCGGATCGAACTGCGCCTCGACCCCGCAGATACCACGTATACCGGCGCCGTGGCCATTGCCCTGCGCGCCGAGCAGTCCACCCGCAGCTTCCGCTTTCACGCCGAGGACCTGTCCATCACCAGGCTGGAACTGCGGGAGGGGGAGGTGCAGGTGCCACTGCAATGGCACCTGGGCCAGACCGGGCTGGTGGAGGTCCGCGCCGAGGCCGCGCTCTCGCCCGCGCGCCAGTACCAACTCCGCATCGACTTCGCCAACAACTACGATACCCGGGCCCTGGGCCTGTACAAGGTGGAAACCGGAGGCCAGGCCTATCTGTTCACCCAGTTCGAGGCCTGGTACGCGCGCCAGGCCTTTCCCTGCTGGGATGAGCCCGGTTTCAAGATTCCCTACCAGCTGGTCCTCTGCGTGCCGGCAGACCTGAGGGCGGTGGCCAACACCCCGGTCGAGGGGGAGCGGATGGTCGCCGGTTGGCGGGAATTGACCTTCAAAAAGACGCCGCCCCTGCCTTCCTACTTGCTGGCGCTGGCGGTGGGGCCGCTGGAGGAGGTTCCCATCCCCGGCCTCTCAGTGCCCGGACAGGTGGTCACCACGGCGGGCAACACTCGCCTGGCCGCCGAAGTCCTGCGCCTAACCCCGCCGGTCCTGCAGGCCCTGGAGGCCTATTTCGGCTCGGCGTACCCGTACGAGAAACTGGACCTGATCGGGGTGCCCGAGTTCCTGGCCGGGGCCATGGAGAACCCCGGCGCGGTGACCTTCAGGGACGAGATCCTCCTGCTCGACCCGCAGGCCACTAGCCCGGCCCAGCGGCAGCGGCTGGGCATCATCCTCACCCACGAACTGGCCCATATGTGGTTTGGCGACCTGGTTACCATGGCCTGGTGGGACGATCTGTGGCTGAATGAGTCTTTTGCCGATTGGCTGGCGTACAAGCTGGCCGACGGGCTTTTCTCCGAGTACGGCATCGGCGTCACCGAGCTACAGGAGGTGCAGTGGGCCATGCGGGAGGACGCCCAACTGGCGGTGCGGGCCATCCGGCAGCCGGTCGGCCCCGCCGACAACCCCGGTCAGCTCTTCGACGATCTGGCCTACGAGAAGGGTCGGGCGGTGCTGGGCATGTTCGAGCATTGGATGGGGCCCGAGCCCTTCCGCCGCGGGGTGATCGCCTATCTGCAGGCCCACGCCCAGGGCAACGCAGTGGCCGGGGACCTGTGGGCCGTCCTGTCGCGGGAGGCCGGCCGGGAATTGGGCCCGGCCATGTCCACCTTTCTCGATCAGCCCGGCATCCCCCTGGTCAGCGCCGAGTTGCTGCCCGGCCACCGGGTGCGGCTCCGCCAGCAGCGCTACCTCAGGCCCGGGGCCTGGGCGCCGGCGGCGCAGTGGCAGATCCCCGTGGTCCTCAAAGACCCGGATGGCGACTCGCTGCGCACCCAGCAGTTGCTGTTCAGCCAGTCCACCCAGCTCTGCACCCTGGCGACCTCGGCGCAGCCGGCCTGGGTCCATGCCAATGCCGGGGAAAGGGGGTACTACCGCTGGCAGGTGCCCCCGGCGATGCTGGCCGAGCTGGCCGGGCATGCCCAGGCCCTGTTGACTCCCCGCGAGCGGGTGGGGTTGATCGACCATCTGGCTGCCCTGCTGGACGGAGGCCAGCTCGACGCCCGGACCTACCTCCAGGCCCTGGAGGGTTTTGCCGGTGATCCCCAGCCCGAGGTGCTGCTGGCGTTGATCGGTGCCGTGGCGGCCGTCGGGGAGAATTTTGCCGCCGAAACCGCTGGCCGAGAAACCGCCTATGCCCGCTACGTGCGGAAGATGCTGGCCCCGGCGCTCGCCCGTTACGGCCTGGTCCGGGATCCGGCGGAGGCCGAGACCGTCTCGCTCTTGCGGCCCAAGCTGATCGAATCCCTGGGCATCCGAGGCAGAGATCCCCAGGTGGGTGCCTTTGCGGATTCCCTGGCCCTGGCCTATGGCCGCGATCCGGCCGCCGTCGATCCGGCCCTGGCCGGGGCGGCGCTGCGGGTGGCGGCCTTTCGGGGCGACCGGGCGGGGTTTGCGCAGTTGAGGATGAGGTTCGAGGCAGCGGCCTTGCCCGTTGAGCGCGCCCAGTACCTCGATGCCCTGGGCCGCTTCGCCGACCCGCAGGCGGTGGAGGCGGTGCTGGAGTACGTATTGAGCGGTCCGCTCCGGCCCCAGGAGTACCTGGAGGTTCCCTTCACCCTGGCCGAGAAGGTCCCGTCGAACCGCGACCGGGTCTTTGCCTGGATGCAGGCGCACTATGCGACCCTCGCCGCCCGCATCCCGCCCGAGGACGCGGCGTACCTGCCCTGGCTGGCCGACGGGGCGTCGCCGGCGCGCCTCGAGGCGGCGCAGCGCTTCTTTGCCGATCCGGCCCATGCCCCGGCAGGCACGGAAAAGGAGTTGGAAAAGATGACTGAACTGGTGCACCAGCGCCTGCAATTGCGGGAGCGCGAAGGTCGGGCGGTGAGCGCCTATCTGGAGGGATTGAGATGATCGTCGATTCCCATGTCTACTGCTTCGAACCGGCCGATTCCCCGGCCGGCCATGCCAGCGCCGCCGAACACCTGCGCTGGTTGCAGGCGGCCCACGCCGGCCATCATCAGCCGGCCTGGCGAATCCGCGACCGGGCGCCGGCCTCCTCGCGTCCCCTCGACCCGGAGGGTCGCCACGACCTGGCCCACCTCCCCGAGGTGCAATTCCGCGCCGACCGGCAACGGGGCCGGGTGGTGTGGACCGCGGTGGGCGAGGACTATACCAAACAGTTCTATCCGCCCAACCTGCGCGACCTGGAATACACCCCCCACAGCCTGATCGGGGAGATGGACTACGCCGGGGTGGACGTGGCCCTGCTGCACACCGACCCCATGCTGGGGCGCGACAGCGCCTTCCTGGGCGAATGTGTGCGCCTCTATCCGGAGCGCCTGCGCTCCATGGCCCCGGTGGACGAATGGCGCATCCGCACCCAGACCGAGGCGGTGATCGAGGAGTTGCGCACCGCCCTCGAGGTGCACGGCCTGCACGCCATCAAATTCATCCCGCCCCTGGCCTACCTCGACCGCCCGGCCCCCTGGGACGACGGGTTTTACCGGCCCTTCTGGGAGGCGGCCCTCTCCTTTGGCGTGCCGGTCTTCTTCACCCTGGGCAGCGGACCCGAAGATCTGTCGGGGCGGGAGCGCTCGCCGGCCGAGCAGCGGCAAGGCTATCTCGACGAGCTGGCCATCCTGAAACGCTGGATGGAGCGCTACCCGCAGGCCGTGTGCAGCCTGACCCACGGGTTCCCCTGGCGGGCCTTTCTGGAGGGGGACCGCATCGAACTGCCCGAAGCCATCTGGGAGGCCTTCGCCCATCCCAACCTCCATCTGGAGGTGTGTTTCCCGGTGCGGCTGGGGGATCTCTTCGACTACCCTTATCGCGAGGTGTGGCCCACCCTGGCCGAGCTGGTGGAGCGCCTCGGGGCCCAGCGCCTGTTGTGGGGCACGGACATGCCCTTCCAGAACCGCTTCTGCACCTACCGCCAGTCGCGGGCCTGGATCGAGAAATACTGTGATTTCCTCCGCCCCGAGCAGCTCGCCGCAATCATGGGCGGCACCGCTGCCCGTCTGCTGGGCCTTTGAAAGGAGCAATGCCGATGTCTGCAATCGAGATCGCTGCCATCGATGTACACGCCCACTACGGGGTGTACGATCGCCGGGAAACCACCTCCCTGGAGAATCAGTTCATGACCGGGGACCCGGCAGTGGTGGTGGCGCGGGCGCGGCAGGCCCGCACGGCCCTGACCATCGTCTCGCCGCTCCTGGGGCTCTTCCCGCGCGGCGGGGCCGACGCGGTGGCCGGCAACGAGGAGGCCGCCGCCCTGGTGCCCCGCTTCCCCGAACTGCGCTGGTGGGTCGTCGTGCATCCCCTGCAGCCGCAGACCTACGAGCAGGCCCGCCGACTCCTGGCCACCCCGCAGTGTGTGGGCCTCAAGATCCATCCCGAGGAACACCAGTACCCCATCGCCGACCACGGCAGCGCGCTCTTCGCCTTTGCCGCCGAACAGGAGGCGGTGATCATGGCCCACAGCGGCGACCCGCTCAGCGCCCCGGCGGCGTACCTGCCTTTCGCCGATGCCTTTCCGGCGGTGAAGGTGATCCTGGCCCACCTGGGCAATGGCGGGGCCGCCGGCAATCGCCCGGACTTACAGGTTAAGGCCATCCAGGCCAGCCGGCACGGCAACGTGTATACCGATACCTCCAGCGCCCGCAGCCTGATGCCCGGCCTCATCGAATGGGCCGCCGGCCAGGTGGGGGCCGACAAATTGCTCTACGGCACCGATACCCCGCTCTACTTCGCCCCTTCCCAGCGGGCCCGCATCGATGCCGCCGAATTGAGCGATGCCGACAAGCAGCTCATCCTGCGCGACAACGCCCGGCGTCTGCTGGGCGATAAGGTCGCCTCTGCCTGAAAAGGAGCCCCCCGTGCGCAAAATCGAAGACATCGTCATCTACGAGGACGAGCAGTTCTACGCCGCCTTTCCCTCGGTGGTCTCGCGGCCGGACGGGGAGTTGCTGGTGGTCTTCAGGAGGGCTCCCGAGCGCCGCCGTTTCGGCGCGCCTGGCTGCACCCACGCCGATCCCAACAGCTACCTGGTGCTGGTGCGCTCGCGCGACCTGGGCCAGAGCTGGTCAACCGAGCCGGAGCTGATCTACGCCCATCCCTTTGGCGGCTCGCAGGACCCCTGCCTTATCGACCTGGACGACGGCACCCTGCTGGTGGCCAGCTACGCCTGGATGCTCTTGCCCGAGGAGGGGGTGGGCCAGGCCGAAGCCCATTCGCTGCACCAGGTCTTTGGCTGGAAGTTCACCTTCCTGGGCGGTTATCTGATGCGCTCCTACGACGCCGGCCATAGCTGGGAGGGGCCCATCCTGCCCCCGCAGCTGGAGGACCAGGCCACCTGTTATCCGGGGTTGCCGGTGCCGGCGATGAACCGGGGCGCCCTGCTGCAGGGCAGCGACGGGCTGGTCTACTGGGCGGTGGCCACTGCACCCCGAGACAAACCCGGGCAGACGGCCCTGGACCTGCTGGTCTCCTCCACCTGGGGCGAGACCTGGGAGCACCGGGGCCGCATCGCCGCCGACGACCGGGTGGTGTTCAACGAGACCTCGCTGATCGAAACCGTCGGGGGGGATCTGGTGGCCCTGGTGCGCACCGCCGGGTACCAGGACCACGGGGTGGTGGTGCGCTCGACCGACCGGGGGCAGAGCTGGGAACCCTGGAAGGATATGGGGGTCATCGGCCATCCCTATCAGGCCCTGCGTCTGGACGACGGCTGTTTCCTGCTGGTCTACGGGTACCGCCACGAGCCGTACGGCATCCGCGCCCGCCTGCTCGACCCTGGCTGCCGCGATTTCACCGGGCCCGAGCTGGTGCTGCGCGACGACGGGGGCAGCGGCGACCTGGGTTATCCCTGGGCCTGCCAGTTGGCCGATGGGCGGGTGCTGGTGACCTATTACTTCAACCGCGGCGATGGGACCCGCCATATCGCCGGCACCTTCCTCGAGGTGGACTGAGGTCCGCGTTATGACTGCCAAACACGCTACCCCCATTCCTCCTCAGGTGGAGGTCCGCCAGCATCTGGGCCGGCCCCAGGTCTTCATCGACGGCCAGCCCCGCGCCCTGGCCGGTTTCAACACCTTTGGCAAGGAGGCCTTCGACCGCTCGATGGGTCTGGCCTACCCCCACAAGATGGAGGTGTACTTCATCCAGCCCGAGATGCCGGGGGCCTGGCCGGAGACCCGTTTCTGGATGGGCGACCAGATCGACGAGGACCCGCCGATGCCGGCCGGCAACTTCGACCTGGATGCCCAGGCCGAACACGTGCTGCAGGGCGACCCGGATGCGTACCTCTTCGTGCGCTTCACCATCTGGCCCCCGCCCACATGGACCGCCCTGCACCCGCAAGAGGCCTTTGTCACCGAGACCGGGGTGCCGTTGACCCACGCCTCCCTGGCCTCGGACCTCTTCTTCGATACGGCGGCCCGTTTCACTGCGGCCCTGGTCCGCTTCTGTGAGTCCCGGCCCTGGGCCTGCCGGGTCATTGGGTACGCCAACTTCCACGTGTGCGAGGGCACCCATCCACCGGTGATGGCCGGCTGGCTCTACGACCACGGCCCGCTGATGACCCGGCGCTGGCGCGATTTCCTGCGGGCCAAGTACGGCACCGAGGAGGCACTGCGCGAGGCGTACGGCGATGCGGCCCTCACCTTCGCGACGGCGCTGGTTCCCCGCGACCGCTTGCGCGGCCCCCTGCCCGAGGTGGCGCAGCAGCTCTACTGGCAGGACCGCAAGGAGAACCAGCCCCTGCGCGACTACCTCGAACTGACCCGGGAGCTGTGGCATTTGCGCTTCCGCCAGCAGGGGGCGGCGATGCAGGCGGCGGCGCCGCGCCGGGTGCTCTGCCTGCACGACGCCCTCAAGCAGGTGATGCTGGGCTGGAGCAACTACGGCTTCTTCAACTATCCCGGCGGGGGCCAGGGGGTGTCGTGGAGCCCGGCCTACGTGGACATGGTCGCCGCCTCGGGGCATCTGGGGGTGGCCCCGCTCTTCGACGCGCCCGGCTGCGACGGGCTGATCACCCCGCACGACTACCAGGCGCGGGGCATCGGCGGGGTGTACGAGACTGAGGGCATCGCCGACTCGGCGGTGCTGCGCGGCAAGCTGCTCTACGGCGAGATGGACACCCGAACCTGGGTGCGCACCCCCAACGAGATCGGCCTGGCCCGCGACGAGCGCGAGTACGCGGCCAATACCTGGCGCAACCTGGCCACTGGCTTCACCCGCGGCTATCACTCCTACTGGATGGAGTTCGGGGCCGGCTGGTTCGACCCGGAGGGCATCCGCCAGGTGATCCGCCGGCAGGTGGAGGTGATCAAGGAGTCGGTGCACTGGCAACACGAGACGGTGCCGGGCATCGCCATGATCCTCGACGACCAGGCGGTGCTGGAGACCAGCGGGGCGGGCAACTATTTCAACGAAGCCATCATGTGGGAGTGGAAGATGGGGCTGGCCCGCTGCGGGGTGCCCCACAACATCTACCTCTTTGAGGATCTGGAACTCGACAATTTTCCGCAGCACCGGGTCTACTATTTCCCCAACCTCTTCCGGGTGGACGAGGCCCGGCTGGAGCTGCTGCGCCGCAAGGTCTTCCGCGACGGGGCCCTGGTGGTCTGGGGGCCGGGTTCGGGTATCTCCGACGGGGAGCAGATCGGGACCGAGTCGGCCAGCCGGCTCACCAGCTTCGAGTTCGAAATGATCCGCGCCAATGCCCAGCGGCGGGTGCTGATCTCCAACTTCGACCACGCCATCACCCGCAGCCTGGAGCCGGACCTGGTGCTGGGCGGGCCGCTGCCCTACGGGCCGGTGCTGCTGCCCAGGGACTGCCTGGAGCTGGGCCTGGCCTGGGCCAAGGGTGGGTACAACCACATCGGGCTGGGCCTGAAGGAATTCGGCAAGGGCGCGGGCAGGGACCGGGGGCCGGAGGATTGGGCCGGGGTGTTCTCCACGGTGGTGAACCTGCCGGCCAATCTGTGGCGGAACCTGGCCCGCTACGCCGGGGCGCACGTGTACTGCGAGACCAACGACGTGCTGCTGGCCAACAATAGTGTGGTGGCGCTGCACTCCCTCAAATCGGGGGAGAAGCGGCTCTCCCTGCCGGGGGGGTGCCGGGTCCGCGACCTGATCTCGGGCAGCGAGTATTCACCGGCTACCGAGGAGATCCGCTTCACCCTCCAGGCCCCCGAGACCCGGGTCTTCCTGTTGGAACGATGAGTGCGATGAAGGAGGAACGATGAACCGACCGCCGGAGCAATTCATCCTGGTCCGAGAGGAACGCCTGCTGGAATTCGTGCAGGCCTGCTTCGAGAAGGTGGGGCTGGAGGCGGAACACGCCGGACTGATCAGCCGGCTGCTGGTCAATGCCGATCTGCGCGGGGTGCGTTCCCACGGCTCGCGCAACACCCACGGGTATTGTTCGGCCTTTGCCCAGGGTCAGCTCAACCCCCGGCCTCAGATCCGCCTGGCCCACGAGAACCCCACCACCGCCGTGATCGACGGGGATGGCACCCTGGGGTACCTGCCCATGGTGCGCGCCGCCGAGGAGGCGGTGGCTCGGGCCAAACAGTTCGGCCTGGGCATGGGACTGGTGCGCTGCATCGGCCACTACGGCTCGGCCGGCCACTACACCCGCATCTGCCTCGAACAAAATTGCATTGGCCTTTCGGTGCAGGGCTGGCGCGGCGAGGGCAACGCCCATGGCCGCGAGACCAAACCCTCGGTGGCCTTCAGCGGCAACCCACCCATCTGTTTTGCCATGCCCGCCGGCGAGGAACCCGCCGTGGTGCTGGACACCGGCACCAATATCTTCGGGGCGTACAATTATCCCGAGTTCGCCGATCTGCAGACCCGGGTGCCGGCGGCCTTCTTCAAGAGCATCGGCTACATCGCTGTGGCCACCCTGGTGGGCGGGGCTCTGACCGGGTACACCCTGCCGCGCGGCGACGAGGTGGAGGCCCGCTGGGGCGCGGCGCGTATGGGCGGCATGGTGCTGGCCATCGATGTGGCCGCTGCTGTCGATCCGGGGGTCTTTGCCGCCGAGGCCGATCGTTATATACGCGATATCCGCGAGACCCACGCGCCCCTGGCCGGCACCGACCGGGCCCTGCTGCCGGGGGCGGTGGAGGAGGAGTTGATGGCCAGGTACCGGCGCGAGGGTATCCACTTTGGCGAACCCGAGCAGGAGTCGATCCGGGCAGCGCACCAGCAGTTCGGCGCGCCCCTGCCCTGGGACTGAAAGGCATATCGATGAAGGATCTGGCTTATTCCCTAGGATGCTTGCGGGACTTGGACTGGCTGGCCGCTTCGGACCTGGAAGGCAAGTGTGTGATGGATTCCAGCCTCAACCAGCGCATGGGGCCGCGCGACTGCAACTTCTTCCTGCGCGACGAGCGCGAAGGGGACAAACTCTGGCATGTGCTGGTCGACTACGAGGGGCCGGGGTGCCTCACCCGTTTCTGGACCGCCGGGGACTTCGACGGCGAGTTGGAGTTCTACTTCGACGGGGCCAGGGAGCCGGCCATCCGCACCACCCTGAGGGCGTTTTTCAGCGGCGGGCTTTTCCCCTTCGTCAAACCCGTGGTGATGGACTGCGCCGATTCGAGCCAGGGCCGGGTCTCCTATCTGCCCATACCCTTTGCCAAGGGCTGCAAGGTGCGCGCCTGTAGCGGAACCGGCAGCTTCTACTGGCAGATCAACGCCCTGCGTTACCCCCATGGGGTGGAGGTGCAGACCCTGCCATCCCAGTGGAGTGCGGCCCAGCGCCAGGCCCTGGAGCAGGTGTGCAACCGTTGGGGCCGGGATCACGGTTTTCCCGGCGGAGAGGGGGCCAGGCTGGTGCGGGTCGAAGTGCCCCGGCGCAGCGAGGTGGTGGTGTTCGAGTCGGAGGGGGAGGGTTGTATCGATCAACTCGATTTCGACCTGGGCAGTGAACCCGAGGCCCTTTCCTCCCTGGCCCTGCAGATCTGCTGGGACGGCGAGGCGGCCCCGGCCGTGGCCGTGCCCCTGAGCCACTTCTTCTGTCAGGGCGCCAAACGCCGCGATTTCTCCTCCCTGCTCTTGCGGCGCCAGGGCGGGCGGCTGAGCGCCGCCTTCCCGATGCCCTACGCCAAAGGGGCGCGGGTGAAGCTGGTCAACTCCTCCACCGCCGACCTGGGCCTGACGGTCGGCATCGCTCACCGGGCCGCCCCCTGCACCACGGAGCTGCGTTTCCACTGCCGGTACCAGCGCGAACACTTCACCTACGGCACCCTGTACCAGGTGCTCAAACTGGAGGGTCGGGGGCGTTTCGTGGGTCTCAACCAGGTGACCCAGCAGGTGGGGGCCGCGGTGCACGGCTGTTTCAACCAGGAAGGCAATGAATACATATATGTAGACGGGGAGCAGGACCCCTCCTGGCTGGGCACGGGCACCGAGGACTATTTCAATTGCGCCTATTTCTACTTGCTGGGAGAGGTGGATACCCCTACCCACGGGTGTCTCGACCAGTCCTATAGCGACACCGGCCTGGAAGAGCGGGGGCGGGTCTCGGCCTACCGGCTGCATCTGCTCGACGCAGTGCCCTTCCATCGGTCCTTCCTGCTGCTCCAGGAGGCCGGTTGTCCCAAAAAAGGGGCCCTCGCCGGGCTCAACGGCCGGGAGCAACTGGTCTATCAGTGGACCTGCTATTGGTACCAGGGAATGGTTGACCAGTCCTGAGGACCGGATATCTTTAACTAGTAGAGCGCATCACCTAGGAGAAAGGACGAGATCGAGATGCAGCCCATCATCAGCGTGAGGAATCCGGCCCACATTTCCGATCGCACCAAGGAACACATCGAAAAGACCTGTACCAAGCTGGGGCATTTCTACGACCGTATCATCGATTGCGAGGTGGTGATCGAGAAGCAGAAGCTGGGCACCTCAGTCGAGTTCATCGTCAAGGTGCCGCAGCAGACCCTGGTGGCCTCTGCTTCCACGGAGGACGAGAATCTCTTCAAGGCGGTGGACGAGGCGTACGAGCGGGTGGAGGTACAGCTCAAAAAATACCGCGACAAACAGGTGGAACACCGCTAAGAGGGATTGGCAGTAGGGTATACGGTAGGTTGTGGGCCACTGCCCCTGGGAGGGGTGGTGGCTTTTTTTTTGGCTTTGCGTTGATCCCCGCTAGGCACTGTAGTATTATAAACTTCATACCCGGCGGGAAGGGTTTTTCCCGCCACCGACAACCTCAACGAGAAACTTAGGCACAGATGATCATCGGAATTCCCAAAGAGACGAGTCCGGGTGAGCGACGTGTGGCCCTGGTGCCCGAGGGTGTCGCCTCACTGCGCAAGAAGGGGGTGGAGGTGCTGGTGGAGGCTGGGGCCGGCGAGGGCAGCGGCCTGCCCGACGCCGAGTACACCAAAAAGGAGGCCAGCGTGGTGGCCAGCCGGGCCGAGATCTTCGCCCGGGCGGACGTCATCATGCAGGTGCGCACCCCCGGCGCCAACCCCGAAACCGGGGAGGCCGACCTAAAAATGCTGCGCTCCGGCCAGATCCTCATCGGCCTGGCCGAGCCGCTGATCGCCCTCGAAACAGCGAAGGCGGTGGCGGCCGCCGGGGTGACGAGTTTTGCCCTGGAGTTGATGCCGCGCATCACCCGCGCCCAGAGCATGGACGTGCTCTCCTCGATGGCCAATATCGCCGGGTACAAAGGCGTGTTGATGGCGGCCAACGAGTTGCCGCGCATCTTCCCCATGATGATGACCGCCGCTGGCACCCTCAAGCCGGCCAAGGTGCTGGTGATCGGGGTCGGGGTGGCCGGGTTGCAGGCCATCGCCACCGCCCGGCGCCTGGGTGCTGTGGTGCAGGGCTACGATGTGCGCCCGGTGGTCAAGGAGCAGGTGGAGAGCCTGGGGGCCAAGTTTGTGGACCTGGGGTTGGAGACGGCCCAGGCCCAGGACGCGGGCGGGTACGCCAAGGAGCAGAGCCAGGATTTCTACCGCCGGCAGCAGGAAGCCCTGGGCAAGGTGGTGGCCGCCAACGACGTGGTCATCACCACCGCCCTGGTGCCCGGCAAGCGGGCGCCGGTGCTGGTCAGCGCCGAGATGGTGAAGCTGATGGCGCCCGGGTCCATCGTCGTCGATCTGGCCGCCGAAAGGGGCGGCAACTGCGAACTCACCCAGCCGGGCGAGACCGCGGTGGTCGGCGGGGTGAGGATCATGGGCCCGCTCAATCTGCTGTCCACAGTTCCCAACCATGCCAGCCAGCTCTACTCCCACAACATTACGACCTTCTTCACTCACCTGATCCGGTCGGGGGAGATTTCCTACGACCTGGAAGACGAGATCACCCAGCAGACCCTGGTGACCCGCGAGGGCCAGGTGGTCCACGGGCGGGTGAAAGAGCTCATGGCGCCGAAAGCCTCGGCTTAAAGTTCAGGAGATCATCCACGATGCGACAGGTGCGCTGCAAAGCACACGCGGTTTTGGCCACCGCTGCCCTCTGGGGCCTGGCAGTGGTCCGCGCCGCCGGCGCCGAAACTCATGCTGCCGGCGGGCATACCCCGCCGTCGGGCGACTACTGGTCCCTGCTTTTTGTCTTTGTCCTCTCCACCTTCATCGGCATCGGGGTGGTGGCTCGGGTCTCGCGACTCCTGCATACGCCGCTGATGTCCCTCACCAACGCGATCTCTGCCATCGCCATCGTCGGTTCCATCCTGGTCACCGGCTCCGACTATCCCGAAGAGATCCGCATCATGGGCGCGGTGGCGCTCTTCGCCTCGACCACCAATATCGTCAGCGGTTTTCTGATCACTGACCGCATGCTCAAAATGTTCAAGCAGGCGCCGCGCGGGGAGGGCAAGAAATGATCCACAATCTGGTCCAACTTGCCTACGTAGCGGCCTCGATCCTGTTCATTTTCTCGCTGCACTGGATGAACGACCCCAAGACCGCCCGCCACGGCGTGATCTCCGGGGTCATCGCCATGATACTGGCCATCATCGCCACCTGGATCCAGCCCGAGGTCGTGCACCACGGCTGGATCGTGATCGCCCTGGCTGCGGGGGTGGTGGTCGGGGTGCCGCTGTCGCGGGTGCCGCTCACCGCTGTGCCCCAGCGGACGGCCGTCTCCCACGCCTTTGGCGGCCTGGCCGCCGGCCTGGTGGGCACCGCCAAATACTACCTGTGGGTAGGCGAAGGCCCCGAGCAACTCACGGCCTTTCGCATGGGCGCCATCGTTATGGAAATCATCCTCGGCTACCTCACCTTCACCGGCAGTATCCTGGCTGCCGGCAAGTTGCAGGGGGTGAGCTGGATTCCCCAGCGGCCGGTTACCTACCCGCTGCAAAACCTGATCAATATCGCCCTGCTGGGCGCGGCGGTGGCCATGGGCGCCTACCTGGTCTCGGACCCGACCGGCCCGATGTCTGCCACCTTCTTCCCCGCCATCATCGGCCTGGCGCTGCTCTTCGGCATCCTGCTGATCATCCCCATCGGCGGGGCCGATATGCCCACGGTGATCTCCATCCTCAATTCCTATGCCGGCCTGTCGGCGGTGGCGATGGGCTTCGTGCTGGACAACAAACTGCTGATCATCGCCGGGGCGCTCGACGGCTCCAGCGGTCTGATCCTGTCGGTCATCATGTGCCGGGCGATGAACCGCTCCTTCACCAACGTGCTCTTCGGCGCCTTTGGCCAGGTGCAGGTTGCCGAGGCCGGCAGCGACGACCGGGTCTACAAGGCCGAGACCATCGAGGGGGCG
Source organism: Candidatus Latescibacterota bacterium (assembly GCA_020852055.1). Classification (GTDB taxonomy): domain Bacteria; phylum Latescibacterota; class UBA2968; order UBA8231; family UBA8231; genus SICG01. The sequence continues at coordinate 52,082 of JADZBP010000098.1, forward strand.
GCCCAGGTGTTGGAGCAGGCCAGCCTGGTGGTGATCATCCCCGGGTACGGCATGGCCGTGGCCCAGGCCCAGCACCGCGTGCACGAACTCTACGAGCAGCTCACCAAGCGGGGTATCACGGTGAAATTCGCCATCCACCCGGTGGCCGGCCGGATGCCCGGGCACATGAACGTGCTGCTGGCCGAGGCCGACGTGCCCTACAGCGACCTGGTGGAGATGGACGAGATCAACCCGGATATGCCCCAGTGCGACGTGGCCCTGGTTATCGGCGCCAACGACGTGGTGAATCCGGCGGCCCGCTCGATGAAAGGCAGCCCGATCTACGGCATGCCCATCATCGAGGCCGACAAGGCCAAGACGGTCTTCGCCATCAAACGCAGCAAGAACCCCGGCTTCGCCGGCATCGACAACGACCTGTACTTCCAGGACAACACCTTCATGCTCTTCGGCGACGCCAAAGCAGTGGTCGGCGAGCTGGTCAAACAGCTCGCGGGCGGCGGCGGCCACTGAGCCTGGACCTGGCCGGCGGCCTGGTTGGCTGCGGGCCGGCATTCGATTAGATTCTAGCCTTGAGGGGGGCGTACTATCCGTGCGCCCCCTTTTGTACATGGGTTTCGGGGGGCGATCTACCACCAGGGAGGTCGGCCATGTTGAGGCACCGCCGCAGCACCGCGTTCCAGGACACGCTGGTCATGGTGATGGCCGGAGGCCGGGGCGAGCGGCTCTACCCGCTCACCCGCGACCGCACCAAGGGGGCCGTGCCTTTTGGCGGCCAGTACCGGCTCATCGATTTCACCCTCTCCAACTGCGTCAACTCGGACCTGTGCCGGATCTGCGTCCTGCCGCAGTACAAGTCCGCCTCCCTGGAGCGCCATCTGCGCCTGGGCTGGTCCTTCCTGCGGCCCGAGCGCAACGAGGGCATCGAGGTGCTGCCGCCCCAGCAGCGGGTGGATGAGCACTGGTACCGGGGCACCGCCGACGCGGTCTACCAGAACATCTATACCCTGCGCCAGTACGCGCCCGCCCAGACCCTGATCCTCTCCTCCGACCACCTCTACCGCATGGATTACCGCCTGCTGCTGGAGCACCACCTGCAGGCCGGCGCCGAGCTGACCATCGCCTGTATGAGCGCCGACCTGGGCGAGGCCCGGCGTTTCGGGGTGATCCAGGCCGCTCCCGACGGGCAGGTGGTGGGTTTCGAGGAGAAACCGGCCCATCCCAAACCCATGCTCGGTTGCCCCGGGCGGGCCCTGGTGTCGATGGGCATCTACGTCTTCGACACCCAGGTGCTGATCGATCTGCTCGAGGAGGATGCGGCCCAGGTCCAGTCCTCGCGCGATTTTGGCCGCGACATCATCCCGCGTATGGTGCGGGAGCACCGGCGGGTGCAGGCCTGCGACGTGGCCGCCACCCAGGGGGAAGGCGGATTTTACTGGCGGGATATCGGCCTGGTGGACGCGTACTGGGAGGCCAGCATGGATCTGCTGGGCGAGCGCCCGGCCTTTTCCCTGTACCAGCCCGACTGGCCACTCTATACCTGGCAACAGGCCCTGCCCCCCGCCCGCCTCGTCCAGACCGGACAGAGCACCGAGGTGGCCGATTCGTTGGTGTGTCCCGGGGTAGTGATCGAGGGGGCGCGGGTGCACCGGGCCATCCTCTCCCCTGGCGTGGAGATCGGCTACCGCGCCGAGGTTTACGATTCGGTGCTGATGGACGGGGTGAAGGTGGGGCCGGGGGCGCGCCTGCACCGGGTGATCATCGACAAAGGGGTGGTGGTGCCGCCGGGGGTGGAGTTGGGCATCAATCCGGAGGCGGACCGCCAGCGCTTCACCCTCACCCCGGGCGAGGTGGTGGTCCTGGGCAAGGACACCCGCCTCGATCGGGATGGGAGTAATCAGGAAACCCCGCTTTCCGAGGAGGCTATCGAGGCGGCCGAATCCCTGCTGCTGCCCCGGCTCTACGGCCAGCCTTTCCGGCCCGGCATCGCGTGCGGGGGGGCTTCGGACAAGATCGCCTCCTGAGTCAGGCCGCTCTGGTTTCTGCCCCCTGTCCCGCAGTCGGTACAGGGGGTTTCTCTTGCCCGCCTTGACAGGTTCCAGTCCCGGCTGTATGATGGGGCTGTTTCGCCCCCCTCCGAGGAGTGTTTTTGCCCATGAGACGTGTATTGCCCTGGCTGCTGGGGCTGTGCTCTTGCATCGCCGCTGTCCAGGCCCAGGAGTCGGTGGGCACGGTGGTTTCGCCCTCCCGCTCGCTGACCAAGACCCGGGCGCTGCTCGACGCGGCCGACCTGCGGGTGCTCCTGCCGCTGGGGTACGCGGTCCAGCCCGAAGCCCCTGGCCTGCTGGCGGGGCGGCCCGGGGTGCTGGAGGCGCGGGTCTACACCCGTCAGCAGGGAGTCCTCGAACTGGCCATCGCCACCGGGGCTGCCGGCGGTTACGACTTTATCCTCTATGGCGGGCGCGATCCGGCCGGCCTGGAGGAGGTGCGCCCGCGTTTCGTCGCCCTGGTCCAGGGCAGCCGCAGCGCCATGCCGGAGGCGGTGGAGGTGGGCTACCAGATGTACGGCCTGGGGCATATCGAAGCCGACCGCGCCCTGGCCCTGCTCAAGGCCCTGGGGTACAGCAGCATCGAGTTTGAGGCCAAGGCCGCCGCCCCGGAAAGCTACGAGGAGATCTTTGGCCTGGTCGCCGGCAAAGACAGCCGGCTGCCGCTGGTGGTCAAGGTGGCCAACGCCTCTAAGACCAGCCTGCTGGCCGCCGACGCCAAGGGCAAGGCCGCCGCCCCGACGATGGGGGCGACCAAAGGCATCGAGGGGGCGCCACAGTTGGGCGGTTCCCACCTGCACGGCACCACCTCCGACGAGCCGCAGGAGCGGTTGCTGATCGTCTACGACCGCAACGACCCCGAGGCCCTGGAACGCCTGATCAACCTGCTGCAGACCCAGATCGACGTGGCGGCGCAGCAGATCGTCATCGAGGCGCTGGTGATCGAGGTCAATACCAACCAGTTGCGCGACCTGGGGGTGCAGCTCAACGGTTCGCAGGGTCACGTAAAGACCAGTTTCGAGACCTCGGACAAGGGTCTGGATCTGCCCTTCACCTTCCTCTTCTCCCGCGACACCTTCTCCGACTTTCTCTCCTTCAAGGGGCGGCTGGAGGCGCTGGCCGAGAGCGGCAACGCCAAGATCCTCTCCAGCCCCTCGGTGCTGGTGATCAACGACCGCCAGGCCCGCATCCAGGTGGGGCAGCAGATCCCGGTGGTGCGCTCCACCACCACGGTCTCGACCACCACCAGTTCAGTGGAGTACTTCCCCATCGGCATCGTGCTCAACCTCCGTCCCCGCATCAACCCGGAGGGCTCGGAGGTGACGATGCAGATCGAGACCATCATCAGCTCCATCTCCCAGACCAACGCCCAGAGTGGCAGCAGTTCGCAGGTGGCCTTTGCCCCGGTGGTGGACAACCGCCAGGTGGAGACCTTTGTGCGGGTGGCCGACGGCACCCCTTTCATCATCGGCGGGTTGCTGTCCACCGACCAGCAGGGCCGCAAGGTAGGCCTGCCGCTCCTTTCAAATATCCCCTTCCTGGGCGCCCTGTTTTCGCGCCAGCATTTCGAGCAGGGACGGCGCGAGGTGATCGTGGTCATCACCCCCCACATCGTGCCCCTCGAAGACAACAGCTTCAGCTACCTGATCCCCAAGGATTCCCAGCTTTTCGACCGCTTCGACACCCAGCTCTTCCGCAACGCCTACCGGGTGCGCGACGACGAGGTGTGGGATCTCAAGTTCATCCAGGAAAGCCCGGTCTTGCAGGATTTGCTGCGGCGGGTGCGCCAGGCCTGCCAGGTAGATCTGATGCTGCGGCAGGACGAGCGGGTCAGTCCCTTGTTGGAGGGCCGCATCCCCGGGGCGGAGGTGCTGGTCCGGCGCATGCTGCGCGACATCGTCGGCAAGCTGGAGTTCGACGACGAGGTGGATCTGGACAAGGTCTTCTTCTTTGTGCCCGCCGGCGACACCGCGCAGCAGGATACTCAGGAGGACAAGACCCTCAGCGAGGTGCTGGACCCGGTGTTCAAAAACCCCGGCCACGCGCTGCTGCTCCGTTTCGAGGCGCAGACCACGCTGCGCCCGGGGCGTCCCTTCACCTATCCGGTGGCGGCGCTGCGCGACACCCTGGTTCCCGACCAGGAGGAGGAACGGGCAAACCTGCTGCGCAGCCTCAACCCGGTGGACCCGGAGGGCCGGCCCCGGCAGTGGACCATCCTGCTGGCCGGCCCCGACGACGTGAAGCACCTGCGCCAGGTGCTGATCCTCAAACGCCTGCTCGAACTCAACAGCCGCCTGCCCCTGACCCTGCAGGCCTTCCACCCCGGACTGCAGATCCTCTTTCCCAGCCGCGAGGACATGCGCAGCCGCTACCATCTGGTCGACCGGGAGGTGGCCCAGCTTTTCTACGAGACGTCGCCCAACCAGTACTATCCGGCCTTCGAGCGGAATTTCAACCTGAAGCTGCGCGAGGTGGAGAAGGTGTTGGGACGGAGGGGGAATTAGACGATGAATACGAGATGCCTGCTGCTGGCCGCCCTGCTGCTGGCCGGCTGCGACGAACCAGACAAGGCCGTGACCCGGGCCACTGCGGACGGCCGCTTGTCCCTGTCGCTGGAGGCCGAAAAAAACTGGCTGCACCCCGGCGAGATCCTGCCGGTGCGGGTGCGGGTGGAGAGCTTGGCCGGCCCGCTGGCGCACGGGCTGGTGGACACCCTCAAGTTCGTGGCCAACAACGGCACCCTGGCCCCCGCACTGCTGGTGGTGGCTTTTGCCGGCACCGCCGACAGCGCCGCCGTCGGGGTGGAGCGGGTATACGAGAACTGGATCTATTTCGCCGCCTCCGCCCGGGCCACGCCGCAGAACCAGGGGGAGATCAACGCCCTCTTCCAGGACAGCCAGGCCCTGCTCAAGATCCGCATCACCCCGCCGGCCGAGTCGCTGTAAGCCGCCCTTCTTCCACCCGGAGGAACTGACCAACCCTTCCGCATCAGCTGGCCTGCCTGCGCTTGCTCAGATACGCGTTAGTTGTGCCAGTCTGCAATCCTGTCTGGGCCGGCTGCCGAGCGGTATCCACTTCTCGTAAAAAAAGATGCCCCTCGTTTTTAATTTTCTCTCTCTCCCTGCATCTATACTACCAGAAACGATAAGCAACCCCTGAACTGTCTGAGGCAGTAATGGCTGTCCTTCCCGCAGAAGAAAGCCAGTTGGTCCTGTGGTGCCGCGAAGGCCGGGCTGAGGCTTTTGGACCGCTGGTGCGGCGCTACCAGAACGCGGCCTATGCTATTGCCTGGGGTTATGTGCGCAACCGCCAGGATGCCCAGGATCTCGTCCAGGAGGCCTTCATCGCCGCGTACTGCAAGCTGGGGCAGCTTCACCAGCCCGCCAAGTTTGGCAGTTGGCTCTACAGTATCGTGACCAGCCGCTGCAAGGAATGGCTCCGGCAGCGAAGGCGGATCTCCGGCAGTGTACACTCCCTGGAGACTGCTGATCAAGAATTGGCCCGGATTGCTCAAGTCGAGCAGGCGCGCTGCACCCTAAAAGAAGAGCTATGGGACAGCGTGGGCCGGCTTCCCGAACAATTCCGCACGGTCGTGCTGCTACACTACCTGAGTGGCTTGTCCTATGCAGAGATCAGCACCTTTCTGGAACTTCCCGTTTCGACGATTGTCGGCCGGCTGCAACAGAGCCGGATACGCCTGCGAGAAGCCCTTTTACCCGACGAATTGGAGGCCATCGATATGAGCAAGGTGGATGTCAGCGTCCAAGTACAGGAGGCGGTGTACCAGATCGCCGTCGAGCCCGTAACACTGAGAATCCCACTGGCGAGAACACGGCGGCTGGTACTCTACTGCGGCCTGGATGTAGAGGTCGAGATCCGGCAGGCTGAAGGGGATGAGGTTCTGCTGGAGGGCACCAAGGCGGCCATCGGCGCCTCGCCGGAGGCCGCCAGGGCCAGTGCCGAAGGGATCGAGATCCTGTATGACCAGGTGGCAGATTTCGTAGAGGCTGGCCCCCACGCGGGAGAAGAATTTACAGGGACCGACAACCAGGACAGCCGGCCTGTGGCGGGAATTGCCCCCACCGCAGACATCTGGAGCCAGTACCGACAGAATACAGGATGGCGGATCGATCGCGGTGCCGATACCATCGCGCTGTATCCCTTTATGGAGGATGTGTTGGAGGTCCTGCCGGCCCGGTTGTCTCCCGATCTGCAGCAGGTGACCCGGATTTCCGTGATTCGGAAAGTAGCAGAGGATATCATCCTACCTCGCGCAGCCTACACCCCCGAGATCCAGAAGGTGTTCAACCCCAACAACACCAGCGATGAACGAATGCACGGGCCGGTGGGGTACCTCCACCTGACCCTTTCCATTCCCCCCGGCAGTACTCTGACCCTGGTCGGGGGCAAGAAGGTTCGCATCCACGACCTGCGCGCCTCCATCAACCTGATCTCATCGGGTGTCGAAGAATTAGCCCATCTTGAAGGAAACATCCGCTTATTAAATACCAACTTCAAAACCGCGAGCGATCTCAAGGGCAGCTTCTACCAGCGGTTCCACAGCTACTCCGGCACCAGTTGGGCTGGCTACCAAGCTAGTCGCTCAGAGACCTGGAGTTCTAAGATCGAAAAGGTCCAGGGAGAAGTGGAAATCGATGTGGGCAAGGTGGAGCTTGAGGTGGCTCACTTGAGTGGCAAGGTGTCTATCCGCAACCGCCACGGCAACACCCGCCTGTACCAGGGCCAGCTTCGACAGGAGGATCGTATCCACCTGGAGTCTTGCTCTGGGGAGATACGCCTGTTCTTACAAGAAGACCTCATCCCCCAAGCAAGTCTGATGGCCACCACCCTTTGTGGGGCAGTCAGATATGATAGCCTGCGGGATCTGGACGGCTTCAAGCAGGGAAACACGCTGCAGTTGATTGCCTTTGGAGTGCCCGCCGGGTTGTCCTGGGAGGAGTTGCACGATGCCAATTTCCATCTCAAGACCGAGAGCGGGGATATCACTATCGAAAAGACGAAGTGAGTCCCTTGGAGTGTTGTAGAGTGGCTTGGGGTATGGAACAGCTGGAAACCGGGTAGACCGACAGAGGGACGAGTGTGTCCAAACCCCGCCGTCGGTAGCTCGACGGGGGGGTTTCTTTTTTCACTGAACCTTGGTGCAGCGGCTAGTGTCGTACAAGTAGGGGTTCCACTATGGGTTTTGTCGAGCCTCCACTTCAGCAAGGAGACGTATATGGCTAGGTGGTCTAATCGGGCGTGGTGGAGCGCGATGCTGTGGTGTATCTCTTCGGGACTGACCTCGCCCGCTCTTGCAGAGGAAGGAATGGTACCCAGGAGGACCATGTCGGCGGTGCGCGTGAATCCCACTCCTCCCAAGATCGATGGCGTGCTGGATGACGGGGTGTGGCAGTACGCACCCCGCTTCGGCGGTTTTACCCAGCGCATTCCTGACGAAGGGAAGCCGGCCACCGACTCCACCAGTGTCCAGTTCGTCTATGACGACAAAGCGCTTTACGCCGCGATCATGTGTTACGATAAGGAACCGGGCAAGATTGCCACTCGGCTAGCTCGTAGAGATCAGTTTCCCTACAGCACTGACTGGGTTCACCTGAGTATCGACTCCAACCTCGACCGTCAGACAGCCTATTCCTTCTTTTTAACCGCAGCCGGGGGGCTGCTGGACGGTTACTACTACAACGACGATTTGCAGGACTGGACCTGGGACGGGGTGTGGGAAGGACGCGCACACATCGGTGACCAGGGCTGGAATGCGGAGTTCAAAATCCCCTTCAGCATCCTGCGTTTCAGCCCCCAGGAAGAAAACGTCATGGGGGTCAATGTGGACCGCTTCACTACTCGCAGGAAGGAGAACGTTTTCTGGGCGTTTATCCCCGAAAAAGAGAAGGGATGGGTCTCTCGCTTTGGTGACCTGAGGGGGATCAAAGGCATTTCCCCGCCTAAGGCTCGGGAAATCCTACCCTATGCAATAGCCCGTTCTACCTTCGAGCCCAAGAACCCCTCGAACCCCAATGGCCGGGGCTCCTTCACCAACCTGGGTGTGGACATGCGTTATGGGTTGGCCTCCAACCTCTCTCTGAACGCTACCCTCAACCCAGACTTCGGGCAAGTGGAAGCAGACCCGGAAGTGCTAAACTTGTCGGTGTTCGAGACTTTCTACGAAGAACGCCGGCCATTTTTCGTGGAAGGCAATCAACTTTTCCAGACGCCTTTCCAGCTTTTTTATTCGCGGCGGATCGGCCGGCAGCCTGGGCGCATTGGCCTCCCTATAGGGTATACGGAGATCAGTAGGCCGGAATATACCAGTATCCTGGGGGCAGCCAAGCTGACGGGTAAGAGCGCGGGTAAGACCAGTTTTGGGTTGATCGAGGCGATCACTGGCGAGGAGCACGCCACCGGTCAGGCCGTGGGTCTGGGTGTGGATCGCCTCCTGGTGGAGCCCCGGACCAACTATCTGGTGGCCCGGTTACAACAAGATTTGCTCAAGGGGAACTCCAATATCGGGGTGCTGGCCACGGCCACCAACCGCGCCCGTTCCGGGACCGCTTATGCCGGTGGAGTGGACTGGAACCTGTTTTGGCGCGAGAACACCTACCAAGTAGCCGGCCAGGTGGCTGGTAGTCGAACTGCGGATTTCGGGAAAAGCCACAGCGGGTATGCAGTACAGGCCGAACTGGGCAGGCCGGCAGGCCTAGTGCAGGGCAACCTCCGGTACGAGGCGTTATCGCCGGGCTTCAATATCAATGACCTGGGTTTTGTTTCCCGTGTAGGCACCCAGACCCTACAGGTCTGGTTAGGTCCGAGGCAATACCAGCCCTGGGGACCCTTTCGCGAGCGGTACCTCGATGTGGACGCGAATCTAAGCTGGAATTACGACCACCTTGTATATAAGAAAGAACTGAGCATCAGTCCTTCTTTCGCGCTGAAGAACTACTGGTCCATCTGGGGTGGAATGTCTCACAAGTTCCAAACTTTGGACGACCTGGATACCCGAGGTGGGCCACCCATTGAGCAGCCTGCCAGTACCAGTACCTGGTTTGGTGTGCAAAGCGATAGACGCAAGCCCCTCGGCGGACAGTTTCGATTCAATTGGGCGCGCAATACGGAGGGCAGCACTCGGCACTCGGTGAGCATAGAGGCCGAGGCGCGGCCTTCGACCCGGGTAGAACTGAGCCTTCAGCCAGGCTATACCTGGAATGACAACGATGCCCAATGGGTGACGAACGTGGATGACGGCGACGACGGCACCCAGGACCACTTTGTCTACGGGGAGCTAAAGAGCCAGGTGTTTGAGGTGACAGGTCGCTGTAGTTGGGTTTTTGCCCGCGATCTGACCCTGCAGTTCTACCTACAGCCCTTCGTGGCCGTGGGAGACTATGGAAATATCAAGGAATTGGCCAGGGCCAAAAGCTATGAGTTCACGCCCTACTCAGGCCTAACCAGCAACCCTAACTTCCGCCAGCGGTCGTTGCGCAGCAACCTGGTGTTGCGCTGGGAGTATCGGCCAGGGAGCACCCTCTTTATGGTCTGGTCGCAGTCCCGGCAGGCCAGTGCCCAGGAGCCGGATCTGCGGCCCTATGCCAACTTGCGGAAAAGTTTTGCCGACGAGGGGACGAATCTATTTCTGATGAAGCTGAACTACTGGATGAACATCTAACCCTTTTCTCTGCGGAAAGTCTATGGACACCAGTTTTCGCGCTGAGATCCGGAGATGTCTGACGGAGACCGGGAGCCTTTATGCGCTGATCCTAGTCTTGGTCGGGCTGTACTTCCTGCTCGGGAATGCACAGGTACTATTCTCCTGCAACCCGACTTTCTCTAAAAACTCAGCGTTATACCAATTGCCACACTTGGTGTCATAAAATCTGAATCAGAGTTCATCGAGCGAATCACAAATCCACTGCCATCCAGCTAGCGATCTGACTTGATCTGGATTAGCCGCCAGTAGCCGTAGTTCATGCTCAACCACTGCCATCTTGGCGGTCAGCGTGCCATAGACTTTTCCTTCGACGGTCGCACGCAGATGTTCGAAGATGCGTTCTGCGGGATTCAACTCTGGGGAATGCGGCGGTTGTTCGATGCGCTTGACCTTCAGCCCGGTATAGGCCTCTCCACGGTGGCCTCGCCCGCGATCCCAGACCAGTGTGCGTAGCCCGTGGCGTGCCCAGTTTCGGACTACCGGCGCCAACGTCACGCCTTTCAGGTTGGGGACCCAGGACCAACGTAGGGTCCCCCGCAAGGGATTGACCGTCAGCGCCAGGTACTGCCATTGATGGGTATACTCCAAATGGTTGGACAACTTTCACCCCGCGCGGTGCCCACACCCGACGCACTTGCCCGATCAGTCCCACCCGCATCTCATCCGCCCAGGCAATTCCCTGCACGGTGGTTACCCCCGCTGCTTGTAGCGCCCTGGTCAGGCCCCTTTTTTCCAGGCTCGTTGCTGGGTGCGGGAAGCCTTGGGATTACAGGATCGAGGCACCTTCTTCTTCAATTGAAGCCGTGCAAACACCCAGCGCATACCCCAATAGGTATAGGACACCCCCTCGGCGGCAGCCCAATGCACCCCATCCCAAACCGAACGGATTTCACCAGCGGCGGCTTTGGCAGTCAAGGCCGTTTCCTGGGTCGGACTCAAACGCCGGGCAGAGCAGCCATGACCGCCAACCGAATGCTTACCGACTTCTGCCAAGCCTCCTTTCCGATACCAACTTACCCAGCGATGGAGCGTGCGGTAGCTCCGCCCCACAGTATCTGCCACTTCGCTCAACCCTTTACCCTGACGCAAAAGCATCAATGCCTGCAACCGGCTTCGTCGATGGTGGTCCCGTTCGCGACTATAATGCAGAGCTAGTTGCTTCCTACTATGCCGCCACGAGATGACCAAGGACCGTCCCATCAGTGCTGCCTCCTGAATTCTGCATACTCTCCCCGGAGCATAATTCATGACAGCAAAGATGACAATTGGTACTAGCTGGTCCGTCGCTGAAATATGGCCGTATCCCTTGACGTCCTCGAAGCCCTCAAAACGGGACGCCGTAAATCAGGTAGGTGTAAACCTTAGGCCAATAGCCCAAAGCCGACTCTTTATGTGCAAGAGCCGGCTTTTCTATGGTCTCCTCCTGAGATATATTAGCTTCTACAGCACTGCTTCTCCAAAGGAGGGGGGATGTCCAGAGTCGATGAAATCAAGGCGGAGATCGAGCGTCTTCCCAACGAGGAGATTACCGAATTATTCCGCTGGCTTTCCGAGAAGGATTGGGAACATTGGGACCAGCAGATCGAAGCCGATGCACAGGCGGGGAGACTCGATTTCCTGATCCGAGAAGCACGCGATGAAAAGGCCAAGGGCAAGCTCCGGGATCTTTGATGCACCGGAAACGGCCCGTTTCTGGGCTTGCCTTGCAGGACTTCCGGAAGAGATTCAGCAGGTAGCACACGAGAATTTTGCCCTGCTGAAGGCCAATCCACGCCATCCGTCACTGCAGCTTAAAAAGGTCGGCAAGTTCTGGTCAGCGAGGGCGGGCCTCCATCATCGCGCTCTGGCGGTCGAGGATGGCAGGGACTTCATCTGGGTGTGGATCGGACCTCACGACGAATACGAGCGGCTGATTAGGCAGTAGATCTGCCGAGACCGCTTCCGCCTGAACGGGCGGATTTTTTTACGCCTCCCTACTCCACGAAGATCGCCTCGTCGGGCCAGTCGTCCCGCAGCACCCCGTGGTGCATGTTGACCATCGGCAGATAGTTGTGCTCCCGCCGGATGGGGCCCAGCAGGCGGATGGTGCGCAACTCGACGATGGAATCCTCCCCGTGGTTCTTTTTGAGGGAAGGGATGATCTTCCCCTGCAGATTCTCGGCCACGTCGCTGTCGGACTCCCCCTCCAGCACCATCACCAGCGCGATGTGGCCGTCGGTCTCGGCCATGTAGCTGTCGCGGATCAGTTCGCTGAAAATATTAGCCACATTGGGCTCGCTGCGGATTTCCTGGACCAGCTGGCTGCGGGTGACCCCCAGTTTGAACTTGATGATGATCATGTGCTGGGTGTTGTAGCGGGCGGTGCCGTTGGTCTGCATCTCCACCGCCGCGTAATAGGAGAGGATGCCCTCCTGTTCCAGCCGGCCCCGCTTGCGGCTGACGGTGCGCACCGGAACCCCGGTCAGGGCACTGATCTTGTTGTCGGAGAAACGGGGATTGCGGATCAGGGAGCGGACGATCTGCTGTTCCTGCTCGTCGAGCTTTCTCATGGCATAAACTCTCACATGTCTCCGGTGACGATAGTAAATTTAGGCCATTTTTTAGCCTTTGGAAGGGAAAATATTGCATGACAGGGTAAATTAGTGGCAAGAAATTGATTGACAAATCATCCGGTGCCTTTATATTATTCCCCACCTTGCAGTCTTGCCCTTGGGGCGCAGTCGGTCCCGGCAGCCCGCAGAGAGTGGCCCGGGGGGCCAACCCCCTGTCCTAATTCCCTCCGCAGATCCTGCAGGTACTCCAGTCACTATTGTTTGAGGCAGACCAGAGGTAGCGCCGCCAAGGCGCCGACCTCTGGCGGTCTTTTTATTTGCATACCCACGGTGCGGCAGCTGGCAGGCAGCCGGCCGGGCATCTGCAGAAAGGGCACGCCATGATCAACCCAGGCTTACCCCCGGCCCAAGGCCTCTATAACCCCGACCACGAACACGAAGCCTGCGGTATCGGTTTTGTGGTCAACGTCAAGGGGGTCAAATCCCACCAGATCGTGCACCAGGCTCTCAGCGTGCTGGTCAACCTGGATCACCGCGGGGCCTGCGGTTGCGAGGACAATACCGGCGACGGGGCCGGAATCCTGTTGCAGATTCCCGACGAGTTCCTGCGCCACGCCTGCGACGGCCTGGAGATTCACCTGCCCAAGGCGGGGGAGTTCGGGGTGGGCATGGTCTACCTGCCCCACGACCGCGAGGTGCGGCGGGCCTGCGAGAAGCGTTTCGAGCAGGTGGTCCTCGACGAGGGACAGCAGGTGCTGGGATGGCGCACCGTGCCCACCGACAATATCTACCTGGGGCCCACGGCCAAGGCTTCCGAGCCCTTCGTGCGCCAGATCTTCATCGGGCGCAATCCGGCGATCACCGACGACATGGACTTCGAGCGCAAGCTCTACGTCATCCGCCGGCGGGTCACCCGCGAGATCCGCTACAGCGGTATGCCGGGGGGCGAGTGGTTCTACGTGCCCAGCCTTTCCTATAAGACCATCATCTACAAGGGCATGCTCACCGCCACCCAGCTGGAGACCTTCTACCCGGATCTGGCCGATCCGCTGATGCAGAGCGGCCTGGCCCTGGTGCATTCGCGTTTCAGCACCAATACCTTCCCCAGCTGGGAGCGCGCCCATCCCTACCGCTACCTGATCCACAACGGCGAGATCAACACCCTGCGCGGCAACCAGAACTGGATGCTGGCCCGCCAGGCCATGTTGCAGTCCAATCTCTTCGGGGACGATATCAAAAAACTCTTCCCCATCATCTACCCGGACGGCAGCGACTCGGCCAAGTTCGACAACTGCCTCGAGTTTCTCACCCTCTCGGGCCGCTCGCTGCCGCACGCGGCGATGATGATGATCCCCGAGCCCTGGGAGAACCACGAGCATATGAGCGAGGGCAAGCGGGCCTTCTACGAGTACCACAGCTGCCTGATGGAGCCCTGGGACGGGCCGGCCTCCATCGCCTTCACCGACGGGGTGCGGGTGGGGGCGGTGCTGGACCGCAACGGCCTGCGGCCTTCGCGCTACTACGTGACCAAGGACGACGTGGTGGTCATGGCCTCCGAGGTGGGGGTGCTCGACGTGCCGCCCGAGCAGGTGGAGCAGAAGGGCCGCCTGCAGCCGGGCCGCATGTTCCTCATCGACACCGAGGAGGGACGGATCATCAGCGACGAGGAGCTGAAGGAACAGATCGCCTCGGAGCGGCCCTACCGGCAGTGGCTCAGCCAGAACCTCATCCCCTTCGAGTCCCTGCCCGAGGTGCCCCACGAGGACCACCACCTGTCCCACGAGGAGGTGTTGGTGCTGCAGCAGGCCTTTGGCTACACCTTCGAGGACCTGCGGGTCTTCCTGGGGCCGATGGCCCGGCTGGGCCGCGACCCGGTGGGCTCGATGGGCAACGATGCGGCGCTGGCGGTGCTCTCGGACCGGCCGCAGCTGCTCTACAACTATTTCAAGCAGCTCTTCGCCCAGGTGACCAACCCGCCCATCGACCCGATCCGCGAGGAGCTGATCACCGCCACCGAAACCACCCTGGGAGCCGAGCGCAACCTGCTCGATCCGGGGCCCGAGAGCTGCCGGCAGATCCGCCTCAAGGCGCCCATCCTCAGGGATCACGATCTGGAGAAGCTGCGCGCCTTCGAGCGCCCCGGCTTCCGCTGCCGCACCCTGCCGATGTTCTTCAAGTCCGGTTCGGGGGCTCAGGGTCTGGAGCAGGGCATGAACGAGTTGTGCCAGGCCGCCGACTGGGCCATCGAAGAGGGCATGAGTATTCTGATCCTCTCGGATAGGGGCGTCGCCAGCCACCAGGTGCCCATCCCAGCGCTGCTGGCGGTGGCCGGCCTGCATCACCACCTCATCCGCCAGGGCACCCGCACCCGGGTGGGGCTGGTGGTCGAGTCGGGCGAGCCGCGCGAGGTGCACCACTTCTGCCTGCTCATCGGCTACGGGGCCCAGGCCATCAATCCCTATATGGTCTACCAGGGGCTGGCCGACATGATCCGCGAGGGGCTGCTGGAGGATCTGACCTGGGAAGAGGCGGTGAAGACCTACAACAAGTCCGCGGTCAAGGGGGTGGTCAAGGTGATGTCCAAGATGGGCATCTCCACCTTCAAGTCCTACCGCGGGGCCCAGATATTCGAGGCGCTGGGGCTCAACCAGGAGGTGGTCGATCGCTACTTCACCTGGACCGACTCGCGGGTCGGCGGGGTGGGGCTCGACGTCATCGCCCAGGAGGCCCAGTCCAGGCACGACCGCGCCTTCCCGCAGGTGCCGGTGAGCGGGGGCACCCTCGAGGCGGGCGGCCATTACCAGTGGCGCCAGGACGGCGAGTACCACCTGTTCAACCCGCAGACCATCCACAAGCTGCAGTTGGCCTGCCGCACCGGCAACTACGCGACCTTCAAGGAGTACACCGCGCTGATTGACGACCAGGCGCGGCAGCAGGCCACCCTGCGCGGGCTGCTGGAGTTGCAGTACGCCGCCGAGCCCATCCCCATCGACGAGGTCGAGTCGGTGGAGGAGATCTGCAAGCGCTTCAAGAGCGGGGCCATGTCCTACGGCTCCATCAGCCAGGAGGCCCACGAGACCCTGGCCATCGCCATGAACCGCATCGGCGGCAAGAGCAATACCGGCGAGGGTGGCGAGGACCCGGCCCGCTACACCCCCGATGCCAACGGCGACTCGCGCAACAGTGCCATCAAGCAGGTGGCTTCGGCGCGTTTCGGGGTGACCAGCAACTACCTGGTCAACGCCCGCGAGCTGCAGATCAAGATGGCTCAGGGGGCCAAGCCCGGCGAGGGCGGTGAGCTGCCGGGCCGCAAGGTCTATCCCTGGATCGCCAAGGTGCGCCATGCGACGCCGGGGGTGGAGTTGATCTCGCCGCCGCCGCACCACGATATCTATTCCATCGAGGATCTGGCCCAGCTCATCCACGACCTTAAAAACGCCAACCACCGCGCCCGCATCAGCGTCAAGCTGGTCTCCGAGGTGGGGGTGGGGGTGATCGCCGCCGGGGTGGCCAAGGGCCACGCCGACGTGGTGTTGATCAGCGGCTACGACGGGGGCACCGGGGCTTCGCCCCAGACCAGCATCAAACACGCTGGCCTGCCCTGGGAGTTGGGCCTGGCCGAAACCCACCAGGTGCTGGTGCTCAACAAGCTGCGCAACCGCATCGCCGTGGAGGCCGACGGCCAGCTCAAGACCGGCCGCGACGTGGCCATCGCCGCGCTGCTGGGGGCCGAGGAATTCGGCTTTGCCACCACCGCGCTGGTGACCCTGGGCTGTATCATGATGCGGGTCTGCCATCTCGACACCTGC
The DNA here is from genome assembly GCA_020852055.1 of Candidatus Latescibacterota bacterium. Taxonomy (GTDB): domain Bacteria; phylum Latescibacterota; class UBA2968; order UBA8231; family UBA8231; genus SICG01. The sequence goes on from JADZBP010000098.1 coordinate 68,208, forward strand.
CCGGTGGGGGTGGCCACCCAGAACCCGGAATTGCGCAAGAAGTTCAGCGGCGATCCGCAGTACGTGGTCAATTTCATGCACTTCATCGCCCAGGATCTGCGCGAGCACATGGCCAAGCTGGGCTTCCGCACCATCAACGAGATGGTGGGCCGGGTGGACAAGGTGGAGCCCAAAAAAGCCGTCGACCACTGGAAGGCTCGGGGGTTGGACTTTTCCAAGATCCTCTACCCGGCCCAGGGTGGCCCCGAGGTGGGGCGCTACTGCCAGGTGCCGCAGAACCACGGCCTGGAGAACGCCCTCGACAATCAGGTGCTGCTCGACCTGGCCGAGCCGGCCCTGGCCGAGGGCAAGAAGGTCAAGGCCACCCTGCCCATCCGCAACGTCAACCGCACCGTGGGCACCATCCTGGGCAGCGAGCTGACGCGGCGCCACGGGCCGGCCGGGCTACCGGCCGACACCATCCACCTGCACTTCAAGGGCTCGGCGGGCCAGAGCTTCGGCGCCTTCATCCCGCCGGGGCTCACCCTGGAGCTGGAGGGCGACGCCAACGACTACTTCGGCAAGGGGCTCTCCGGCGGCCGGCTGGTGCTCTACCCGCCCGAGGGTTCGACCTTTGCGCCGGAGGAGAACATCATCATCGGCAACGTCGCCTTCTACGGCGCCACCAGCGGCGAAGCCTTTATCAGCGGCATGGCCGGTGAACGCTTCGGGGTGCGCAACAGCGGCGTGCGGGCGGTGATCGAGGCGGTGGGTGACCACGGCTGCGAGTACATGACTGGCGGCCGGGTGGTGGTGTTGGGCAAAACCGGCCGCAACTTCGCCGCCGGTATGTCGGGCGGCATCGCCTACGTGCTGGACGAGGCAGGGGATTTTGCCGGCCACTGCAACCAGGAGATGGTAGATCTGATGCAGCTGGAGGACGAGGAGGAGATCGCCGAGGTGGAGCAGCTGATCCGCCGCCACGCCGAGTACACCCGCAGCAAGCTGGGCTGGCGGGTGCTGGCTTTGTGGGAGGAGATGGTGCCCAGGTTCGTCAAGGTCATGCCGCGCGACTACCAGAAGATCCTCCTGTCCCTCAAGAAGATCCAGGCACAGGGCCTGGAGGGGGAGGAGGCGATGATGGCCGCCTTCCGCGAGAGTGTCGGCGAACCCGCTTCAGTGCGTTGAGCAGAGGGGAGAAAGCAAATGGGCAAACCAACCGGATTCATCGAGCACCAGCGCGAGCTGCCCGAGGACCGTGCGCCCCTGGAGCGGGTGCGCGACTGGCAGGAGTTCCATCACCACATGCCCGAGGAGCGGCTGCGCGAGCAGGGATCGCGCTGCATGGACTGCGGCGTGCCCTTCTGCCACACCGGCACGCTGATCAGCGGCATGGCCTCGGGCTGCCCCATCAACAACCTGATCCCCGAGTGGAACGACCTGGTCTACCGCGGACTCTGGCACGAGGCGCTGGAGCGCCTGCTCAAGACCAACAACTTCCCCGAGTTCACCGGGCGGGTGTGCCCGGCCCCCTGCGAAGGGTCCTGCGTGCTGGGGCTCAACGAGACGCCGGTCACCATCAAGAACATCGAGGGCACCATCATCGAGCGGGCCTTCGAGGAGGGCTGGATGGCGCCCCGGCCACCCGAAAAACGCACCGGCAAGAAGGTGGCGGTGGTGGGATCGGGGCCCTCGGGTCTGGCCTGCGCCGCCCAGCTCAACCGGGCCGGCCACTGGGTGACCGTATTTGAGCGGGCTGATCGGATTGGCGGGCTGCTGATGTACGGCATTCCCAACATGAAACTCGACAAACAGAAGGTGGTGCAGCGCCGCGTCGACCTGATGGCCGCCGAAGGGGTGCAGTTTGTCACCGGGGTCGAGATCGGCAGGGACCTGCCCGCCGCCCAGCTGCGCGCCGAGTTCGACGCCATCGTTATGTGCTGCGGGGCCACCAAGGGCCGCGACCTGAGCATCGAGGGTCGCCAGCTCGAGGGCATCCACATGGCGGTGCGTTTCCTGCACCTCAACACCAAGAGCCTGCTCGATTCGCAGCACGCCGACGGCGAGTATATCTCGGCCAAGGACAAAAACGTCATCGTCATCGGCGGTGGCGACACCGGCACCGACTGTGTCGGCACCTCGATGCGCCATGGCTGCAAGACGGTTACCCAGTTCGAGATCATGCCGCGTCCGGCCGACACCCGCCAGCCCAACAACCCCTGGCCCGAGTGGCCCAAGGTGTACCTGCTCGACTACGGGCAGCAGGAGGCCAAGGCCCGTTTTGGCGACGACCCGCGCCAGTACCTGATCAATACCAAGCGCTTCGTCGGCGACGCGCAGGGCAAGGTCAAGGAATTACACACGGTGCAGGTGGAGTGGGTCAAGGGCGACAACGGCCGGCCCTTCCCCAAGGAGATTCCCGGTTCCGAGAAGGTGTGGCCGGCCGACCTGGTGCTGCTGGCCATGGGTTTCCTGGGCCCCGAGGATACCATGCTCGAGCAGCTGGCGGTGGAACGCGACGAGCGCTCCAATGCCAAGGCCCAGTACGGGCGCTTTGCCACCAATGTCGAGGGGGTGTTCGCCGCCGGCGACATGCGGCGCGGCCAGAGCCTGGTGGTGTGGGCGATCAACGAGGGGCGCGGCGCGGCGCGCGAGTGCGACCGCTACCTGATGGGGCAGACCCAGTTGCCCTGAACCTGGCTTTTTCGAGATCAGCGGCGCGCGAGGGCAACCTCGCGCGCCTTTTTTATTGCCAGTAGGTGTCGAGCAGCCGCTGGGCTTCGGCGGTCTGGATGCCTTGCGCGATGAGCTGCTTGAGATCGTCGACCGCCCCGACCTGCCGGCCCTCGGGGGCGCCGTATTTTTTCACCCCCTCGGCGTAGGCCTGCCGGGCCTGGTCGAGCTGGCCCAGCCGCAGGTAGGCCAGCCCGAGGCTGAACTGGGCCTGGCTGTTGGGTTGTACCGCCAGGGCCTGGCGGTAATGGGAGATGGCCTCTTGCACCGCACCTTGCAGATAGTAGTTCCACCCCAGGTTGACATGGGCGACCAGGTTGGTCGAATCCTTGGCCAGGGCCTTGCGGTAGGCGTTGGTGGAGGCGCTGAGTTTTCCCAGCCGGAACAGAGCGGTGCCCATCTTGTTGTAGAGCTCGCTGCTGCCACCCTTCAGGTCCATACCCAGAATCTGGCTGTAGACCTGCAGCGCCTCGTCGAGTTGGCCGTTTTCCTGGTAGAGCTGGCTCAGGCCCAGGTAGGTCTCGATGTTGTCGGAGCCCAGCCTGGTCGCCTCCCGAAAGGCGGTGATCCCTCCCTGGCGGTCCCCTTGCTGCTGGGCCACCCCGCCCAGGTTGTGGTGGAAGGTGGGGTTGCCCGGCTGCAGGGCGATGGCCTCGCGGTAGGCCTGGGCGGCCTCGGGGAGCCGGTCCAGACCGCGCAGAGCGGTGCCCAGATTGGCGTAGACCTTGGGGTCGCGGAATCCCCGGCGTATCGCCTCCTGGTAGGCGGCAGCGGCCTGGTCCAGGCGTTTGAGCGAGTAATACATGTTGCCCAGGTTGTAGTAGTTGGTGGCTACGGTCGGGTCGAGCTGGATGGCTTTTTCCAGTGCCGCGATAGCGCTGGGACGGTCGCCGCCCAGGATGCTGAGCTCGGCCAGGCGCTGGCGGACCGGCAGATAGTTGGGGAATAGCCCCAGGCATTGCTGGTAGACCTGGCGGGCCTGCTCCAGGTCCCCCTGGTGCTCATAACATTCCCCGAGCAGGGCAAAGAGGTCCTCCATCGGGCGTTCGGCGAGGGCGGCGCGGCAGACGGCGATGGCCTCGTCGGTCTTGCCCTGCAGCCGCAGCACCAGGGCGCGCAGTCCCGGGGTGCCGGGGTCCTCCGGGTTGAGGCGCAGGGCCTGCTCGGCCATGAAGGTGGCCTCCTCGATCTGGCCGGTGTTCATCAGGGCCATAACCAGGCGCCGGTGGATCTTGATGCTGCCGGGATTGTATTCGAGGGCGCGGCGCAGGGCGGGGATAGCGCGGTCGAAATCGTCCTGCTCGCTGCGGTGCAGGCCGTAGTTGGCATAGGCCTGGAAGATCACCAGCTCGGCGTTTTTCTGCCGCTCGCCCTGAAGGTTTGCCACCAGCGAAACCAGCCGGTTGCCGGCCTGCTGCCTGGCCCCGGCCTCGGGGCCAAGGGACAGGATGACCGACTGGAAGAGATTGAGGTTGAGGTCGGCGGGGAAACGGGCCAGGGCCTGGCCGAGGGCGGGATCGAGGCTGTCGGTCCCCATCAGCTGGAGGCAGAGCCGGCTGTAGGCATCGAGCAGGGGGATCTGGTCGGCGTCCCGGTCGATGGCCCGCTGCAACTGCCGGGCGCCCAGCTCGGTGTTGCCCAGGGCGATGTAGTTCCTGCCTGAAGTGTAGAAGGTGAGGGCCTCGGCTTTCTTCAGGTAGATGAAGCTGGAAACCAGCAGCAGGAGCAGGCCGAGGGTGTAGGGAATCCGGGGCGCTATTCGGTGGGCCAGGCGCAGACTGCCCTGCTGCAGCAACCAGGCCAAGAGGAAGGAGGAGCCGGCGGTGGCCAAGTACAGGTACCGGGAGGGCCCGGCGGGCAGGTCGCGGACCACCTCCTCGGTCAGGACCAGGAAAGGCAGGAGCATCAGCGCCGTCCACACCGCCCACAGGGCGGGCGGCAAGACGCGTTTCCACACCAGCACCCCCAGTGCGGCCAGCACCGCCAGGCCGAGGCCCAGTTCCCAGGTCTGCTGCTGGTACACGGCCACGGCGGTCCAGTGGGCGGTGGTCAGCAGGCGGCTGGAGAACCACAAGAGCAATTCGACGATGCCCGCCGCAATGCCCGGCAGGTTGGCCAGCGAGTAGGTACCGAGGGCCTGGTAGGTGCTGGTGCTTTTGGCGGTGGTGTAGGAGATGAAGGCCAGGGTGGGCACCATCAGCAGGGCCAGGGGCGGCAGGGTGCGCCATAGCGGCTTCAATTCGTATTGCCGGCTCCAGGCCCAGTAGAGGCAGAAGGGCCAGACCATCAGCGCCGCCGGATGGGCCAGGGCGCCCAGAGGCAGCGCGGCACAGAAAGCCCAGAACCATGCCGGCCGCGCGGCCTGGTAATAACGCTGGCAGCAGAGGGCGGCGCCAAGGCTCACCAGCAGCGCCACGGGGTAGTCCATGCCGGAGATCCAGTGTACCCCCTGGAAGTGGGCCACGTTGATCAGGAAGAGCAGGCCGCCCGCCAGGCTGAGTTCGAGACTCATGCCCAGTTGCCAGGCCACGTACGCCAGCAGCAGGCTGGCCAGGGTGTGGAGGAAGACGACGAAGAGGTGATAGCGGGCCGGGTCGGGGCCCCAGACGAGGTAGGGCAGGCTCTCGACCAGGTCGGCCAGGGGCCGGCCCGAGCCCACGGCCTTCTCTGCGGCCGGGGCGAAGAAGAAGGACAGGTCTTTGCTGAGGGCGGCGCTATCCCGAAAGAGTTCGTCGTCGTGGGTGTCCAGCAGGTGGTCGGCCAGGCTGCCGAAGCAGGCCCAGGACACGGCGACCAGCACCAGGGCATAGATCAGCCAGGTCTGGCGGGTGGGGGACAGCGGGAAGATCTCGGTGGTGGCAGAAGGTGCCGGAGAATCGGGATTGGCCGGCAAGGTCTACAACCCCAGGATATCCAGGCTGTCCCGGTGGATCAGGGCGGCGATCTCCTTTTCGCGCAGGCGCGGCAGGGCAGTGCCGTCGAGCATCTTGTTCAGATCGAAGAGTCCCTGGATGGAGGCGTCGATGGTGGTGAAGGGATAGTCGCTGCCGAAGAGCAGTTTGTGCCAGACCCCGTACTCCTGCACCAGCATCAGGCTGTGGTAGAGCTGGAAGGGGCGGTAGTGCAGGGCGCTGACGTCGGCGTAGACATTGGGGTGTTTGCGGATCACCACCGCGCACTCCCCTTCGTAGGGATGGCTCAGGTGGGCCATGATGATCTTGACCTGGGGGAAGCGGGTGGCCACCACGTCGAGGTGGCGGGGCAGGGTGCAGTCGAGCGGCGCCTGGGCCACGAAGGTGGTGCCGGTGTGCAGCAGGACCGGCAGGCGGTGTTCGGTGGCGTAGCGCCACAGGGGATCGAGTTTTTCGTCGTGAGGGTAGAAGCCGGCGTACATGGACAGCAGCTTGATGCCCTTCAGCCCCAGTTGCTGGTGGCCGTGTTCCATCTCCTTTTCCCAGCCCGGCTGGGTCGGGTCCACCGAGAGAAAGCCGATGCAGGTGTCGGCGTGGTCTTTGGCGTACTGCGCCACGTACGCGTCGTCCACCCAGACCCCGGAGAGGCGCGCCTTGCCGCCAAAAACGATGGTTTTGTCGCAGCTGGTCGCCCCCCGGCGATAGGCTTCGTAGGTGACGCTCAGGTCCAGTTCCTGTCCGGCTCTGGCCACGAAACGGGCCTGGCGGCGAAACTCGTCGGTGAAGTCGTCGGGGAACTTCCAGACATGGCTGTGCACGTCGACGATCATGGCAATCCTTTCAGTGGGGACGGCCGACCCCGTAGGTGGCGGCCAGATAGTGCTCGATGCCTTCGGGTTCGTCGAGGAAGCGTTTGCCTTGGGCCTCGCGGACCCCGTAGGGGACCAGGTCGCCGGCCGGATCGCGCTCTACGATCAGCACCGGCATGGCCTGGTTTTCGGGGCCCAGTTCCCCGATGAGCACCGGGCGGGGCCGCGGGTAATCGAGGTAGTGGATCTCCAGCTCCTGGCGCAGCCGCGGATAGAAGGCGAGCATGCCCTCGATGCAGGCGCAGTACGGGCAGAAAAAGGGACCCTCGCCCTGATCCATGAAGTTGGGTTTGAGCAGGAAAAGGCGGTCCTTGGCCATGGGTGTTTCACCTCCGGTAGGTGGGGAAGAAAGTACGTTCCGGTCGGGCCCGGGGCAAAACCGCCGGCGGCCTGGCGACGCCGTTCAGAAATTGCCGGCGGCGGGCGGAGTTGGCTGGCGGTAAGGCGAGGCAGTCGGCAGGGTATCCAGCAGGGCTGCACGGGTGGGGAAGAGCAGGGCCGCCTGGGCCGGCTCCAGGGCGCCGACCAGGCCGGTGCTCTGGAGCCGCACCAGCAGGCGGCCGTGGTCGTCCCCGGCGCCAAGCTCCAGCACGTCCACGCTGTCGGCCTCGTCGTGCAGGCGCAGCAGGCCCTGGGCCGATGCGAAGGGCAGACGCGGGTCAGCCAGGGAGGTCCAGCGCAACTGGCCGAGGAAATCCACATAGGCAAAGGCGTTGGCCGTGCCGCAGATCAGATCCTGACCTCCCCACTCGGCCCGCCACTGGTACTCGGGCAACTGGGGCGGCCGGCCCGGCAGGGGCGGGGGCGCCGCGCCGGTCTGCACCCGGTGCAGGGAACGCAACGGGTAGCCGGGCCGGGAAAACTCGATCCGGGCCACTGGTTTGCGCCCCAGCGCGGCGGGCAGGACGCGGTTGTCCAGCAGCGGCGGGGCGGTGCGGCTCAGGGCCAGGCGGGGGTTGGCGTGCAGGTGGAAGACGGTGTCCGCACCGGCGGGCCGGGCATAACATTCCTGGGCGCCTGGCCCGGGGATGCCCTGGCCGATCCACGCCTCGACCAGCAGGGTGTTGGACTCCCCTTCCACGCGGAACCTGAGGGCATGTTCGGGGTCCAGGCCCAGGCGGGGCAGATCCGCTTCACCGGTGGCGTACACGGTGCCCGGAGCGCGCAGCAGGCTTTCGAGCACGTAGTCGATACCCTCGGCCTGGGCAAAAGCGTCGAAATACGCCGGGTAGCGCCAGTGCCCTTCTCGCAGCACGTAGGTCCAGGTCTGCTGGCCCAGCTGCACCTGCAAGCGTTGCGGCGCCGCACTCGGAGCCGGGATCAGGGGGCGCAGGATGCCTTCCTGCTGGCGGCGGGTCTGCTGCCGGTTTTCGAGCAGGTAGTTGGCCAGGGTCAACAGGGCGAGCAGGGCCAGCAGGCCCAGGTGCAGGCGTTTCATCGCGCCAGCCGCAGCGGTCGCCGTCGCCGGCGGTAGCGGTCTAGGCCGGCCAGCAAGAGCAACAGCGGCCCGGCGCCCAGGGTGAAGGCGCGCCAGAAGGCCTTGGCTCCCGGGTCGAGCAAGGCAAAGCCGCGGGGGGAGGGATGCCGCGCCTGGAGGGCGGCCAGCGCGGGTCCGTACGCGGCGCGGGCCACGGCGTTGAGCAGGAACTGGGCGTGGTCGAAGCCGGCGCCGTCGAGGTACTCGTCCTTGAACATCTCGGAGGAGCCGATCAGCAACAGCTGGCCGGGCGGCTGGCCAGGGGTCGGCGGCCGCAGCGAGGCGTGGCCTTCGGCGCTGAGTTCGGGCGGGGGGAAGATGCCCTCCAGGCTCAGGGCCAACGGTTGCGGACCCGGCAGAAAGGAGGAGGGCGAGAAGATCTCGGGAGGCAGCCAGCCGCCCTGCCAGGCAAAGGACCAGGCCTGGTCCGAGGTGCTGACCAGCACCTGCGGTTTCAGGCCCAGGTTGGCGAGGCGGTCGGGGTCGAGGGCAAAGCGGTTGCCCCAGATGAAGAGCAGGTCCCCCAGGTGGCGGGTGAGTTCGGAGGTGGGAGAGAAGTCGGCGCCCACGGCGCGGATCAGGAAGGGCAGGGCCACCTCCTGCGGGTCGTACTCGCGCACGGCGCTGCGGTTGACCTGGGTGGCCAGGGCCAGGTGGTGCTGGGTGCGGTCCATCAGCACCTCGCGCACCTGCTCCACCCCCAGCAGATTCAGGTAGCGGTCCAGGTCCTGGAACTGGGGCTGGGGCCAGTACACGGTCTGGAAGCCGGCCCCGCGGTACTGGCGCTGCTGGATGTTGAAATGCTGCATGGCGACGATGGCCGGCCGCCCTCGGGCCAGGTGCCGGCCCAGGAGCAACAGGAGGCGTCCCGAATCGCGGCGCGGCTGCATCCAGAGGAAGACATCGGTGTCCTCGGGAACCACCGGGTCCTGGGGATTCACGTAGGTGACCGCGTAGCCGTAATCTTGCAGCAGGGCCTTGAGCTGGCTGTACACATCGGTGCCGCTGGGGGCGCTGAGCCCCTGGCGCTGGAAGTCCTCCAGTGCCTCGGCCGGGGAGAGACGGGGCCAGTCGGCGATCACCGCCACCTGCGGGGCGCGGCCCAGCTCCAGCCGCTTGAGGGCGGCGGCCAGCAGGAACTCGAGATGGCCGCCGCTGCGCTGGTCGAGGTGCGGGATCAGGGCACTGCGTCCGCCTTCCTCCAGCCGCAATCCACTCCACACCAGCTGCCGGACCAGGGAGTCCTGCACCACCCGCTGCACCTCGAAGGGCCGCAGGCCTTCGCGCTGCAGGCCGGCGCGTTGCGCCTGGTCTGCGGGGCGCTGCCAGCGCACTTCCAGGTCGCCCTGATCGAGCAGGGCTTTGACCCTGGGCTCGACGGTTTTCAGCGCCGGGGGCATGGAGGCCGGGGGCGTGAGGGCAGCCTCGATCTGCAGGCCGGCGCGGTGCTGGGCGAAAAGCTGCAGGGTCAGCGGCGACGGGGTGTTGAGATTGTCCGCGCTCAGGTCGAGTTGCAGGGAACCCAATTTCCCGGCCAGCCAGGGCAGGGTCAGGGCTCCGGTCAGGAGCAGGGCGGGGCGCAACATCGCCGGGAAGGGCGGCAAGCTCCGGCGGCCCTGGCCCGCCTGATAGCGGCGCAGGCCCAGGCCCAGCAGCACTAGCGGCAGGGCAAAGACCGCCCAGCCGCGCCAGAGCAGCCGGGCGCTTTCGCCCAGGGGCGGCAGTAATGGGGGTTGGGGCCGCTCCACCCGGAGGCGCACCAATCGCTGGGGCGCGGTCAGGGTGCGGGCCAGGTCCCGCAGCAGGATCTGGTGGCCGTAACCAGGCTGGTCGAGGATCTGGTCCTGGAAGGGGCTGGCGCTGGCCAGCACCACCAGTTGGCCCGCCCAGGGATCCTCGGGTTTGAGGAGGATCATCAGATTCTGTTTGCCCACCTGCAGCCGGGGCTGCGACAGTTCCGCCGTGCCGAATTCGCCCGATGGCAGAGGCTGGACCCAGGCGTTTTCGCTGGTGGTGGCGACCACCTCGGCCTGGTATCCGGCCGCCACCCGGGCCAGGTCCAGTTCCAGGGCGCTGGCGCCGACAAAGGCCAGGGCCCCGCGCGCCGGGGCGGCAAAACTGCGCATGTCGCGGAAGGCCGGGGTGCAGCGCAACTGGAAGGGGGCCTCCACCTGGAGAGAGGCGCCGCCGGCAGCGACGCTGAGTGGCCCGGCGGCGCGGTCCAGGAGCAGGTCGGGCTGCGGGCGCAGCCCCCAGGGCCGCAGCAGCTCCTCCCAGGCGGTGGATTGAGGGATGGCGCGGTAGCGGCACTGGCCCTGCCCGGCGGGAAGGTAGTCGATGGTGTAGGCACTGCCGGCCAGCACCGCCGAACGCCCCGATTCGAGGAAACGCCGCAACTGGCGCTGATGGGCCGGGGAAGCGGCTGCGGGCTGGACCCAGAAGAGCACGTCGGCGTCGACGGGGGCGGTTGGGTCGTGGTCGAGGTCCACTTCGAC
>JADZBP010000099.1 GCA_020852055.1 Candidatus Latescibacterota bacterium
TCATCAAAAAACTCTCGGCAGCCAAGGACGAGGACGAGAAGGCCAAGCTGCAGTTGATCGGCCAGTTCGGGGTGGGTTTCTATTCGGTATTCATGGTGGCCGAGCGGGTGGTGCTCACCACCCGGTCCGCCGACCCCGCGGCTGAGGCGGTGCAGTGGGAGTCCACCGGCGGGGGCACCTATACCCTGGGCCCGGCCGACCGTCAGGAACGCGGCACCGAGCTGAAGATCTACCTGCGCGCCGATTGTGAGGAGTACCTCGACGCCCACAAGCTGGAGCAGATCATCCGCCGCCACTCCGACTACGTGGGCTACCCCATCAAGGTGGCCGGCAAACAGGTGAATTCGGGATCGCCGCTGTGGACCAAGCCGCGCAGCCAGGTCACCGAGGAGCAGTACCACGAATTCTACACCCATATCAGCGGCGACCACGACAAACCCCTGGCCTACGAACACATCGCCGTGGACATGCCCATCCAGTTCCAGAGTGTGCTCTATATCCCCAGGCAGTCGCCCATGGAACTGCTCTTCCGGCCCGAGCCGCGCATCGCCCTCGACCTGTACGTCAAGCGGGTCTTCATCCAGGACGACTGCAAGGAGTTGCTGCCCATGTACCTGCGCTTCGTGCGCGGGGTGGTGGACTGCGACGACCTGCCGCTGAACGTGTCGCGCGAGACCCTGCAGCACAACCCGGTGGTGACCAAGATCCGCGCCAACCTGGTGCGCCGGCTGCTGGGCCTGATCGAAAAGATGGCGCAGGACCGAACCGAGGATTACCTGGTCTTCTGGCGGGCCTACGGCATCGTGCTGAAGGAGGGCATCGCCGCCGACCACGAGCACCACGACCTCTTGGCCCGCCTGCTGCGCTATTCCTCGTCCATGGGAGAAAACTCCGAAGCCCTGGTCTCGCTGCAGGACTACCTCGACCGCATGAAGGATGGGCAGGAGAAGATCTACTACCTGGCCGGCGAGAAGGGCGCCGTGGCCCAGAGTCCCTTGCTCGACGCCTTCCGCCAGCGCGGTCTGGAGGTGCTCTTCCTCACCGACCCGGTGGACGAGTGGGTGATGAACCGCCTGGAGAAATTCGAGGGCAAGACCTTCCAGGCCATCGACGCCGAGGACGTGGACCTGGGCAAGGAACCCCGCATCGAGGGGGCGAAGGAGGATCGCGAGCAGACTGTCGAGTTGATCAGCTTCCTCAAGAAAACCCTGGCCGAGCGGGTGGCCGATGTGAAAGAGTCGCAGCGGCTCACCGACAGTCCCTGCGCCCTGGTCACCCCCAAAGGCGGGCTGAGCCACGACATGGAGCGGCTGCGGAAGATGACTGACCGCCAGTTCTCGCCCAACCGGCGGGTGCTGGAGATCAACCCCCGCCACCCGGTGATCCGCAACCTGGGCGTGCACCTCGAAAAGAAGCGCCAGGGCGCCCAGCTTGAGGAGTGGGCCCACTTCCTGGTGGACTACGTGCTGCTCGGGGAAGGCACGGTGGAAGACCCGCAGCGGGTGGTGCGGAATATGAACACCATCATGAACGATGCCAGCGCCCACCTGGCAGAGGAGGCCTGAGGTGGACCTGCGCGACAGCGCCCGCCAGGCCCGCCAGGCGGCCCGGCAATTGGCGCTCTCCACCGGCGCCCAGCGCGACGCCGGCCTGGAGGCCATCGCCCTGGCTCTGGAAGCCCGGCGCGAAGAGATCCTCGCCGCCAACCGGCAGGATCTGGAAAATGCCGCCGCCTTGGTCGCCAGAGGCGAGTTGGCCCAGCCCCTGGTCAAACGCCTCGACCTGGGCGGGAAAAAGTTCGCTGCCATGGTCGAGATGGTGCGCAGCGTGCGGGGCCGGGCCGATCCCCTGGGCCGCACCCTGACGGCCACCGAGCTGGATACGGGCCTGCGCCTCTTTCGGGTCAGTGTGCCCATCGGGGTGATCGGGGTGATCTTCGAGTCGCGGCCCGACGCCCTGGTGCAGATCGCCGCCCTGTGCCTGAAGGCCGGCAACGCGGTGCTGCTCAAGGGCGGCCGCGAGGCGGCGCGCACCAACCAGGTGCTCTACGAGGTGATCGCCACGGCCACCGCCCGGGCCGGCCTGCCCCCGGGCTGGATCTGGCTCTTGGAAACCCGCGAGGAGGTGAAGGGGCTCCTGGCCCTCGACGAGTACCTCGACCTGATCATCCCGCGCGGTTCCAACGAGTTCGTGCGCTATATCATGGAGAATACCCGCATCCCGGTGACCGGCCATGCCGACGGTATCTGCCACGTGTACGTGGACCAGGCCGCGGATCTGGACAAGGCGCTGCGCATCAGCGTGGATGCCAAGACCCAGTACGTGGCGGTCTGCAACGCCGCCGAGACCCTGCTGGTGCACCGCGATATCGCCGCGGCCTTCCTGGCGCGCGCGGTGCCGGCCCTGCGGGAGAAGAAGGTGGAGCTGCGGGGGGATGCCCTTGCCGCCGGGTTGGTGCCGGGCGCTTTTGCCCCGGCCACTGAGGAGGACTGGCGCACCGAGTACCTCGACTATATCCTCGCGGTGCGGGTGGTCGACAGCCTCGAGCAGGCCGTGGAGCACATCAACCACTACGGCAGCCATCACACCGACGCCATCGTCACCGAGGACCCCGCATCGGCCTCCCGTTTCCTGCAGGCGGTGGACTCGGCCTCGGTGATCCACAACGCCTCCACCCGTTTTGCCGATGGGTTTCGCTATGGGTTGGGCGCCGAGGTGGGGATCAGCACCGGCCGGCTGCACAGCCGGGGGCCGGTGGGGTTGGAGGGGCTGACCAGCTACAAGTACATCCTCGAGGGGGACGGCCACACGGTCGACGACTTTGAGGGGGCGCACCCACGCCCCTACGCCCACCACCCGCTCACGTCCACCTGGCGGCCTGCGGAATGAGAGGCAGATGATGAAACAGGCCGGCGTGCCGATCAAACGGCACATCTTTCTGTGCGCCACCCCCACCAAGGCCAAGTGCCATCACGACGACACCGGGGCCCGCTGCTGGGAGTTCCTCAAGAAGCGGCTGCGCGAACTGGGGCTGGGCGACCCGCGGCAAGGGGGCATCCACCGCACCAAAGCGGATTGCCTCCGGGTCTGCGAGCGAGGCCCGGTGGCCGTGGTCTACCCCGAAGGGGTATGGTACCACTCCCTGACCCCCGAGGTGCTCGAACGCATCATCCAGGAGCACCTGATCGGCGGCCGGGTGGTGGAGCAGTATCTCACCCCCGAGCCCTTTCGCAACCTCGAGGCTTGAGTTTCCCACAAAAGAAAACGCGGCGCCCCCTTGGGAGCGCCGCGTTAGCTTTTTTAGCCGGTCAAAGGGGCCGAGGCCCCTTTGTGGTGCCTAGTTCGACAGGGTTACGTCCTGAGCCTGGGGGCCCTTCTGGCCCTCGACGACTTCGAACTCAACTGCCTGTCCTTCGCCTAGGGAACGGAAACCCTCGCCGCGAATGGCGCTGTAGTGGACGAAAACATCGCCGCCGTTGGCGCGGGTGATAAAGCCGTAACCCTTGGCGTCGTTGAACCACTTGACCGAGCCGGTCTCGCGCTGTGCCATGAGAAAAATACCTCCATGATGGTGAACTGTTGAGACAGGGCGTTCCGAACCACTCGCGGGGTAGGATCTACTTCGGGTAGTAAGCTACTGCGGGGTAGAACGGCTGCCACGTGTATGAAGTGACCTCTCAGTTAGAGAGCGTCACGTCCTGGGCCTGAGGGCCTTTCTGGCCTTCGACCACTTCGAACTCGACTGCCTGTCCTTCGGCGAGAGAACGGAACCCCTCGCCGCGAATAGCGCTATAGTGGATAAAAACATCACCACCATTGGCGCGGGTAATGAAGCCGTAACCCTTGGCATCGTTAAACCACTTAACGGAACCGGTTTCGCGCTGAGCCATGGATGAATCACCTCCTTCTGACATAAGATTGGGATATGGTACGAAGCCTTCCAAACCTCTCGCGGGGTAGGAATCTACTTCGGGGTAGGATCTAATTCGGGGTAGGGATCTACTTCAGGTAGGCTCTACTCGGATTAGAACGGCTGTTTTAAAGGCTGCGAGTGTTCAGTATAGTATATGACAAAAAAGTAAAAAAGCAACCTAATATTTCGCCGGTTGCCTTTTTAGGCTTCGATAGGGTGGAGCAGGAAGGCCACGGGAGCGATTATCTGCCGACGGGTTTGCGGCGATCAGCCCCTCCCTTGCGATCCGCAGCCTTGCGCTCCTTCCGCTCCGCCATCGGGAACTCGGCCAGGCGCAGGGCCTTCTTCTGGCGGCGGATGCTCTTCTGCTTGTCTATCTTCTTCTGCACCGACGGTTTAGTGTAGAAGCGCTTCTTCTTCAGGTCGCGCAGCAGGCCGGTCTTCTTGGTCTTGACCGAGAACCGCCGCAGCGCCTTCTCAAAGGGCTCGTCGGCATAAACTTCGACACTGAAGTTGATCATTGTAAACCATCCCTGAGAGCTAAAAATCAGTAGGATTACACCAAAGACCTGTTGCCGGGCGTGACTTCAGTCACGGCGCAGGGGTCCGATAAAAATAGGCGTTGGACCGGACTTGGGCAAGCCCTGCGGGGCCTCGGAATGTATTTTGTGCCGTGTTCCGGTGGCGGCCTATACGGGAGTTTAGGTTCTCAAACCGGGGATGATGTTTCTGTAAATCAAGACCAAACAAAGACTTCTGGTTGTTCCGGGGAGTAGCCAATAAAAACTGCCAACACGATCCTGGGCAGGTCGCCCGGTACGGCCGGCACCTCGTGAATACAGCGGGTATTGAAGAAGTAGAGGTCACCTGGTTCGAGGTCTACCCGGCAATGGGCGATGTTGTTCTCGGCCGCATACTGGTGAAAGGTGTTGTCGGCGATATGGGGCTGGATCTGAGGGGTCCACAGGCACTGGTGCAGGATGGCCTGGGTGCTTTCGCCCTGGTGGGTGGCGTTCTGGAAACAGAGCACTCCGGCAAACTGGTGGAGGTAGCGGGAGACGGCATAGTTGAAGCGTTCTTCTCGCAACACCACGTGGTCGATGTGGGGGCGGTAGGTATGGCCGGTGTAATGGATGCGGAAGATGGCTGGCCCGTACTGGCGGCCATCGGGCTCGCGGGCCACCAGCACCTGGTGCTCTCCGGCCAGGGTCTGGAGGGCGGCGTAGATCGTCTGCACCGGATCGTCGAAGCCGGCGAAGAGGGTCGAGAAGAGTTGGCGGGTGCCGGCGGCGTGCTGCAGAAAGCGTTCCTGATCCGCGCCTAGATTGCCCAGGCTGGTGCCGATGTCGATGCGGGACCGGGTATCCTTGCCCGAGGTATCCTGTGGATCGCGGATCAGGCCCTGGTCGATGAAACGCCGGATCAGGCCCTGGCAATGGGCTGGGTCGAAGGCCCGGCGCAGGACGAAGGCGGGTACCTGGGTCTCGGCCAGGGCGCGCAGGGGGTCTGGGTACTGGGAGCGGAGGGTCTGCAGCTTCGTTTCGACCGGGGTCCAAGGGGCGGCGGGCATGGAGATCTCCTGGGTGAGTTGGCCTAATCTATTCAGGGGGAGGGACACGGGTCAAACCGCTGGCTTGCCCCATCGGGTGAACTGGTGCAGATTGGGGCACCCTAAAACAGGAGATGCCGCATGCCCCCCATCGACAATGCCATGCCCGACCTGGAGCGCCGTCTGGAGTTTACTCCGGCGTCGGAGGATCGCGCCGCCAAACTTAGCCGGCAACAGGTGCGGGAATATAATGAGAAAGGCTTCGTGTTCCCTCTGGAGGTATTCAGCCCGGAGGAGGCCATCGCCAACCGGCGCTACTTTGACCAGCTCATGGAACAGGCGGCCCAGACCGGCTGGAACAGCTACTCGATCAATGGCTGGCATCAGCACTGCGCCGGCATCCACGACCTGGTGACCGAACCCCGTATCCTCGATTATGTCCAGGATCTGCTGGGTGAAGATCTGGTCTGCTGGGGCACCCACTACTTCTGCAAGATGCCCGGGGACGGCAAGCGGGTCAGCTGGCACCAGGACGCTTCCTACTGGCCCCTCACCCCCAGTCAGACGGTCACGGTCTGGCTGGCCATCGACGACGCCGACCTGGAGAACGGCGCCATGCAGGTCGTTCCCGGCTCCCACCGCCACGGGCAGATTTCCTTTGAGCCCAGCGCGGTCGAGGAGAGCAACGTGCTCAACCAGACCGTACACGGGGCGGAGCAGTACGGTGGGGCGCCGGTGGCCTTTGCCATGAAGGCGGGCCAGATCTCGCTGCACTCCGACCTGCTGCTGCACGGCTCAGAACCCAATCACTCCCAGCGCCGCCGCTGTGGCCTGACCATGCGTTTCGTGCCGCCCCAGGTGCGGGCCCACCGCGGGTGGAACGGCCGTTCGGTGATCTGCCGGGGCCGCGACCCGGAGGGGCACTGGGCCCACGTGCCCCGACCCGCCGGCGAGCAGATTCCGGCCAAGGGGTGAGGGTGCTTTTGCGTTCAGGGGGAGGTTTGAGCATTTTATTTAACATTGAATCATTTTACTCCCCCGACTCCTGCAATAGTTAGAGGCATCTGATGGGCAGCCATTACCCGGGCACCGAGGGCGAGGTTCGCGCCCTCAACGCATATATCAAACTGCTGCGCGCCGCCGAGTCCTTGAACGCGCGCATGAGCCAGAAGGTGGCGGCCCACCGCCTGACCCTGAGCCAGTTCGGGGTGCTGGAGGTCCTTTGCCATCTGGGGCCGCTGCCGCAGTGCAAGCTGGGGGAAAAGCTGCTCAAGAGCAGCGGCAATATCACCATGGTGGTGGATAATCTGGAAAAGCTGGGTCTGGTGGAGCGCCGGCGCGATAGCGGTGACCGGCGGGTGGTCACCGTACACCTGACGCCGGAAGGGCGCGCGTTGATCGAGCGGATCTTCCCCGAGCATGTGGCGATCATCCTTGAGGAAATGGGGGTACTGGAGGGGGGGGAGCAGGATGCCTTGGCCCGGCTGTGCCGCAAGGTGGGCCTCAAAGGCGGCTGAGAGCGGGGCAACCTGCCATGCCCTCAGGGGCGCGTTTTTTTGCGCGCCTCCGAGACTTTGAGGCCTGGTCCGGCGTCCTAAGTAGGGACTTGTCGGTATTGGCGTTGATTGTCAAGGCAGACGAAAAAGAGAATACTCTAACATAGGGGAGGCTCAACCGCCTCTTCCGCTGTGGCGCGGTGCTCAGTCTGGCGACAAGAGAGGTCCCATGCAAGGGTTGGCCCTTCTTCTCTGCGCGGCCCTACTGGCGGTGGGGCAATCCGGTGCCGCAGAGCTGGTGTGCGCCGGCACCACCTCCTCGGCGTCACCTGGACGCAGCATCGCCGGCAAGATCATCGCCGCCAGCGCCTCGCCCATGCAACTACACCGCGGCCAGGTGCAGGCTCTGGTCCTCTTTGGCCGCTTCGCCGACGAAACCCCGGCCTCGCATACCGCCCCCGAATACGCCACCCGCCTTTTTGCCCCCGACCAGGTGGGCAGTCTGACCCATTTCTATCACGCGATGTCTTCCGGGCAGTTCGAACTGCGGGGGCAGGCCATGTCCCGGCGTTATGCCTCGCTCCGCCCGGCTGCCGCCTACCTGAACCCCGCGCCGGGCAAACTGGGCAGCTACGGCCAGTTCGTCCGCGAGGTGCTCGAACAGGCCGACGCCGAGGTCGATTTTACCCGCTACGACAACGATGGCCCCGACGGGGTGCCCAATTCGGGGGATGACGACGGGGTGGTGGACTACCTCTTCGTGATGGTGAGTTCCACCCCGCGCGGTTTCATCCTCGACGGGGCTACAGGCATCGCGACCCTGGGCCTGAAGGGTCCCTTCATCTCGGCGGACTGGGGGGCGAGGGGGCAGCCCATCCAGGTGCAGTCGGGCAGCGACCACGGCAGCATCGGCCAGGAGGGCACCTTCTCCCAGACCGTGGGCACCATGGCCCACGAGTTTGCCCACGGCATGGGTCTGCCGGACCTGTACGATCTGGATTACGACGATCCGGGAGAGGACAGCGCCGGGGTGGGGCGGTGGTGCCTGATGGGATGGGGCGCACACGGCTGGAAGGGCGACGATGGCCCCAATCCCTTTTCTGCCTGGTGCCTCAAGGAACTGGGATGGGTCGGGCTGGACAACGAGCGCCTGGTAGAGGTGGGAGGCGACACCACGAGCCTGGAGTTGGCGGCCCTGCTGCAGGGGGGGCAAATCGCGCAACTGCCCCTGCCGGCGGCGGCGGTGGATGCCTTCAGCACCGCCGAGGAGTACCTGCTGCTGGAGCAGCGGACCCGCAGCGGCAGTTACTACGACCGCCACCTGCCCGGCGAGGGGCTGCTGGTCTGGCATGTGCGGCCCCAGTCGGGGACCAACAACGACGAACGCGCCAAGCAGGTCGATCTGGTCTGCGCCGACGGCCTGTACCAGGACGCCGGCTATCCTCGGGGCCGCCGCGCCGAGGGCAGAGAGGGCCAGGATAACCTCGATTACTGGGCGCACGACGAGGCCTTCAGCCAGGCGCACAACGGCAACATGGGCGACGCCACCGACCCCTTTGACGGGACCCGCTTCACCCGGCTGGAAAAACTGGGCAACCCCTCCATCGATCCCTATGGCACCATCCCGGACCAGGCCCGTGGTCCGGGCCTGCGCCTGCGGCGCCAGGGCGAGCGCATGCGTATCGACGTGGAGCGCCTGCGCTGGGCCGGCACCATCCGCCGGGAGACGCACTGGGCCGGCGAGGTGCTGGTGGACGGCGACGTGCTGGTGGCGCCCGGAGGACGCCTGGTCATCCATCCTGGCACCCAGGTGCGTTTTGCCGGCAGCGATCGCCTGCACACCGGCCGCGATCCGGGCCACAGCGAACTGGATATCCAGGGGGAGTTGATCATCAAGCAGGCGTCGGGGACGCGCAATGGCAAGGTGGTCGACAAGGTCAGCTTCGAGCCCCAGACCCCGGGGCAGAGCTGGTACGGGATCATCCTCAACCCGGCACACCTGGGCCGCATCGAGGTGCCCGACAGCAGTTATGAGATGCACGGCGCCCAGTACGACAACGTGCTCCTGCCCGGCGCCCCGCCCGACGCCCGCGGCAAGGTGGTCAAACAGGTGCGCCTCATCGACGTTTCTGGCCTGGAGACGGCGGGCAACGGCGATGGCCGCCTGCAACCGGGCGAAACCTTCCGCTGCGTGGTGGAAATCGACAACTGGTCCCTGACTTCCTACGAGGAGGTGACCGCCGAACTGGCGTGGAACAGCGGGTCGATCAGCCTGGCCGACAAACCCCTGGAGCGGCGGGCCAAGTCGGCACCTGCCGGATTGTTCCCCGGCACCCAACTGCCCATCGAGATGCCGCCCTTCACCCTGAGCCCGGCCGCGGTGCCCGGGGACAGCCTGGTCCTTACCCTCAAATTGGGGTATAAAGGGAAAGCCAACTGGTCCACTGACAAACTCTCCTTTGCCGTCCAGGGGCGATATCCCGAACACCAGGTCCAGTTCGCCACCCCGGGCCAGGTACTGCGCGGCACCTCGGCGCGGCTGGTCGCCGGCCAGACCGCTCGGGTAGAGGTGCAGATTCAAGGGGATGTCACCGGCGCCGAGCTGGTATTGCGCTCGCTGCCCGAGTTGACGCCGCTGGCCGAAGTGGCCATGGTGCGCAAGGCGAATCGCCTGGGCAAGCGGGTGTTCGAAGGCCAGGTGCGTCTGCCGGAGCCGGGCCTGTACGAGGCGCGCCTGCGGGTGCAGGGGGCGGGTGGCACCGCAGCCTTCAGCCCGGCCTCCCTCGATCTGTGGGCCACCGCCGACCCGGACTCGCTGCCCATCCTGGTCTTGGTGGGCGAGGCTTACCTGGACAGCCCGCGGGCGGCGCTGCGCCAGGCGCTGGAGCAGTTGGCCGCCGAGCTGGGTCACCCGCTCTATATAGTGGACAGCGCGCCGTCCTCCCCGGCGCTGTACGAAGCCCTGCTGCCGCACTACGCCGGCACCGGGGAGGTGGTATTGTGGCTGGGCAAATCCATGGACCGGGATACCCAGGAGCTGCTTGCCGATTTCCTCGAGGGGGGCGGCAGGCTGGGGTTGATCTCCGGCACGCTCAATCTGTCCAGCAAGAGCAGCAGCAGTTCCCTGGCGCCCTTGCTCCACGTCCAGAGCCTGACCCGCACCAGCGCGGTCGAGGTGCGTAGCCCGGACGCCGAGGAGGGCATCCAGTTCACCCAGGCGCACAGCGCCATGCAACTGCTCGCCCCGGCCGAACCGATGTTGCTCGACGACCAGCAGCAGGTGGCGGGCATGCGCTTTGAAAGCGGGACCTACCGGCTGGTCTACCTGCCCTTCGATCTGGACAGCCGCAACAAACAGGCGGTGAGGCATCTGCTCGAATCGACCCTGGCCTTCCTGCGCGGGGCCATTGTCCAGGCAGCGCTGGAGGCGCCGGGGCGCGAGGTGGCCGAAGGGGTGAGTCTCCTGCCGGCGGGCGAAGGGGTGGCGGTGCTGGCCACCGCTGGCCGCGAGGTGGCCCAGGCCCGGCTGGTGCTCCGGTCCTTCCCCGCCATGGACAGCGTGCTCGAGGTGCCCATGCGCCGGCAGGCGGGGCAGTTCAGCGCCACTCTGGCCGTGCCGCCCGGAGTGGGCCATTATCACCTCTCCCTGCGCCTGCGCGACGCTCGGGGGAAGACGCTCTACAACACCGCTGGCCTGCAGGCCCTGGCCCTGATGCCCGAGCGGCCTTTCCTCCTGGTGTTGAAGGGACAGCGCCTGGCCCGCGACCGGACCAACCTGCAGACGCTCTTTACCGCCCAGGCTGAATCCCTGGGACTGAAAATGGCGGTGCTCGACGAGGGCCTGGCCGCCAGCGGCGAACTCTACCAGAACCTCCTGAGCCGCTACCTGGCCAAAGCTGAGCTGGCGGTGTGGCTGGGCGGGGTGATGGAAACGGCGGAGCAGGCCGCTTTCCGCGCCTTCCTCGGGCGGGGCGGCCATCTGTTGCTGGCTGCGGCCGGGCTGGGCAACACCGCAGAGGCCAAGGCCTTTGCTCAGGAACTGATGCACGCCTCCTCGGTTTCGGCGGTGGGGACCAACGGCAACCGGGTGAACCAGTTGATGCGCAGTGCGGGCGCCCTGGAGGGGGCGGCGATGGAGTTTGCCGTGCCCCATAGCATCCTGGCCCTCTCGCCCCCGGCGCTGCCGGTGCTGCGGGACGGCAGGGGCGAGGTGGCCGGCCTGCGGGTGGACACCGGGGGGTACCGGGTGGCCTATCTGCCTTTCGAACTGACGCGGATCAGCCAGGCGCTGGTGCCGGCCCTGGTCAGCCCGCTGCTGGCCTTTCTGCACCGGGGCGAGGGCAGGGCGGCGACGTTTGAGGCCGACGGCATGGGCGGGGCGGGGAATCTGCTGCTCACGGCTCCGGGCCGCCCCTTTACCCTGCGGGTGCGGGCCGACGCCAGCGCCGCGGCAGTGGTCGCCTTCAGCCTGCCCGGCATGGACTCGGTGGCCCAGGCCCCGCTGCGGCTGCAGCAGGGGGTCTTCTCCGGTGAACTGACCTTGCCGGCCTCGGGGCAATATCTGCTGATGACCCGCCTGACCCGAGGGGATCAGTCCTTTTTCAGCGGCCGCAGCGTGCAGGCAGCGCCCTATCTCTTCACCGGCGGGAACCAGGCCCTGATTTTTGTCGACGAGCGGTACACGGCCGCCGAACGCCAGGCCCTCAGGATCGATCTGGAGGAGTCGTTGGGCGGTCTGGGGATGCGGGCGGATTTTGTCGACCAGGCGCCTGCCGAAGCGCTGCTCTACCAGGCCCTGCTGGAGCGCTACCTGGAGCCGGGCAAACTGGTGGTATGGCTGGGCCGCGACCTGGGAAGCGCAGCGCAGGCGGCTTTCAGCCGCTTTGCCGAACGCGGTGGCCGGCTACTCCTGGCCTCGGCCTATCTGCCCCAGGGCGAGAGCGGCGTTTTCCTGCGCCAGGTTTTCCGCATCCAGGCGGCAAAGGCCTCATCACAGAAGGAGGCCTTTGCCGGCATCGGGGAGGAGTTCTCCGTCCGCTATTTTCCCCTCACCCTTGAGGCGCCGGCCACGGCCGCCCTGGTGAGCCGCAACGGCGGGGTGGCCGGCCTGCGCCTCAACACGGGCACCTACCGGGCGATGTACCTCGCCTTTGATCCCAAGAACATCGAGCCGCCGGCCGGGCGCCGCGGGTTGTTCACGGCGGCGTTCACCTTCCTCGGCGCACCGGCCAGCACCCAGGCGCCGGTGGTGATCAAGCAGGTGATCGCGCCCGGGCCGGTGGCAGTGCTCGGGCCGCTGGTACCCCAGGTGGTGGTGCGCAACGACGGCACTCAGATCACCTCGCGGTTCCGGGTGGGTTACCAGGTCCTGCGCGGCGACAAGGTGCTGCTCAGCACCGACCAGGAGGAGTTGCCCCTGGCTGCCGGTGGTGAACGCACCCTGAGCTTGCCGCCCTGGGTGCCGGTGGTGGCCCTAGACCTGCACCTCCGTCTCGGGGTCCGGAGCGGGACCGGCGAGTGGGAATACCTGCCGGCCCAGCCCCTGCGCCTGGTCGAGGCCCTCACCCGTTTTGCCCAGGTGGGCCTGCCCGGCGAGACGGGCGCCGGCAACGGGGCGGGTTTCGTCGACGCCGACAACGACGGGGATCTCGACCTGTACCTGGTGCGCCGGCTGGGGGCCAACCAGTACTTCCGCAACGGAGGTGATGGTTTTGCCGAGCAGGGACAGGCTGCGGGCCTGGCCGACCAGGGGTTGGGCCGCGGCCTGGCCCTGGGAGACTACGACGGCGATGGCGATGTGGACCTCTTCCTGGTCAACGAGGACGAAGACCATCTCTTCCGCAACGAGGGGGGCGGCCGTTTCGCCGACCGCACCGCCCAGGCCGTGGCCGACTCCTTCACCTCGCTGGCCGACGGGGGCTCGGGCCGCAGCGCCGGCTTTTTCGACAGCGACAACGACGGCGACCTCGACCTCTACCTGGTCAACTCCAGTGGACCCAATCGCTTTTTCGTCAACGAAGGTCGGGGGTTTGCCGAACGGGCGGCGGTCCTGGGCCTGGCCGACGAGGGCACCGGCAAGGGGCTGGCCCTGGCCGATTGGGACAGCGACGGGGATGTGGACCTCTTCGTGGCCATCCAGAACGGCGGCAGCCGGCTCTACCGGAACGAACGCGGGCGCTTCACCCCGATGAACGAGGCGCTGGGGCTGGATTTCGCCGAAGGGCAGATTGGTCCCGCCTTCGGCGATTACGACGGGGACGGCGACCTGGATCTCTTTGTCGCCAACGAGTGGAGCACCAACGAGCTGTGGCGCAACGACGGGGGCTCTTCTTTTGCGCTCCTGGCCGACAGCCTGGGCCAGAAGAGCACCGGGGCGGGCTGGGGCGACTTCGACAACGACGGCGACCTGGATCTGCTGACCACCGCGGTCAATGTCGCGGCCGGCGGCGACCAGTTCTTCCAGAACCGCGGCCAGGGCTCGCTGGTGCCAGCCGGCAGCCTGATGGACCTCAGCCCGGTCAGCAACGGCCGGGGCCTGAGCCTGGCCGACTACGACGGCGACGGCAACCTCGACCTCTTTGTCGCCGACAGCGAGAAGAGCCGGCTCTACCACAACGAGGCGGGGCGCGGCCACTGGCTGGAACTGGAACTGGCCGGCCCGGCCGCCAACCGCCAGGGCCTGGGCGCCCAGGTCGAGGTGGTGGCCGGGGGCCGGCGCCAGACCCGCCAGCTCTTTGCGGCCTTTGGCTACGCCAGCCAGGGACCGGCGCGCCTGCATCTGGGCCTGGGCCGGTCCGCGCAGGTGGACACCCTGAAGGTGCGCTGGCCGGACGGGACCCGCAGTGTGCGGGCCAGGGTGGCCGCCGACCAGCGCCTCGAACTGCGCCATCCGGCCCTGGTCCAGTCCCGCAAGACGGCCAGCGGGTCCGCCTTGCAGGCGGGGCTCCTGCCCGCTTATCCGAACCCCTTCAACGCCGCCACCCTCATCCGTTTCGCGATTGCCCAGCCCGGCAGGACGCAGCTGGAGATCTACGATCTGCTCGGGCAACGGGTGCGGGTGCTGGCCGAAGAAGCGCTGGCTGCCGGGGCGCACCAGCGCCTGTGGGACGGCCGCGACCAGGCTGGCCTGCCGGTGGCCAGCGGGGTGTATTTCTGCCGGCTGTACAGCGCCGGCCAGTTGTTCCGCCAGCGCCTGCTCCTGCTCAAGTAGGTTATGTCCAAGCTCGCCCACCTGTACCACCGCTACGAGAAATACGCCGCTGTCGTCTGTTTTTTTGGCGGCATCCTCTATGACAGCCTCACCCTGGGCCGCATCGACCGGCTCGCCGACAACCTGATCCTCCTGGCCTATCTGCTGGTCCTGGGCGGTCTGATCGTGCTCATCGGCCGGATCCAGACGGGCCAATCCCGCCACGCCCGCTTCCTCCAGTACCAGTGGCTCTACCCGCTGGCGATCCAGTTCCTGCTGGGCAGCCTCTTCAGCGCCTACGCGGTGTTCTATTTCCAGAGTGTCTCCCTGACCCGCACGGCGGTTTTCTTTGGCCTCACCCTGCTGCTCCTGGTGGCCAACGAACTGGTCAAGGAGCGGCTGACCAACCTGCCCCTGCTGATGGGCATGTACTGCTTTTCGCTCTTCTCCTTCTTCATCTTTTTTGTGCCGGTGCTGCTGCACACCATGAATCGCTGGACCTTTGCCCTGGGGGTGGGGTTGAGCGCCCTGGCGCTGGCCGGGGTGCTGGCGGCCGTTTTCCTGCGGGCCCCGGACCGGACCGGTCTCCGTCCCAGCGGGCTGGTCGGCGGCGGGGTGCTGGCCCTCTTGCTGCTGCTCTACCTGGCGAACTGGATCCCGCCGGTGCCCCTGGCCCTGCGGACCGGGGGCATCTACCACCGCGCCGAGAAACAGGGCGTCGGGTATCGCGTCGAGATGGTCAGGCCGCCCCGGCATCTGTTCTGGAAGAAGTCGGAGGAGGTTTTCTACCTGAGGCCGGGAGACCGGGCCTACTGCTTCACCGCTGTCTTCGCCCCCACCGACCTGCATACCACCCTCTACCACCAGTGGCAGCGCTACGACGAAAAGCGCGGCGAATGGGTGCAGACCGACCGCATGGGTTACCCGGTCTCGGGCGGACGGGAGGGCGGGTATCGCGGCTTCACCTACAAACAGGCCCTCTTGCCGGGGGACTGGCGGGTGGACGTGGAAAACCCCGAGGGGCAACTGCTGGGCCGTCTGGCCTTCAGGGTGGAGGAGGCAGGGGACCGGAAGCTGGAGTTCATCTCGCTGGAACGCTGAAGCGCGGCGAGAACGATAAGTTTTCGTTTTATTCCCTTCCACGGCCTAAGTTGTTACAATCCACTCTAGCCACCCTATCCGCCTTATCCGCGAGCCGACTCCATGCCGCCATCCGAGAAAAACGAACGCCTGCTCATCGTCGACGACACCCCCCAGAATCTCCAGGTCCTCGGCACCATCCTGCGCCAGCAGGGGTACAAACTCAATGTCGCCCAGAATGGCCGGCAGGCCCTGGAGGTGGCGAACAAAAACCCGCCCGACCTGATCCTGCTCGATGTGATGATGCCGGAGATGGACGGTTTCGAGGCCTGCCGCCACCTCAAGGAAGACCCGCGCACCCGCGATATCCCCATCATCTTCCTGACCGCCAAGACCGGGTCTGAGGACATCGTGCAGGGCTTCGAACTGGGCGGGGTGGATTATGTGGGCAAACCCTTCAATCCGGCCGAATTGCTCAAACGGGTGCAGACCCACCTGGAGTTGAAGGCGGCCCGCGAGCAGATCCAGGGACTGGCCACCAAGTTATCCCACTACCTGCCACCGCCGGTCTACGACTCCCTGTTTTCGGGGGAACGGGACGCCCGCATCGAGTCGCGGCGCCGGCCCCTGACCATCTTCTTCACCGACATCGTCAAGTTCACCCCCCGGTCGGAGCGCATGGAGCCAGCCGAGTTGACCACCTGGCTCAATACCTACCTGAACGACATGGCGCAGATCTGCGCCCAACACGGCGGCACCCTCGACAAGTTCATGGGGGACGGGATCATGGGGTTCTTCGGCGATCCCCAGACCAAGGGGGCGCCGGAGGATGCCCTGTCCTGTGTGCGTATGGCCCTGGCCATGTGCCAGCGCGCCGCCGAACTAGAGGTGCCCATCCGGGTGGGCATTGCCAGCGGCGAATGTACGGTGGGCAACTTTGGCAGTGAGACCCAGATGAGCTACACCATCATCGGCCGGCAGGTGAACCTGACCGCCCGTTTGGAGAGCAATTCGGAGCCTGGGCGCGTTCTGGTTTCGGAGGGCACGTACGAGCTGATCAAAGGGCAGGTCGAATGCCAGCCCCGCGGCCCCATCCTGGTCAAAGGCATCGAACACGAGATCAACACCTTCTGGGTGGAGCGGCTGAAGTCCTGAACGGCGCTCTCAGTTGAAAACAGGCGGTTCGCCGCCAGCGAGGAAGTGTTCTATGTGGAAGAAGATCACCGGCCTCAAATTGACGGGCAAGATCAACGCCATGATCTTGCTCACGGTGCTGGTCATGGCGGGGCTGACGGTGTACGCCCATGGCCGTTTCCAGGCCTTTCAGGTCGAGTTGACTTCGCAGTTGATGAAGAGCACCTCGACCCTGGTGGCCCTGCCGCGGGCCAACCAGCGGGTGATCGAGATGGGCAGCCTGGTCAACCGGGCACTCACCCTGGACCACGAAGAGCAGTTGCGGGCCACGGAGGAGGAGCTCAAACTCCAGCGCCAGCACTTTGAGGAGAATATCGCCGAGGCCCGCCGCTTCTACCCCGAGTACGAGGCGCGGCTGGGCAGGATCGAAATGGAGTTCAGCCAGCTACAGGGGGAGGGCCTGCAGGTGGTGCAGGCCATGCTGCAGGGCAACGCCGCCCAGGCGCGGATGGTGCTGGTCGCTCAGTTCGAGGTGCACTCCCGCCTGCTGGTGCGCACCATACGCGAGCTGGGCAACGAGATCATCGCCCGCGAGCAGGAAAAGACCGCCGGGGAGAACAGGTTGATCGACGAGGAGATCGTCGGCATCTGGAAGGTGCTCATCCTCAGCGCCCTGGTGCTGATGTTGGTGGCCGGCATCTTTGCCCGCGCCCGCATCGTCCGGCCTATTGTTGAACTCTCCCGCGCCATGAAAAGGTTGGCCGGCGGCGCCACCGACGTCCACCTTGAGGTCAACGGCCGGCGGGATGAGGTGGGGGAGATGCTGGGCAGCTTCCACGCCTTCCGCGAGGCCTTTGTGGAAAACCAGCGCCTGCGGCAGGAGGAGGAGGCCCGGCGGCAGGAGGCGGCGGAGAACAACCGCCGGCTGCTGGAGCAGAATGAGCAACTGGCCCAGTTGCAGCAGGAGGCGCAGCGGACCCGCGAGCAGACCGAACTGATCCTCGGCGCGGCGGGAGAGGGGCTCTTCGGCATGGACACCGAGGGGCGGATCACCTTCGTCAACCCGGCGGCCTGCCGCATGCTGGGGTACGCTGGCGACGAGATGGTGGGGCAGTCCTCCCACGAGTTGTTCCACCACTCGCGGCCCGACGGCAAGCCTTATCCGGCCGAGGAGTGCCCGATGCGGGCGGCCTATAAACTCGGGGTGGTGTCGCGGGTGGAGGACGAGGTGCTGTGGCGCCGCGACGGCAGCGCCCTGCCGGTGGAGTACAACGCCACCCCCATCCTCCGGGGCACCCGGATCCTCGGCGCGGTGATCAGTTTCAACGACACCACCGCCCGGCGGGCCGCCGCGGAGAAGCTGCGCTCCCGCGAGGAGCAGTTCCGCAAACTGCTCGACGCCACCCCCGACGCCATGCTGGTGTCGGATGGCGAGGGCTTGATCACCATGATCAACCGCCAGGCCGAGGTGTTGTTGGGGTATACCCGCGAAGAGTTGCTGGGAAAATCGGTGGATAACCTGGTGCCGGAACGTTTCCGCGCCGGTCACCCCTCGCTGCGGGAGGGGTACGTCCGCAACCCGGATAACCGGGGCATGGGCAGCGGTCGTCCACTGTGGGCTTTGACCAAAGACGGCCGCGAGATCCCCATCGAGACCAGCCTCAGCCCCATCGAGACCGACGAAGGGCTGATGGTGATCAGTGCCCTGCGCGACATCACCGAGCGCAAACAGGCCGAGGAAAAGCTGCAGTTGGCGAATTTTCTCAACGACAACGCCCTCGACCTGACCAAGGCCGGCCACTGGCATATACCGCTGCAGGACGAAGCGGGCTGCTACATCTCGTCGGAACGGGCCGCCGCCATCTTCGGCGATCCGCCGCGGGAGGGGTGGCGCTATCACCTGATGGACGAGTGGTTCGCCAATGTCACGGCGGGCGACAGGGAAGCGGCGGAGGCGACGCTGGAAAACTACAGCGCCGCCCTGGCCGGGACCGTGCCCCGGTACGACGCCATTTATGCCTATAAACGCCCCATCGACGGCAGGGTCGTGTGGATTCACGCCATCGGCCATGTGGTCAGGGACGCCCAGGGCAACCCCACCGATATGTATGGCGTGACCCAGGACATCACCGAGCAGGTGCAGGCGGCCAAGGCCCTGGCCGAAGAGCGCGAGCGTTTGAGCGCGGCCATGGCCGGGGCCAACCTCGGCCTCTGGGACTGGCAGGCCGACCCCGACGTGCTCACCACCAACGATCTATGGTCTGAGATGTTGGGGTACCAGCGGGAGGAACTGGACGCGCTGTACGGCAACACCGCCGCCCGCTGGGCGAATATGGTCTACCCCGACGACCTGGACACAGCGGTCTCCAACTTCAAGCGCTTCGTCAACAACGAGATCCATGAGTACCGCATGGAACTGCGGATGAAGACCAAGTCGGGAAAACCCAAGTGGGTGCTCTCCGCCGGGGATGCGGTGGGCCGGGACGAAACCGGCAAGGTGATCCGGATGGTGGGTATCCACCAGGACATCACCGAGCGCAAACAGTGGGAGGCGCAGGATCGCCTGATCGCCGCGGTGCGCGATGCCATCTGGCGTCTGGACGAGAGCAGCACCGAACACGACCTGACCGCGGTGATGCACCGCGCCCTCACCGAGGCCGAGGTGCCGGTGTGGGCCTGCTGCATCAATCTGGTGGATGCGGCGGTAGACCCGCCGGCGGTGACCATCCACGGCTACAGCGTCAATGGCGGGCACAATGTCAAGGCGCTGGAACCCCAGCACGTGCCGCTGGTGGTCGATTTCTGGAAGAAGGGCGAGGTGGCCTATAGGCCGGACCTGCGCCTGGAGGACAGCCTGGGCGAGCGCAAGGGTTTCCCCAGTGGAGCGGTGCTCTGTATCGTCGATATCCCTTTCTCACGCGGCACCCTGGCACTCAACAGCCACGAGGCAGACGCTTTCGGCCCCTGGCTGGCGACCCTGCAGGAACTGGCCGTCGCCTTGTCCGAGGGTTTGCAGCGCCTCGACGATCTGCGGGCCCTGCGGGCGCGGACCGAACAGGCCGAGACCTCGGCCAAGGCCCTGGCCGAGGAGCGCGAGCGCCTGCAGAACATCCTCGACACCAGTCCGGTGAGCATCGCCTTCTCCACCAAGGGGATCTTCCGCTTCATCAATCCGCGTTTCGCCGAGACCTTTGGGGTCAAGGTCGGCGACCGGGCACCTGATATCTACGTACATGCGCACGAGCGGGACACCCTCATCGCTTTGCTGAAGACCGAGGGCAAGGTGCAAAACCACGAGGTGCGCATGTACGACCGCGACCAGCGCGAGCGCGACATGCTGGTCACCTACCTGCCCATCGACTACGACGGCGAGGAGGGCGTCCTCGGCTGGCTGCTGGACATCACCGAGCGCAAACAGGCCGAGCGCGAGATCAGCGAGAGCCAGCAGCGCTTCAACCTGGCATTGCGGGGCACCAACGCCGGCCTGTGGGATTGGCACGCGGATACCGGCCAGGTGATCACCAACGAAATCTGGGCCGAGATGCTGGGGTACACCAAGCAGGAACTGGACGAGTTGTACGGTGCCCGCCTGGAACGCTGGTCCAGCCTGGTGCATCCCGACGACCTGCCCTACGCCATGGCGGAACTGAACAAACACGCCAAAGGGGAAACCGAGGATTACCGTGCCGAATACCGGATGCGCACCAAGGGCGGAGGATGGACGTGGATCCTGGACACCGGCAGGGCCTCGGAGCGCGACGCCGAAGGCAACGCGCTGCGGATGGTGGGCACCCATCTGGACATCACCGAGCGCCGGAGCCGCGAGATGCGGGATGGCATCCTGGCGACCATCCGCGAAACCATCTGGCGGCTGGACGCCAACAGCTCGGTAGACGATCTGGCCCAGGTGATCCATCGGGAACTCAGCAGACTAGGCCTGCCGGTTATCACCTGTGGTTTCAACCTGGTCGACCCCTCGACCGATCCTCCCGCAGTGGAACAGCACTTCTACGAGGTCGGCGCCGGCAACTACACCCATCGCCCCGATCCGGCGGGGGTGGAGACGATTGTGGCCTTTTGGCAGAAAGGGGAGGTCGCGTACCGGCGTGATCTGTGGGACGATCCCGACTCGGAGGAGGCGCAGGGCTTCAAGCGGGATCGGCGCGACGAGATCCGGTGTGTGGTCGATATTCCCTTCGCCCGCGGCACCCTGGCCTTCAACAGCCGGGAGGTGGATGCCTTCGGGCCCTGGCTCGAGGTGCTGGGTGAACTGCCGGGGGTGCTGAACGAGGGGCTGCAGCGCCTCGATGACCTGCGGGCCCTGCGCGAGCGCACCGAACAGGCCGAGGAAGCCAAAGAGGTCGCCGAAGCGGCGTCGCAGGCCAAGGCCGATTTCCTCGCCAATATGTCGCACGAGATCCGCACCCCGATGAACGCCATCATCGGCATGGCCCACCTGGCGCTGCGCACCAAGTTAGATCCGAAACAACAGGACTACCTGGACAAGATCCAGCGCTCCGGCCAGCACCTGCTGGGCATCATCAACGACATCCTCGACTTCTCGAAGATCGAGGCCGGCAAGCTCGACGTGGAGACCACGGACTTCGAACTGGACAAGGTGCTCGACAACCTGGGCAACCTGATCGGCGACAAGGCCACGGCCAAAGGGCTGGAGCTGATCTTCGACCTGCCTCCGGATCTGCCCAACAATCTGCGCGGCGACCCGCTGCGCCTGGGCCAGGTGCTGATCAACTACGCCAACAATGCGGTGAAGTTCACCGAGAAGGGCGAGATCATCGTCCGCGTTCGCACGGTGGAAGAGGACGAGCGCGGGATCTTGACGCGTTTCGAGGTGCAGGACTCGGGCATTGGTTTGACCCCGGAGCAGAAGGCGCGGCTCTTCCAGGCCTTCCAGCAGGCCGACACCTCGACCACCCGCAAGTACGGCGGCACCGGCCTGGGGTTGGCCATCTCAAAAAAACTGGCCGACCTGATGGGTGGCGAGGTGGGGGTGGAGAGCGAGCCGGGCCAGGGCAGCATCTTCTGGTTCACCGCCCGTCTGGGTCGGGGTGAGACCAGAAGGAAGGTGCTGCTGCCCGAGCCGGATCTGCGCAACCGGCGTCTGTTGGTGGTGGAGGACAATCCGCAGGCCCGGCAGATCATGACCGAGATGCTGGAGAGCATGACCTTCCGGGTGGATGAGGTGGACACCGGGGAGAAGGCCCTGTCGGCGATCTCGGAGGCCGAGACCATCGGCGATCCCTTCCACATGGTTTTCCTCGACTGGCGCCTGCCTGGCATCGACGGCATCGAGACGGCCCGGCGCATCGCCGCCGCGCCGCTGAAAAACCCGCCGCACCGGGTGATGGTGACGGCCTACGGGCGCGAGGAGGTCTTCCGCGAGGCCGAAGGGGCGGGCATCGAGATCGTGCTGGTCAAGCCGGTGAATCCCTCCATCCTCTTCGACGCGGCGGTCCGCGCCCTGGGCGGCCATCTGGTGGAGGAGGAAGGCGGGCCAGTCCAACGCGGGGCGGGCACCACCGAGGCGGACCTGGAGTCGATCAAGGGAGCGCGGGTGCTGCTAGTGGAGGACAACGAACTGAATCAGCAGGTAGCCATGGAACTGCTGAGTGAGGGCGGGTTGGTGGTGGAGTTGGCCGAGAACGGCGAGGTGGCGTTGCGCATGGTAGGGGAGAGATCCTACGACGCGGTGCTGATGGACATGCAGATGCCGGTGATGGACGGGGTGGCGGCGACGCAGGAGATCCGCCAGGATGCCCGGTTCGCCAACTTGCCCATCCTCGCCATGACGGCCAATGCCATGGCCGGCGACCGGGATCGGTGTCTGGCGGCCGGCATGAACGACCACGTGGCCAAACCCATCGATCCGGAGGTGCTCTTCGCCGCGCTGCTGCGCTGGATTCCGGCGCGAAAGTCCGAGCCGGCACCGACGCCGACCGCCAAAGCCCCGGCCACCAGGTCTGCTGGTGCCGCGGACCCGCTGGCAGCCATTCCCGGCCTCGATACCCGAGCGGCGCTGAAACGGATGCTCAACAAGCGGCCCATGTACGAACGCCTGCTGCGCCAGTTCGCCGCCGAACAGGCAGGGGCGGTGGCCAAGGTGCGCGCCGAACTGGAAGGTGGGGACCGGGCCAGCGCCGAACGGTCGGCCCATACCCTCAAAGGTATGGCCGGCACTCTGGGCGCCGGGGAGCTGCAGCAGCGGGCGGCGCTACTGGAACAGGCGCTCAAACAGGAGCGTGCCGTGGCCGAGTGTGAGCAACGGATGCAGTCCGCTGAGGAGGAGTTGCTGCGCGTGGTGGCGGCCCTGAAAGCGGCCCTGCCGGAGGAAGAGCCCACCAACGGGGTGCCCGCCCCGGCGGTGGCGGTGGACTGGGCCCGGGCCAAAGAGGTGGTGGAGCGATTGCAGGGGCTGCTGACTGCGGACGATGCGGAAGCCATCGATCTGTTCGAGCAGGAGGCCGAGCTCCTGCGGCCGGCACTGGGGGCGGGGGCGGCGCCGGTGGAGCAGGGCCTGCAGGACTGGAACCTGGCGGCGGCGCTGGAGGCGTTGCGCCGGACCCGGGCAGCGCAGCCATCCCTATCGTGAAGGAGCACTAGGTGTCTCAACGCCGCCGGTTCGCCTTCCCTGTGGTTATCGGTTGGATCGCAGCGCTGTGGTCGGCCGTCTCGGCGCCAAGCGCCCGGGCCCACAACGGCGCCGTGGCCATCGCCGTGCCGGTGGCGGGCATCCGGGTCGACGGCGACCTCTCGGACTGGCCGGATGACATCCCGGAGACGGCCATCACCCACACCGAATACGGAGACGCGCCGACCGGCGAGGGGGATCTGAGCGGCTGGCTGCGGGTAGCCTACGAGGGGTCGAAGGAGCGGCTCTACCTCGGGGTGCGGGTGCGCGATGAATCGCTGGTCATCGACCGGCAAAACCCGGGGAGCTGGTCATCCCAGGACGGCTGCGAACTCTATCTCGACCTGGGCCACGGCGCCAAGCAATCCCCCGCCAGCCAGTACACCTTTTACGGCGATCATGTCGGGACCGATGCCGGCGCCGGGGTGGAGCGGGGATGGCAGCGCACGGCGGAAGGCTACCAGTACGAGTGGGCCCTCGACCTGGGGCGGCTGCGCCAAGGCCAGGCGCCCCTCTCTGTACCCCGCAGCCTGGGCTTCGATCTGTCCCTGGGAGACCGCGACGCCGATGGCTCTTTTTCCTGGGTCGCCTGGGGCCCGGGGCCGGCGAAGCTGGAGTCAGTCGACCGGCGGGGCGACCTGTTGCTGGTAGCTAGCGGCGCCGGCAGCGGGCGCGTCCACGGCCGCATCAGCTGGCCGCAGGGCCAGGGGCTGGTCGGCGCCGCGGTGCGCCTGCAATCGGTGCCTGCCGCAGCCCTGTGGGCGCAGGTGAAGACGGATGCCCGCGGTGAATACCGCGCCGAATTGCCCACCGGGCGCTATCGGGTGAGCATGGGGCCGCGCGAGGCGGAACTCGACCTCAGGCCAGGCGAAGAGGTCCGCTATTCTTTCGAGTTGCCGGCCCCGCGGGGGCGCGAGGTGCCGCTCGGGCCAGGCAAGACCACCGCTGCCGGGGTCGGCACCTGGCGGCAGGATTGGCAGAACTACTCGATGCAGGACGGTCTGCCGGACGATGCCGTCTCCTCCCTGTGCCAGAGCGGCGACGGCGTGCTCTGGATCGCCACGGCCAACGGCCACCTCACCGAGTTCGACGGTGAAGCCTTCACCACCTACGCTGCTGCGGATGGTCTGCCGCCGGGCGTGGTTCGCGCGTTGGCTGCCGATGGGGAGGGGGCCCTGTGGTTCGGCACGGATGCCGGCAATCTGGCGCGACTGCACGACGGGCGCCTCACCCTGTTCTCGGCGCAGGACGGGTTGCCCGTGGCCCCGATCCAGACGCTGCTCTTCGATGAAGCCGGCACGCTCTGGATCGGCACCCAGGGCGGCCTGGTGCGTTTCGACGGGAAGAGTATCCTGCCGCTGACGGTCGCCGATGGGCTTTCCGCAAACGCGGTCAAGTGCCTGGCGCGGGCCGCGAAGGGCGGGATCTGGATCGGGACCCCGGTGGGGCTGAACTACTACGATGGCAACACCTTCCGCAAGTATTCCGTCAGTGATGGACTGTCCAGCAACGATATCTGCACCCTGCTCGTCGATGCCGACAGTACCCTGTGGGTGGGAACGGCCGGTGGTGGGATCAATCGCTTCGAGGGCGAACGCTTCGTCGCTGCCAGGCGGATCGGCGAGCGCCTGCGCATCTCGGGTCTGCTGGAGGACGGCCGTGGCCGGCGCTGGATCGGCACCTCGCTCGACGGGCTATACCTCGATGAGGGCGGTTCGTTGACGCAGTTCGGCGACAACCGGGGCCTGGTCGGGACCGTCGTCAACTGCCTGCTGATCGACCGCGAAGGCACGCTGTGGGTGGGCACCCACGATGCGGGGCTCTCCCGCTATGAAATGGGCCGGCTGCAGACCTACCGGGCCGGCATCGACCTGCCCGAGTCCCGGGTCACCCGTTTACTTCAGGATCGCCGCGGGGCGCTGTGGATCGCCACTGCGGGCGACGGACTGGTCCGGTGGGAGGGCAGTGCCCGGCGGGTGTTCACGACGTCGGATGGGCTGGGCAACAACGCGGTGTGGGTCCTGCTAGAAGACCGCGACGGGGTACTGTGGGTGGGAACGGAGGGCGGTGTCAGCCGGCTCGTCGGGGAGCGTTTCGTCCGCCTGGCCACGCCGGAGGGGCTGCCGCCGAACACCTGGGCGCTGCTGCAGGACCACACGGGTGCGGTCTGGATCGGCGCCCAGGGCGGCTTGGCCCGGTACCATGAGGGGCGCTTCGACCTCTATGGCGCCGAGGACGGCCTGGTCTACGCCGACGCGCGCTGCCTGATGGAGGACCGGCAGGGAGATGTCTGGATCGGCACGATCTACGGGCTCTCCCGTTATCACGAGGGCCGCTTCACCTCCTTCACCACCGCCGACGGGCTGGCGCACGATGACGTGCGTTCCCTGCTGGAAGCCAGGGACGGCCAGATCTGGGTCGCCACCCAGGCGGGGGTCAGCCGCTACGACGGCAGCCGTTTCGCGAACCTGACGGTGCAGGAGGGGCTGGTCAGCAACGACGCCTTGGCCCTGCTGGAGGACCGCGCAGGTACCGTCTGGATCGGCGCCAATGGCGGCGTTGGCCGCTTCGACGGCGAGGTGGTGCAGACCCTCCTGCCCCGCGACGGGTTGGCGAGTCGCAGCGCCGGGGCACTGCTGCAGGATCTCGACGGCCGCATCTGGATCGGCGGGCGCGGCGGCCTGACCCGTTACGAGCCCGCACCTGCGCCTCCGACCGTCCTCCTCACCGAGGTCATGACCGACCGGCCCTACGGCCCGCAGACCGCGGTGCGCATCCCCTCCACGCAGCGATTCCTCGCCTTCGATTTCCGCGGGGTGAGCCTCAAGACGCGGCCAGAAGGCATGGTCTACCGCTATCGCCTGGGCGGGCCGGAAACCCCCTGGCAGACGACGCGCCGCCGGCGCGTCGAGTTTACCGACCTGGAAGTGGGGGACTACACCTTTGAGGTGCAGGCGGTCAGCCGCGATCTCGGGCGTTCGGTCCAAAACGTCCGGACACTCGTCGCCGTGCATCCGCCCTATGGCCAGATCGGGTTGTGGTCGCTGCTCTGCCTGACCCTGGTGGGTTTGGCGGGGGCTGGCGCAAAACTCGTGCGGCGCAACCGGCAGGTGCGCACCCAGGAGGCGCGCTTCCGCAATCTGCTCGAATTGGCGCCCGATGCGGTCATCGTCGTCGACCGCGACGGCCGCATCGTGTTGGTGAATGCGCAGACCGAGAAGATGTTCGACTACCGGCGCGAGGAACTCCTGGGCGAAGCTGTCGAGGTGCTGCTCCCCGAACCGTTTCGGCAATCCCACGTCGGGCACCGCGCCGGTTTTGTCGCCGAGGCACAGACCCGGCAGATGGGCGGGGAGCGGGTGTTTTCCGGCCGCCGCAAGGACGGGCAGGTGTTTCCGATCGAGGTCGGCCTCAGCTCGCTGGCCACCGACGAGGGCATGCTGGCCTTTGCCAACGTGCGCGACGTTTCCGAGCGGGAGCGGGTGCAGCGGGAGTTGGAGAAGGCCAGGGAAGCTGCCGAGGTCGCCCGCGGGGTCGCGGAAGCAGCCTCCCAGGCCAAGGCGGATTTCCTGGCGAACATGTCGCACGAGATCCGCACGCCGATGAACGCCATCATCGGCATGGCCCACCTGGCGCTGCGGACCAAGCTGGACCCCAAGCAGCAGGACTACCTCGACAAGATCCAGCGCTCCGGCCAGCATCTGCTGGGCATCATCAACGACATCCTGGATTTCTCCAAGATCGAGGCCGGCAAACTCGACGTGGAGACGGTGGATTTCGCGCTGGACAAGGTGCTCGACAATCTGGCCAGCCTGATCGGCGAGAAGGCGGCGGCCAAGGGGCTGGAGCTGATCTTCGACCTGGATCCCGGCCTGCCCAACGACCTGCGCGGCGATCCCCTGCGCCTGGGGCAGGTCCTGATCAATTATGCCAACAACGCGGTGAAGTTCACCGAAAAGGGCGAGATCGTCGTCCGCATTCGCAAGGTGGAGGAGACGGAGGCCGGGTTCCTCGCCCGCTTCGAGGTGCAGGACTCGGGTATCGGGCTCACCCCCGAGCAGAAGGCGCGGCTCTTCCAGGCCTTCCAGCAGGCCGATACCTCGACCACGCGCAAGTTCGGCGGCACCGGGCTGGGCCTGGCTATCTCCAAACGCCTGACCGAACTGATGGGCGGCGAGGTCGGGGTCGAGAGCGAGGCGGGCCAGGGCAGCACCTTCTGGTTCACGGCGCGCCTGGGCCGGGGCGAGGCGAAGAAGAGGATCTTGCTGCCCGAGCCGGACCTGCGGAACCGGCGCCTGTTGGTGGTGGAGGACAATCCGCAGGCCCGCCAGATCCTGACCGAGATGCTGGAGAGCATGGCCTTTCGGGTGGACGAGGTGGACAGCGGCGAGAAGGCCCTCTCGGCCATCTCCGAAGCCGAAACCGCGGGAGATCCCTTCCATCTGGTTTTCCTCGATTGGCGCCTGCCCGGTATCGACGGCATCGAGACGGCCCGGCGTATCGCCGCCGCGCCCTTGAAAAACCCGCCGCACCGGGTGATGGTGACGGCATACGGCCGGGAAGAGGTCTTTCGCGAGGCCGAAGGGATGGGCATCGAGATCGTGTTGGTCAAGCCGGTCAACCCTTCGATCCTCTTCGACGCCGTGGTCCGGGCCCTGGGGGGGGAACTGGTGGCGGAGGAGGGGGGACCCACCCAGCGCGGGATGGGCAGTACCGCTGGTGACCTGGAGTCGATCAAGGGGGCGAGGGTGCTGTTGGTGGAGGACAACGAATTGAACCAGCAGGTGGCGATGGAGTTGCTGGCCGAGGGGGGGCTGGCGGTGGAACTGGCCGAGAACGGCGAGGTCGCCCTGCGCCTGGTAGGGGAGAAACCCTACGATGCGGTGTTGATGGACATGCAGATGCCGGTGATGGACGGGCTGACGGCCGCACGCGAGATCCGCAAGGACCACCGCTTCGCCAAACTGCCCATCCTGGCCATGACCGCCAACGCCATGGCCGGCGACCGGGACAAGTGCCTGGAGGCGGGCATGAACGACCGCGTGGCCAAACCCATCGACCCCGAGGTGTTGTTCGCGACCTTGCTGCGCTGGATTCCGGCGCGGCACCCCCAAGGAGGAAAAGAGACCATGGCCAGCGCTGCCCCGGCAGCCACTGTGGTCGCGGCGGGCAGCGAAGCGACCGATCCGCTGGCCGCCATTCCCGGCCTCGACGCAGCGGCGGCGCTCAGGCGCCTGCTCAACAAGCGGCCCATGTACGAGCGGCTGTTGCGGCAGTTCGCCGGCGAGCAGGCCGGGGCTGTGGGCCTGGTGCGGGCCCAACTGGCAGCCGGTGACGCGGCATCGGCCGAGCGCAGCGCCCACAGCCTCAAGGGCATGGCCGGCACCCTGGGCGCCGGGGAACTGCAGGCACGGGCGGCGCGCCTCGAACAGGGGATCAAACAGGGGATGCCCGCCGACGAACTGTCCACCTGCGCCGACCAGGCGGAGGCGGAACTGGTCCGCCTGGTCGGCGCCCTGCAGATGGCCCTGCCACCCGAGGCGGCGACCGGTTCGGCAGCCCCGCCCCCGGATCTGGACTGGGTCCGGGCCAAAGAGGTGGTGGGCCAACTCGAGACGCTGCTGGAAGCCGACGATGCGGCGGCCATCGACCTCTTCGAGCAGGAAGCCGGGCTGTTGCAGGCGGCCCTGGGAACCGGGGGGGAGCCGGTGGGCCGGGCGTTACAGGATTGGAACCTGGTGGCGGCGCTGGAGGCGTTGCGCCGGGCCCGGGCGGCAGTGGCCGGGCTTTCGTGAAGGAGGAATCGATGCACCAGGGCAGCCGGCTGCTGATTGTGGATGACACCCCGCAGAACCTGCAGGTGTTGGGGGGCATTCTGCGCGAACAGGGGTACAAGCTGAGTGTGGCGCAGAGCGGGGCGCAGGCCCTGGAGGTGGCCCGGCGGGTGCTGCCGGAGCTGATTCTGCTGGATGTGATGATGCCCGAGATGGACGGTTTCGAGGTGTGCCGGCACCTGAAGGCCGACCCGGCGACGGCGGAGATCCCGGTGATCTTCCTGACCGCCAAGACCGAGGCCGAGGACGTGGTGCGGGGTTTTGAGCTGGGGGCAGTGGACTACGTGACCAAACCTTTCAACCCGCCCGAGTTGCTCAAGCGGGTGCAGACTCATCTCGAACTGGCCCTGCTGCGCCGCGACCTCGAAAAACAGGTGGAGGAGAAGACCAGCCAGCTGCTCCAGGCCCAACGCCTCGAATCCATGGGGCAACTGGCGGCCGGCATTGCCCACGAGGTCAACTCGCCCATGCAGTTCATCGGCAACAACACCGACTTCCTCTCGCAGGCGCTAGAAGAGTTGGCCGCTCTGCGGCGGCAGTACCACCAGCTCTACGAGCAGGCGCGTATCGGGGGGGCGGTGGCGCCGGAACTGCTCGAAAAGATGGCGGTAGCGCTGGAGGCGTGCGAGGTCGAGTACCTGGACAGCGAAACCGAAAGGGCGCTGGGCAAG
This sequence comes from Candidatus Latescibacterota bacterium, assembly GCA_020852055.1. GTDB lineage: Bacteria > Latescibacterota > UBA2968 > UBA8231 > UBA8231 > SICG01. The sequence continues at coordinate 29,516 of JADZBP010000099.1, forward strand.
ATCCAGGAGGGGGTGAAGCGGGTGGTGGAGATCGTCGAGGGCATGCGGGAGCTGGCCCATCCCGGTGGGCGGGAGAAGGTGGCGGCCGACCTCAACCACCTGGTGCACTCGGCGATAACCGTGTGCCGCAACGAATGGAAATACGTCGCCGACCTGACCCTCGATACGGACCCCGGCCTGGCGCCGGTGCAGTGTTTCCCCGGCGAGTTGAGTCAGTGTATCGTCAACCTGGTGGTCAACGCCGCCCACGCCATCGCCGAGGCGGCCGGCCCGGGGGGCGCCAAAGGGCAGATCGGCGTTTCCCTGCGGCCTGCCGGGCCGTGGGCCGAGATCCGGGTGGAAGACAACGGCACCGGCATTCCGCCCGAGGTGCAGCCCCGGATCTTCGATTTCCTCTTCACCACCAAGGAATTCGGCAAAGGCACGGGCCAGGGCCTTTCGCTGGTGCAGCGGGTGATCCGCGACCACCACGCTGGCGAGGTCTGCTTCGAGACGGCGATGGGCAAGGGCACCACTTTTCTCCTGCGCCTGCCCCTGAGCCAGGCGTGAGGCAGGTGTACCCATGAGCGAGGCGACCGAACGCCGGCTCTTGATCGTGGACGATACCCCGCAGAACCTGCAGGTGCTGGGGGGCATTCTGCGCGAGCAGGGGTACAAGCTGAGTGTGGCGCAGAGCGGGGCGCAGGCCCTGGAGGTGGCCCGGCGGGTGCTGCCGGAGCTGATTCTGCTGGATGTGATGATGCCCGAGATGGACGGCTTCGAGGTGTGCCAGCACCTGAAGGCCGACCCGGCGACGGCGGAGATCCCGGTGATCTTCCTGACCGCCAAGACCGAGGCCGAGGACGTGGTGCGGGGTTTCGAGCTGGGAGCAGTGGACTACGTGACCAAACCCTTCAACCCGCCCGAGTTGCTCAAGCGGGTGCAGACTCATCTCGAACTGGCCCTGCTGCGCCGCGATCTGGAGCGACAGGTCGCGGAGAAAACCGGCCAGCTCCGCCGCGAACACGAGGAGCGCCTGCAGGCCGAGCACAAGCTGGCCCAGGCCCGGCGGCTGGAAGGTCTGGGCCGGCTGGCCTTTGGCGTAGCCCACGAGATCAACACCCCCTTGCAGGCCGTGGCCAGCAACCTGCAATTCCTCGGTGAAACCTTGCCCGAGTTGCAGCGGGGCCTGGAGCAGTACACCCGCCTGCACGCCCTGGTGCGGGCCGGGCAGGTGGATGTGGCCCAGCTCAAAGCCATCGAGGAGGAACTGGCTGCCAACGGGTTCGACTACCTGGCCGGGGAATGGCCCAAGGCCCTGGCCAAGGGGCGCAGCGGGGTGGAACGGGTGGGCCATATCGTGCGCGCCATGCAGGAACTGGTCCACTCCAGCGACGCGCAGAAGGTGCCCACCGATCTCAATCAGTTGGTCGCCAGCACCGCCGAGGAGTTGCACCCGCGCTGGCAGCCGGTGGCCGAGTTGAAACTGGATCTGGAGCCGGACCTGCCCCTGGTGCCCTGCCTGCCGGGGGATATGCGCCAGGTGCTGGTCCACCTGATGGCCAATGCGGTGGACGCGGTACAGGCGGCGGACCGCGGCCGGGGACGGCTCCTGCTTTCCACCCGCAGCCAGGCCAACGAGGTGGTGTTGCGCCTCGGCGACACCGGCGCCGGCATTCCCGCCCGGGCCCGCGACCGGATCTTCGATCCCTTCTTCACCACCAAGGAGGTGGGGGCGGGTATGGGCATGGGGTTGGCCGTGGTTTACGAGGTGGTCGTCAACCGCCTCGGCGGAGCGATTGCCTTCGAGTCCGAGGTAGGCCGGGGCACTGTTTTTGCCGTACACCTGCCGCGTTAGGCGGCTTTGAGGGAGAGTTGCAGATGGCCGAGTGCCGCATCCTTTTTGTCGACGATGAACCCGATCTGCTGGAGGGCATCGGCCGCATGCTCTTTCGCGAACGCCAGCGCTGGGAGATGCATTTTGCCCCCAGCGGGGTTGCCGGCCTGGCCGAGTTGGCCAAAGCGCCTTTCGCCGTGGTGGTGGCGGACATGCGCATGCCGCAGATGGACGGCATCGAGTTCCTCAAGCGGGTGCGCCAGGCCGCGCCGGATACGGTGCGCATGATGCTGACCGGCAACACCGATCAGGAAACCGCCATCAAGGCGGTCAACGACGGCAACGTGTTCCGCTTCATGACCAAGCCGGTCGAACGCGAGACCCTGGTGAAGGTGATCGAGGCCGGCGTCGAACAGCACCGGCTCGTCACCGCCGAGAAGGAGTTGCTCAGCGGCACCCTCATCGGCAGCGTGCATCTGCTCACCGAGTTGCTCTCCGAGACCGATCCAGACTCCTTCGCCCACGCCCTCTGGCTGCGCGATATGGCGCGCACCGCGGTCCGGGAGATCAAGGTCCCCAATGCCTGGGAGGTCATCCTGGCCGCCACCCTCTCCCGCATCAGCTACCTCACCCTGCCCACCAGCCTCGCCAACAAGGCCCGCGCCCGGCGCGAACTCTCGCCCCCCGAGCAGGAGGTGGTGGCCCAACTGCCGGCCGTGGGGGCCAGGCTCATCGGCAAGATCCCCCGCCTGGAAGGGGTGAGCAAGATCGTGCTCTATCTGGGGAAGAACTTCGACGGCAGTGGCCTGCCCGACGACAAGGTGGCCGGCCAGGAGATCCCCATGGGGTCGCGTATCCTGCGCATCTTCGACGACCTGGCCCTTGTATCCAATGCCGAGAAATCGCGGTACCGCATCCTCAGCCTCATGCAGGAGCGCCGCGGCTGGTACGACCTGGACCTGCTGGACCGGCTCTTCCCGGTCTTTGTGCCTCCCCGCAGCGCCGGGGAGGGCGACGAGGAGGTGGTGGAGGTCACGGTCGACGAGTTGCATCTGGGCGACCGGGTGCTGGCCAATGTCATGAGCGAGGATGGGCAGTTGATCCTGGCGCAGGGCAACCGCATCTCGCCGGCCTCCCTCGAAAAGATCCGGGTGAGTTCGGTGCTCACCGGGGTCAAGGAGCCCATCCTCATCGAGAAACGCTTCGCCAAGGAAAAAAAGGATTCCGCTTGAGGCAGGGGGGCGATTGCCCTATACTTGCGCCCCATGCCTGCCCCCCACGATCCCTACGCCGCCTTCCGCCACCGCAACTACACCCTGTTCATGGCCGGCTCCCTGCTGGCCCAGATCGGCGGGGGTGGCCAGGGCCTGGCCATCGGCTGGGAACTGTACCAGCGCACCGGGCAACCTCTCGCCTTAGGCATGGCGGGCCTGGCCCAGGCCCTGCCGATGATCCTGCTGACCCTCTTCGCTGGGTACCTGGCCGACCGCTTCGACCGCAAACACCTGCTCATCCTCAGCATCAGCGGCGGGGCGCTGATGTCCGCGGCCCTGGCCCTGCTCTCGGTGCTTCAGGGGCCGCTGTGGATGATCTACGCGCTCCTGGCCCTCAACGCCTCGGTGCTCACCCTGGGCCGGCCGGCGCGCACGGCCATCCTGCCCCTGCTGGTGCCGCGCGAGGTGCTGGAAAACGCCGTGGCCTGGCGGACCAGCACCATGCAGGTCTCCTCGGTTGCCGGCCCGGCCCTGGGAGGGCTGATCATCGCCTTCAGTGTGCCGGCCGCGTACCTGGCCAGCGCGGCGGCGGCCGGGCTCTTCGCCCTGCTGCTGGCCCTGCTGCACCTGCCTCCGGCCGAGAAGGCCACCAGCGGCATCAACTGGTCGCAGTTGGTGGCCGGGGTGCACTTCGTGCGCGGCCAGAAGCTGATCCTGGCCGCCATCTCCCTTGATCTCTTTGCGGTGCTGCTGGGCGGGGCCAACTATCTGTTGCCGGTGTACGCCACCGATATCCTCAAGGTGGGTGAACGCGGCCTGGGACTCATGCAGGCCGCTCCGGCGGTGGGGGCGCTGATCACCGCCCTGTTCATGGCGCACCGGCCGCCCATGCAGCGGGCCGGCCGCACCCTGCTGCTGGCCGTGGCCGGCTTCGGCGGCGCCACCATCTTGTTTGGCCTATCCCACTCCTTCTATCTCTCCCTCTTCGCCCTCTTCCTCACCGGGGTTTTCGACAACGTCAGCGTGGTGGTGCGCCACACCCTGATCCAGCTGCTCACCCCCGACGCCATGCGCGGCCGGGTGGCGGCGGTCAACGGCATCTTCATCGGCTCCTCCAACGAGCTGGGTGGTTTTGAATCCGGGGTGGTGGCCCAGGCCTTCTCGCCGGCGGTCTCGGTGGTCAGCGGCGGCATCGGCTGCCTGCTGGTGGTGCTGGCCACGGCGCTGGCCTCGCCCCAGTTGCGGCGCTTCACCTCCTTTAAAGAAGCCGTCGAGGCCCACCAGGCCCAACAGCAGGGGTAACGCGATGAAGATCATCCAGCTTGAAACCTTTCTCACCAACGCCGGCCTGCGCAACTATCTCTTTATCCGCCTGCACACGGACACGGGCCTGCACGGCTGGGGGGAGGCCTCCCTCGAATGGCAGGAACTGACGGTGCAGACCCTGGTCCACGAGTGGGTGGAGGAGCGGGTGCTTGGCAGAGATCCCTTCGACATCGAGGCGGTGATCGGCGGCCTGATCCGCGACCAGTACCAGGGCGGGGCCACGGTGCTGACCGCCATTAGCGGGGTGGAGCTGGCTCTGTGGGACCTGGTGGGCAAGGCTTGCGGCCAGCCGGTGTACAAGCTGATGGGCGGCCAGTGCCGCGAGCGCTTGCCGGCCTACGCCAACGGCTGGTACGGCGGGGCGCACACCCCGGAAGAATACGCGGTGCGCGCCCAGGAAGCAGTGGAGCGCGGGTACCGGGCGCTGAAGTTCGACCCCTTTGGCACGGCCTGGAAACACCAGAGCCGCGCCCAGTTGGCCCAGTCCGAGGCTCTGGTGGCTGCGGTGCGGAAAGCTGTGGGCGAGGAGGTGGAGCTGATGATTGAGGTGCACGGTCGGCTGGCCGTGGAGGATGCGGTGGAGACCGGTCTCCGCCTCGAAAAATATCGGCCCTGTTGGTACGAGGAGCCAGTCACGCCCAGCAGTATCGAGCTACTGCGGCAAGTGAGCGCGGCCCTGCCTTTCCCGGTGGCAGCCGGCGAGCGGCTCTACACCCTGGAGGAGTTCCACCAGCTCATCACCACCCGCGCTGCCCATATCGTGCAGATGGACCCGGCCCATTGCGGGGGGCTGCTGGTCAGCAAGAAGATCGCGGCCATGGCCCAGGCCCAGGATCTGCGCATCGCCCCGCACTGCTCCATCGGCCCGGTGGCCCTGGCTGCGGCCCTGCACCTGGATTTCTCCACGCCCAATGCCTTCATCCAGGAGAATTTCGCCGACTACGACGTGCCCTGGCGGCAGATCTTGGCTTGCGGGTGGAATCCCTGCGAAGGGGGGGTGTTCTCGCTGCCCGACAAACCGGGGCTGGGGGTGGAGATCGACCCGGCGGTGTGCCTGGCGCATCCCTACCGCAAGAACAGCTTCCCCTCGCTGTGGGATGACCGCTGGTTGAAGGATTTTACGCAGAACGAAAAGCCGTCATAGATCGGCCGCGTCGGGGAGCGACCCACTCCGACCTCTCTCCAGGCGCGGACTTGCCGCTCTGCTCGCTAGCCCTACCCCTCAGCCCTACCCCCTCAACGCCCCATACGTTGGGGCGTTGAGGCTCCGCTCTCCCCTCAGCCCCTCCTGCGTCCTTTCCTGTCCAGCCACTCCCCGGGAAAGGTCTCTGGGGTCATCTCCCCGCCGCGTCTTTTCTCTTGGTTCCCCTGAAATATCTCGTGACCAGGCCCAAATATGACTGGGCCATTTCACGGTTCCCCCGGTTGGCGGCTCTTATTGGGGTGAAAGCGTTCATCCCCTTTGGTGAAGGAGAACCGAATGAGCACGATGCGTTGGGTCGTCGGAGCGCTGTTGATGATCTTCCAGGTGGGGGTGTCGGTGGCCAGTGAACCCGCTTGGAGTGATACTCAGGAATTGAGGGTTGGAGGCACAGTGCAGGGGCGGGTGGAGATGGAGATCAGGGATGGATGGCTGCACGTCCGCCGCTTCGACACGGGCAAGGAGTTGGTCTGGGAGGTGGTGCTGTGTCGGGCCGAAGCGGCGGTACCTCCTGTAGTGAGGACGGATGGGGCGCTGGAGGTGCGCGACGCCAGAGAGAGGTATTTCATCAGAGAGTTGGTAGGCACTAGCCGGGTCAACGGGATGCTGGAAAAGCCTGAAGCTGAGCAGCTTGATCCCCAAGCGCTCCTCGCTGCAAGTGCTGGAGATGTGGGCAAGATGTTCGATACACTATTCGATAAAATGAAGGCCGTACCCAATGGGGTTGATACGGCCATCTTGGACGGAGCGAGTCGGCAAGCCGGAGAGGGAGGAGGGGTGGTTGCCGGTATCTGGGCGAAAGGGTCATGGGAATGGGTGACA
>JADZBP010000100.1 GCA_020852055.1 Candidatus Latescibacterota bacterium
CCTCGTTCGGCCAGCAGGGCCTTATTGGCGGTGACCACGTCCTTGCCCGCCCGCAGCGCCTCGCTGATCCACTCGAAGGCCTGGGGAGCCCCGGTCAGTTCGACCACCATCTGCACCGCCGGGTCGCGGACCACGGCCATGGCGTCTTGGGTCAGCAGCGCGGCGTCCACGGCCACGTCGCGCCCCTTGTGCTGGTCGCGCACCGCCACACGGCGCAGGGCCAGATCGGCACCCTTGCGCCGCCGCATGGAACAGGGTGCGTCCTGCAGCAGCCGCACCACGCCGCTGCCCACGGTACCCAGCCCGATCAATCCAACACCAATGGTTTTGCCCATAAATTGATTGCCCCGGAGATAGACGGGTAAATGTAGGACTGGCTGCGGCTTTTTCGCAAGAAGGTGCCGGCTAAGAGGCGGCACACCAACTGAAGAGATTCGCCCATTCGCGGCGCTGCAGTTCGGCCAGGGCCGGGTCCTCCCCTTTGGCCCGGGCCACTGCGTCGATGAAGGCATGTGGGTCGTACCCGGGGATCAGGCCCATGGCGGGGTGGACTCCCACCTTGTTGAACCAGTGGTGGCTGTTGCTGAAATCCCCTTCGCGGCGGTGCATGATCCCGTGCCAGTAGGAGCCGGTCTGGTCTTCGAGTTGTTGGGCCAGCCGGTGGCTGCGGTCCAACTCATCGACGTAGAGCCAGAGCGCGGCCTGCAGGGGCAGCGCCACCTCGGACGAACACAGCTCCTCGACCAATGCCGTGTAGGGAGGGCCTGCGGGCGCGGTGACCACCAGACGCCCCAGGGCGCGGTCGAGGGGCAGGGCGAGGAAGAGCGGTTGCAGGGGGGCGGGTAGCTCCATGGGGTCTCCTTTTTCGGTGAATCTACCCTGCCGGCGCCAGAGCGTCAATGCCTTGTCCGCTCCGGGGTCCCGCCGTATTATCTGGCCGGCTTTCCCACGCCCGAGCACCAGAAAGGACAGCATGGCCCTCAACCCGCCTGGTCCCCCTACCTTTGCCCGGCCCTTCCCGGCCCTCACCCCAGCCCAGCGGTACCATTTCGAGCTGTACGGGTACGCGGTGATCGAGAACACCCTCAGCCCCGAAGAGGTGGCCCGGCTGCGCGGGGCGCTGTACCACCTGCGGGATGCCATCGCCGCTCTGCCAGAACGCGGACCGCAGGGTCCCAGATCGGCGGGGGCCTACTTCCTCATTGACCATGCCCATCACCACTTCATGGCCAATGTGCTCGAGGCCAACCCCGCGATCACCGCCTACGCCACCCACCCCCGCCTGGTGGCGATGGCCGAGGAGGTGATGGGCTGCGAGGCGCGCATCACCGAGATGAACGCCCACGTCAACCGCCGGGTACCCGACCAAGCCCTGGACCCTGAGCCGCGGTACGGGTTCCACCGCGGGGCCGACGTGCCCTTCTTCTGCCACACCAAAGAGGGCCTCTTCCACTGCAGTTTCGTGAAAACCCTGACCAATCTCACCGACCTGGGTCCCGAGGACGGGGGCACCGTAGTGGTGGCCGGCAGCCACAAGGTGGACCTGCCCGCCGAGCAGTTGGTGGAGGTGGCGTACGCCGACCGCTCCCTGATCCACCAGGTGGTGGCCCCGGCAGGGTCCACCCTGCTCTTCGCCGAAACCCTGATCCACGCCACCGGCCAGGTGCGTTCGGACCGAGAGCGCATGATCCTGATCACCGGGTACGGCCCGACCCTCTTCCCCTACTGGGACGATGGCCAGTTGAGCCCCGCATTCCGCGAAGGTATCCCCGCCTCCTTGCGGCCTCTCTTCGAGGGCCGCGAACACTGGACGCGGGGACCGCGGTACCGCAAACTCACCGACCCCGTGGACGGGCGGCCCTTTGCGCTGGGCGCCTGGGACGAACGGCCCCTTCCCGCTCCGCCCGGTGAGCCCGCTTGAGCCCTCGATGCCGATCCACGAACTGACCGTCCTCTTTTTCCTGCAACTGGCCTTCATCCTGGCCGTGACCCGCCTGGTGGGCCTGCTGCTGCGCCGGCTGCAGCAACCACAGGTGGTGGGTGAGATGGTGGGGGGCGTGCTGGTGGGCCCCTCCCTGTTAGGCGCCTGCTGGCCGGCCGGCCACGCCGCCCTCTTCCCTGCCGAATCCACCCCGCTGATCTACGCGCTCAGCCAACTGGGGCTAGTGCTGTACATGTTCCTGGTGGGGGCCGAATTCGATCTGGGTCTGCTGCGCCGCCATCTGCGCAGCGCCGCCGCGGTAGCGGGCGCCGGCATCGCCGTACCTTTTTCCCTGGGCGCGGGGGCCGCCTACTACCTGGCCCGCGACACCGGCCTGTTTTCGCCGCGGGTGGAGGTGTGGGAGGCGATGCTTTTCACCGGGGCCGCCATGGCAATCACCGCCTTTCCCATGCTGGCGCGCATCATCCAGGAACGCGGGCTCACCGGCACCACCCTGGGCACCCTGGTGCTGGCCGCCGGGGGGGTGAACGACGCGGCTGCCTGGTGTATTCTGGCGGTGGTGCTGGCCAGCTTTGCCGGCGATGTGGCCATCGCCCTGCGGGCGGTGGTGGGCGGAGCGGTGTACGCCGCTGCCTGCTGGTGGATTCTGCGCCCCCTGCTGCGGCGCTGGGCTGAGAAGGCCGGGGACGAAGGTCGGCTGGACGGCAACACCTGGGTGGTGCTCCTGGTCCTGCTCCTGGCCGGGGCCTGGTTCACCGATTATGTGCGCATCTACGCGGTCTTCGGCGCCTTTATCCTGGGCATGGCGATGCCGCGGGGCCGGTTGACCCGCGAGCTTCAGCGCGGCTGCGGGCCCTTGACCACCTACCTGCTGGTGCCGCTGTTTTTTGTCTATTCGGGCCTGCACACCCGGCTGGACCAGCTCGTCTCGCCGGAGCGGTGGGGGTTGTTGCTGGTGCTGGTGGCCCTGGCCTGCGCGGGCAAAGGGGTGGCCTGCTGGCTGGCCGCCCGCCTGCACGGCGAGGCGCACCGCGACGCCCTGGCCGTGGGGGTGCTGATGAACGCCCGGGGCATGATGGAACTGCTCTTGCTCAACATCGGGCTGGAACAGGGTCTGATCACCCCGACCTTTTTCACCCTGATGGTGGCCATGACCATCGTCACCACCCTGATGGCCACCCCTCTTTTCGAACTGATCTACCGCCACGCCCCGCGACCCGCCTGAACCGGCGAGAAGGAGAACCATGCCCGCCCTCCCTGCGACCCTGATCCGCGCCGCTCTCCTGGCCGACGGCCTGGGCGGCCTGGCCCGCCCCGGCATCGAGGTGCTGGTCCGCGAGGGCCGTATCGCCGCCCTCGGGTCCCGGCTCGAATGCCCACCCGGCACCCAAATCGTGGAACTGGGGCCTGCCTGCCTGACCCCGGGCCTCATCGACGGCCACACCCACCTGGGTCTGAGCGGCGACGGACGCCCCTACGCCGAGATGTTCGGCGAGAGCGACGAGATGATGGTGCTCATCGGCGCCCGCAACCTCCAGCTCCACCGCGATGCCGGCATCACCACCCTGCGCGAACACGGGGCCCGCAACCAGGTCGGCTTTGTGCTCAAAGAGGGGGTGCGGCGGGGTCTGATCCCCGGTCCCCGGCTGCAGGTCAGCGGCCGCCCCATCACCTGCACCGGGGGCCACTTCCACATGTGCAACGAGGTTGCCGATGGCGAGGAGCAGGTCCGGCGTTCGGTGCGCCGCCTGGTGCACGAGGGGGCGGACTATATCAAGATCATGGCCTCGGGCGGCGGCACGGCCGGCACCCTGCCGGGGCTGGCCTCATACAGCACTGGCGAACTGCGGGCCGCTGTTCACGAGGCGCACTATTTCCACCGTCTGACAGCGGCCCATTGCCGGGCCACGGACTCGATGCGGCGGGCGGTGGAGGCCGGCATCGACCTGATGGAACACGCCGAATTCCTCGACGCCGACGGCGAATTGCGCTTCGACCCCGAACTGGCGGCGATGATGGCCGAATGCGGCATCTGGATCAGCCCCACCCTGCAGGCCTGGACCCGGTACGGGCGCATCGTGGAACTGCGTCAACGGCGGGCCGCTCTCACCGCTGCCGAGGAGGGGGAACTGCAGGACCTGGAGGTCCGGGCGGAGCTGCGTCTGGACCATCTCCGGCGACTGCTCGAATATCCCGGCATGCGCGAGCGCATGGTGCCGGGCACCGATGCCGGGGCCGGGGCCATCGCCTTCGGCCACCTCGACTACGACCTGCAGCTGCTGCATCAGGCTGGCTTGAGCCCGGCCGAGGTGCTGGAATCGGCCACCCGCGTTTCGGCGGCAGCCATCGGCGCCGAAAAGGAGTTGGGCACCCTCGAGGTGGGCAAGATCGCCGACCTGACCGCCTTTGCCGGGGACCCCACCCGCGACATCGGCGCCTTCAGCCGGGTGGTGGCGGTGTTCCAGGAGGGGGTGCGGGTCAGGTAGTCAGGGAGGAGGCGCTGCAGGGCGCCGCGGGTGAATCCTTACTGCGGAAGTAGAAATCCTCTTGCCTATATTTCCACCGTCCGCCCTGGCCGGCGGACCCACCTTTCCCGGGATGCCACTGGCGCCCAAAACCCACATGATCTGGCAATGGTTTCTGGTATTGCTGTCGGCAGCGGCCCCTTTGGCAGCCCTGCCTGCCCAGCCGCCGGGCTGGCAACCCACCGCCCTGCCCTTGCTGAACTTCAGTTCGGATGATGGCGCCGGATACGGACTACAGGTCTCTCTCTACCAGTACGACGGCGCTTCCCTGCCCTACGCCAGCGCCCTGAGTGCGCAGCTCTTTGCCACCACCCGCGGGCGATGGGCCCATCGCCTCTACCTGGACCTGCCGCGCTGGCGCCCTGCGGAACGCCTCGAGATGGAGTTCCGCTACGAAAAACAGGACTACGCCAACTACTACGCTGACCTGGATGACACCGCAGCCGAGGCCCTGCTGGCCGGCGCCCCGGTTGGGGAACGCCGGCAGCGCAGCACCTTCCGGCAGACCTATCCCCGCTTGACGGTGATGTGGCTGCGCGCACTGAACCAGCCCTGGCAGCTTCGGGCGGGCCTGCAGGCAGGGTACTGCCGGGTCCGGCCCAATGCCGGGCCGGGCAACCTGCTCTTCGATCTGGCCCCGGTGGGACGCGACGGGGGTTGGCTGGTGCTGGTCAATGTCGCCCTGCGCCGCGACACCCGCGACGACTACAACGACCCCTCCGGCGGCACCCTGGCGGAGTTGCTGCTCGAATACGGCGGGAGCCCCGAGGGCGTCCGGGGCGGGCGGCTCAACGCCGAGCACCGCCGTTTCCTGCCCTTGCCCGGGGGCCTGGTGCTCGCCCAACGGGCGGCGATCACCCTGGCCATCGGGGACCTGCCCTTCTTCGAACTGCCAGCCCTGGGCGGGGACAACAGCGTGCGCGGCCTGCTCGAGGCGCGCGAGCGCGGTGAGGGCCGCCTGCTGGGCAACCTCGAACTGCGCTGGCCGGGGTGGTCTCCGGTGCCCTCGCTGCCGGTCCGCGGGGGCCTGCTGATCTTTGCCGATGCCGGGCAGATCTTCCCCCGCCGCAGGGGCCCCTCGCTGGGAGGCTGGCGCACCGGCACCGGCCTGGGGGCCCGTGGCCACTGGCACAGCACCATCGTGCGCGCCGATCTGGGCCGGTCAGAGGGACGGACAGGGGTATATCTCAAGTTCTCACAGGTGTTCTGATGCTTCCCTACCTGCTTTTTCCCCTGGTGCGTTTCGCCCTCTGGGTGTTTTTCCGGAAGCTGGAGGTTCGCGGCCGGGACCTGGTGCCCGCCGGCCGGCCCCTGGTGTTGGTGGCCAACCATCCCAGCGTCATGCTCGACGTGTTATTGGTGGCCGCCTTCAGCCCTGGCCCTTTCCCGCGTTTCCTGGGCAAGACCACCCTGTTCAAGAATCGGTTCTACACCTTTTGCCTGCGCCGGTTGGGCGGCATCCCCGTGGTCCGCAGCCAGGACCCCGGGGCCCGGGTGGGCCGCAACCAGGATATGCTGCGCGAGGCCTGTCAGACCCTGAAGCAGGGCGGCTCCCTCTGCCTCTTCCCCGAAGGTCTCAGCGAGGCGGGCCTGCGCCTGCGGCCTCTCAAGCCCGGGGCTGCCCGCATCGCCCTGCGCGCTGAGGACGAAGCCGGCGGCCAGGCGGGGGTATGCCTGGTACCCGTGGGCCTGACCTATTCGGCGGCCGGCATGTTCCGCAGCGAGGTGATCGTGCAATTTGGCGAACCCCTCGCCGCGGGCGACTTTCTGGATGCCTACCGGGCCAACCACGGCCAGGCCGCTCAGGAACTGACCGAGATCCTCTGCCAACGGCTGCGGGCACTCACCCTGCACCTGGACGACCCCGACCTGGAGGAATCCGTCCAGGACCTGTTGGCGGTTTATGGCGAGGATGTGAACCCTGGCCCGGACACCGCCATGCCCCACCGCCTGGAGACCTGGCAGGGCCTGGCGCAGGCTACCCACTTTTTCGCCCGGACCGACCCCGACGCGGTGAGAGGCATGGCCGGCCGCCTGCGCCAGTACCTGGAGCAGCTCCGCCAGCTCAACCTCGAACCCCGCGCCCTGGCGGTCGGCAGGCCGGCACCTGGCCTCGGGCATCTGGCGCTGTCCCTGTTGCTGGCCCCCGTGGCCCTCTACGGTCTGCTCAACAACGCGCTGCCGTACGTCATCCCCCGACTCTGGGCCCGCGCCTATGCCGACGAGCCGGAGATGTGGGCCACGGTCAAGCTGGCCGTGGGGGCCGTCGCCTTTCCCCTCTATTACGCGCTGCGCATGGGCTTGGCCTATTACCTGTGGGGCGGGGCAGTGGCCCTCGAGTACGGGGTTTCCCTGCCCCTGAGCGGCCTCCTGGCCCTCTACTACAAGGAACATCTCCTCGAGCGCTGGCCCCTGTGGCAGAGGCTGACCGCCCCCCGACAACGGCGCTTCCTGCTGCAGACCCTGGCCGCCGAGCGGGCCCGCCTCCATGCCGACCTGGACCTGCTCCGCGACCGCTACCTCGCCCTTCCCCCTGAGGAAAGAACATGAAGCTGCCCAGCCGCCAGATCCTGTCCTGGGCCCTGTACGACTGGGCCAACTCGGCCTTTGCCACCACGGTGATGGCGGGCCTTTTCCCGCTCTTCTTCAGCGACTACTGGGGGGGCAGCCAGGCCCACCTGGCCAGGGCCAATTCCCTGGCCAGCCTGGTCGTGGCCCTGCTGGCACCCCTGCTGGGGGCCATCGCCGACCGGGGCGGGGCCAAGAAACGCTTTCTCTTCTCCTTCACCGCTCTGGGCCTGGTGGCAACCGGCGGTTTCTACCTGGTGGGCACCGGCGACTGGCCGGCCGCCTTTCTGCTCTACGTCCTCGGGGCCATCGGCTTCTCGGGCAGCCTGACCTTCTACGATGCCCTGCTGGTAGGCGTGGCGAAAAAAGAGGAATTCGATGCGGTTTCGGCCCTGGGATATTCCCTGGGCTACCTTGGCGGCGGGTTGCTCTTTGCCTTCGACGTAGCCATGGTCCTCTCGCCGGAGACCTTCGGGCTCTCCGGGCAGGCGCAGGCGGTGAAGCTGGCTTTCCTGAGTGTCAGCGCCTGGTGGGGTCTCTTCTCCCTGCCCTTGCTCCTTTGGGTGCCCGAACCACGCCAGGCCCAGCCCCTGTCGCTGACGGCGGCCGTCGGGGCCGGCTGGACCGAGCTGATCGCCACCTTCCGCCATCTCCGCCAGCTGCGCCCCGCCCTGTTCTTCCTCGTCGGCTACTGGTTCTATATCGACGCGGTGGACACCATCATCCGTATGGCCGTGTCCTACGGCAAAACCATCGGGCTCGGCAACCAGGACCTCATCACCGCGCTGCTCATCACCCAGTTCGTGGGTTTTCCCGCTGCCATTGCCTATGGCAGTTTGGGAAACAAGATAGGCGCCCGGCGCGGGATCTTCCTGGGGCTGGCGGTCTATGTCGGGGTGGCGGTGTGGAGTTTTTTTATGGACCAGGGATGGGAATTCTACGTGCTAGCCACGGTGGTGGCCCTGGTCCAGGGCGGGGTGCAGGCGCTGAGCCGGTCCTACTTCGCCCAGCTCGTCCCGGCGGACAAGTCCGGCGAGTTCTTCGGTTTCTACAATATGCTGGGGAAAACGGCGACCATCATCGGGCCGATGCTGATGGTGTGGGCCGAGGCGTTGACCCACAGCCCCCGTTATTCCATCCTCTCCCTCATCCTGCTCCTGGTGGTGGGCGCCGCCTTCCTCTGGCGGGCCAAACCCGCGGCCAGGGCCTGAGCTAACCCCGGCCGTACTCCCGAGCCACCTCGACCAGGGCCATGAAGTTGCGGGCGCCGGTTTCGCTGTAGGTGCCCGAGGCGGTGCCGCCGAGGAGGAACCCTTCCAGGCCAGCCTGCTCCAGGCACAGGCGCCCCAGCGCGCAGACCTCCTCGCGGCTGCGGGATTCCACCACCTCCATATCGTCGAGATTGCCCACCAGGCACACGCGGTGGCCGATGCGGCGCTTGGCTTCGGCCAGGTCGCAGTCGCCCCAGGGCGAGGCCTCCAGCGGGTCGAGCGCGTCTATACCCAGTTCGGCGAAGCGCTCCAGGAACTGGGTCACGGGCCCGTGGTTGTGGTAGTAGGCCAGGGCGCCGTGCCGGTGCATCAGGGCCACCAGCTCCGGGTCGAAGGGCATCACCAGGGCATCGAAGCCCTGCGGCCCCAGTTGCACCGAGGCGTACTCCCCGCCGATGATGCGGAAGGCGTCCACCCCGGCCCGGCAGAGCTGCTCGACATAGGCCAGCGCCCGTTCCGAGGCCACGCGCGTCAGTTCGCTGACCAGGTCCGGGGTGTCGGCCCAGGCCAGGCAAAACCCCTCGGGCGAGAACCACGCTGCCGGCAGGCAGACCGCGTTCTCGATGCCCACCGTCACCAATCCCTCCTCCCCCACCCGCTCCTTGAGCCGGTGAAAGGGGGCCGGATCGATGACCGGCGGCACATACGGGATGGACAGGAAGCGCTGCACATCCTCGGGGGTTTTGAGGGGGAACTCGATGGTGGCTGAGGTGATCTCGTTGTGCCGTGAGACCCGGCGCAAGGGCCCTCGGGGGGTGTGGATGAGGGTGATGGTGTCGTTGCCCTCTGCGTGGCTCTCCACCCGCGCCCCGCCGCCCAGGAAGGCCTGCCCACCGCCGCCCACACTCAGGATCGGATCGGTGCAGCGGATGAACTCCCAGGTGAAGGCATCGTCCAGATCGAGCTTGCCCAGGGTGAAGGGGGAGACCGGCACCCGGTCGGGCCTCTCGCGCCGCATCGCGGCCAGGATCCGCTGGCGCGAGGTCATGTTTCGGTCCAGCTCAGACCCAGTTCGGCCAGCTTGGTCGGGGTCGGCCGGCCGGTCTGCTGGTCCCAACCCTGCATCTCGTAGTACATACGCAGGGCCTGGCGCAACTCCTCGTGGTCGATGGCCTTGCCCTGCAGCGCTCCGTTTTCCAGGCCTTCGAACATCCGTTCGGGCAGGATGTCGTCGGCCGGGGTGAAGCCCTCCCGGCAGTTGAAGAGGCGCGCCATGGCCTCGGAGCGTTCGGCCACCTTGAGCAGCTCCCAAAGGCTGGCGTTCCAGCCCGTCACCGCCTGCACGTACTCGACCAATTTGTTGACCGCCAGCGCGCCGATGGGCACTCCGACGAACTTGCACATGCCCACCGAATCGTACAGGCTCCAGACCTTCTGGCTGTAATGGTAGGCCCTCACCTTGGCCGGCCCCAGGTCCAGGCGGTCCACCGGCTCCAGCAGCCCCAGCGAGGCCAGGGAACTGTGCCCTTCGGCGTCGAGGGATTCGAAGAAGGGATCGTGCGGGGCCTTCATGTGGTCGGCGCCGATGGAGGAGGTGGCGTAGGCCAGGGCCAGGCCGCGTTTGCCGCGCGGCTCGTGCATGGGCAATTCCTGGCCCTTGGTGTGCATGGCGAAGCGGTCGGCCCCTTTGCCGATCTTGGCCGCCGCCCGCATCACCCCTTCGGCGAGCAGGTCGCCGATGCCTTCGCGGCGGCCGATGCGGTGGATCAGCTCGATGACCACCTTTTCGTCGCCGAAACGCAGCTCCAGGCCCCCGGTGTCCTCTTTGGTCAACAACCCCTTCTCGTAACATTCCATGGCAAAGGCGATGACCACCCCGGTGGAGATGCTGTCGAGCACGTACTGGCCGAGGAGCTGGTTGGCCAGGGCCAGTTGCTTCAGATCCCCCACCCCGGTCATGGACCCGGTGGCGGCCAGGGTCTCGTACTCCGGACCGCCGATCTTGTCGGTGACCCCCAACTCGGGCACCTCCACCTGGCGCTTGCAGGCCACGGCGCAGGCGTAACAGGTGCCCCGCCCAGTGAGGATGGTATTACCCATGGTCTGGCCGCTGATCTCGCGGGCCAGCTCAAACGAGCCCTCGCGGAAGTTGCGGGTGGGCAGGATGCCATCCCGGTCGAGGGAGGAGACGATGCCAGCCGTGCCCCACAGGTGCCGGGGATCGGTGGCGCGGTCGTAGTGGTCCTGGAACCATCTCAGCACCGCCTTGGCGCCCTCCGGGTCGGCGATATCGGGCTTCGAGCGTCCACGCACCACCACCGCCTTGAGTTTCTTGGCGCCCATCACCGCCCCCAGACCGCAGCGGCCGTGGTAGTGCTTGAGCTGGTTGACCATGGCGGCATAGCTCACCAGCTTCTCCCCGGCGATGCCCGTCTGCAAGGTGCGCACCCGCTTGTCCCCCACCTCGGCCTCGAGCCCGTCCTGCACCTCGTCGGCCAGCTTGCCCCAGTACTGGGTGGCGTCGCGCAATTCGGCCTTGCCGTCGTTGATCCACAGGTACACCGGCTGGGGCGACACCCCGCGCACGATGACCCCGTCGAACCCGGCGGCCTTGAGTTCCGGGCCCCACCAGCCACCGGCCTCGGATTCCCCAAAACCCATGGTGAGGGGCGACTTGGCGGCCGCGGTGTAGCGGTTCAGGCCGGAAAGGGGCAGCCCATTGGTCGGACTGGTCATCAGGCAGAGCAGATTGTCCGGCCCGAAGGGGTCGGTGCCGGGTTTCATCTCCCGCAGCATGTAGTACAGCGACAGCGACCCCCCGCCCAGGTACCGGCGGTACACCCCCTCCTCCACGTCCTCGACCCGGATCTCCCGGCTCGAGAGGTCCACCCGCAATATCTTCCCGTTGTACCCTTTGGACATGGCTAATCTCCTTGGTTGGATCGCCGCAGCCGGCCCCCTGAGCCCCAGGTCGCCGATTCGCAGCCAGCGCGGACCCACTACCGACAAACCATTATTGGAGGAATAGCAACCCGTGTGCCAGCGAGCAGTGCCCGTCGATGGGCCGGGCAGGGAGGCCAAAAAGGACGGGGGGCGGGGCATGGGCGCCACACGCGGGCGCGCCAGGTCCCACTCAGGGCTTCAGGTGGGGCCGGCCACCGCCAGATCGGGGATGCCGCCGGTGCGGAACCAGTGGGCGAGGAAGACGCCCTGGGGGCCGGCGAAACGGGCGCGTTTGACCTTCATCCAGGTGCGCTGGTCACCCACCGCATAATAGAGCCAGGTGACCCCGTCCACCTCGATCAGCTCCGGATCAGAGGTGTTGGTGCCCTCGTCCAGGCCTTCGGGGGCCAGCACCGGATTGGCCGGGCTCAACTCCCAGCGGCGCAGGTCGGGTGAGCGCGCGATATAGGTCTCGAACTGCCAGCGCGGCCGCCGGTGCTCGAGGTAAAGCTGGTAATAGTACCCGTCGGCCCAGCGCAGGCAGGGGCAGGCGGTGTAGCGATTGGTGCCGAAGACCACCCCCTCCAGCCGCTCCCAGCGGCGCAGGTCCGGCGAGGTGGCGTATTTCACGCTGAAGGGCGGGTACGCCGGGTCGTCGGTTTCGTAGGCCAGCGCAAACCCCTCGAGTCCGGCGCAGGCGGAGGTGTTGAACAGGTGCTCACCCGGGTCCTGCCGCACCACCACCTCGCTCTGCCAGTGCTGCAGATCGCTGGACCAGAAGTGGGTCACGTCGTTCCAGGTGCCC
>JADZBP010000101.1 GCA_020852055.1 Candidatus Latescibacterota bacterium
CGGCCAGGGGATTGGCGTGGTTGAGGGGCAGCTGGGTGTTGGCGTTGCGCACGTTGACGAAGGTGAGGCCCAGGTGGGCGGGGCCAGCCGGCCGGAACTCGGCGTGCCCGCCGGTCAGGTGGGTGGCGTCGGTGCGCGCCCCGCTCAGCGAGGCCCCCCCCGAGGAGCCGGGTGAGGGCGGCGTGGGGCCATTCGGGCCGGTGGGCCGCGCCAGCAGCAGGGTGGCCGCGTACCAGTTGGTGGACCAGTCGAGGCGCAGCCCGTTGAAGCGGGGTTTGGCAAAGGTCAGGGGGGTGAAGGTGGTGGCGATCTGGTCGCCCACCATCAGCCGGTACACCCCGCCGCCCTTCTTGTCGGAGGCGATCACCAGGCGGTTGAAGAAGGCATTGTAGGCGCTGAAGTCGGTGGAGGTGTTGCGGGTATCACCTCGGGGGGTGAGCACCGGCACCTTGATGATCTCGTCGCCCTTGGCGCCGGGTTGCTGCTGGGTCCACGAGTAGACCAGCCAGCCCCGGCCCAGCGGACTGCCCAACACGTCGTAGTACTCGTAGCCTTCGAGCAGGGCGTTGACGTACCGGGCGTAGGCGGCGCGGGAATAGCGGGTGTCTACCTGCTGCCAGGGCTGGGCATAGAGATCGGGCAGATGGAGGGGGCTGTACCAGCGGTGCACCTCCGGGGCGATATAGTCCACCTCGTAGCGGGCGGCGACCTGGCTGTCGCGCGGCAGCCCCAGGTCGCCCCGCGACAGGCCGGGGTTCTGGGCGCGGGCCAGCGAGGCCAGCAGCAGGAGGAAGAGGGCGGCCCGCATCAGTAGGCCACCCCCACCAGGCGCACCACCTCGGTGTGGCTGCGGGCGGCGTCGGTGTCGATGCCGGCGCGCACCAGGTACAGCCCCGGCGGCTGCAGCACCCCCTGCTGGTCGCGGCCGTCCCAGACCAGGCGGTGCAGACCGCTAGCGCGGGGCACCTCCAGCGACAAGTCGCGCACCTGCTGGCCGGCCAGGTTGTAGATACCCGCGGCGATGCGTTTGGGGCCTTCGAGCACAAAGACCTCGAGGTCGATGGCCGCCTGGTCGTTGATGCCGTCGCCGTTGGGGGTGAAGACCGGCGGGGTTACCGCCACCTTGCCCAGCGGCGTGGTCTGCTGCAGGTCGGCGCGGGCCACCAGGGACTGGCTGGCCACCAGGGAGGTGGCTTCGCCGGCGGCGGCCTCCTGGACCACTCCGGGCTGGGCGCGCCGGCGCAGTTGCGCGCCGAAAACGGTGTTGCCGAGGAAGACCCGGGTGCGGAAGCGGATGGCGTAGAGCAGGTCGCTGCGGCTGGCTGCCTGGGGGAAGACCAGGGAGAGGGTCCCCTCCGGACTGGTTTCGCTCTGCAGGGCGCCGGGCCAGAGCTGGCGCGAGCGGTTCAGGCGCTCGTCCTGGCCGGCCCGGACCGAGACCAGTTCGATGGGCGCCGAGGAGGAGGAGCGCAGTTCGATGCGGTCGAAACCGGGGTTGGTCCCGGTGAAGAGAGGCTGGAGGTAGAGGATGAACTCCTGCTCCTCGCCGGGTTTCACCCCCTCGGTGGGCCACAGCTCGGCCAGGGCCTGCTCGACCAGGGGCGGGTCGAAGTGCAGTTGCAGCCGGCGCAGGCGGGCGGCCCGCTCGGGATCGTCGCTGAGCAGGCGGACCTCGGCCAGCAGATACTGGCGCGGGTTGGGGGACTTGAAGGGTTCGCCGGATTCCAGGTAGGAAGGGGACCAGTTGCTCCAGTCGGCGCCGGGCTGGTCCTCGAAGACGATGGCCGGGCGTTCGGCCTCGGCGATCTTGTCCCAGGTGTTTTTGGTCACCTCCACCCCCCGCTCGTTGAAGTAGTGGGGGATGTGGATCAGCTCGTCGCCACTGCGGGTGCGCACCTCGACGCGGGCCCCCGGAGAGAACTGCCCCTCCCAGGATAGGGTGGAGAGCAGCCGGCGCCGGCCTAGGCGGATCAGGGGCGAGGTCATCACCACCTCGGAGGCGTAGCCCTCGCCGTAGACCTGCACCTCGCTGAGGTTGGCGTTCTCGCGTTTGCCCGCGTCCAGCTTGAGCCGGCGCACCTCGACGAAGCGCACCTGCTGCAGGGGAAAGGTCTCCTCCAGGCGCACGAAGACCTCGCGGTTCTGCCGTTCCTCGAAGGCCCGCCAGATCTTTTCGCCGCTGGGGTCGAGGCTGCCGTCGGAGATACGCACCTGGTACGCGGGCGGGGGTTGGCCGGGGCTCAATAATAGGATACGGTCCAGCCAGTAGCGGGTGCCCAGGTCCACCTCGACCTGGTTCTCGTTTTTGATCGGGTCGTATTCGAGCAGGCTGCGGAAGGTGGAGAAGATGCCGTCCTCCACCTCGCGGGTGCGTTTGGTGGTGCCCACCCGGATGACACCGGCCCGGGGCAGGGAGCGGGTCAGGCGCACCACCTCATCGCCGGTAGTGTAGACCTCGACCTCGGCCAGGCGGGGGCGTTCGCGGCGGAAGTAACGCACCTCGCCCTGCTCGCGGGCGGGCAGGGCCTCGTAGATCTCCTGCTCGACCTGGATCTGGCGGCCCGAGCTGGTGCGGCGGAAGTAGTCGATGGCGCCCTGGTCGATGGAGTCGAGCCGGGTGTAGACCGCCGGGTCCACCTGGCGGCCGCGCACCCCGTCGCTGCCCAGGGCCTCGAAACGCAGGATCTGTGCCACCTCGCCAGTGGTGCCTGGGGCGGCGGGGCGCTGGGGCGGCACCTCGAACTCGTACTCGCGCTGGTCCTTGTTGGGCTCAGTGACCAGCCCCACCCGGAAGAATTCGCGGTTGCGCGCCTCGGTCAGGGCGATGCGGCCGTCCGAGATCAGCACCCGGAACTTGAGGAAGGGGTCGCCCTGGCCTTCGTCGGCGAAGCGCACCCGGACGTGCTGGGCGATCACCGCCCGGCCCAGGTCCAGCTCCAGCCACCAGCGCTCCAGCGGGGCGAGGGGATCAGGTTCCCAAAAGGTGGCCGGGTCCCCGTCCATGGCCAGACTGCCGGCCTCGGGGTTGGAGCCGGCGGCCCGCACCCCGCCGGTGAGGGTATCCCCCTCGTTGATATAGCGGAAAAGGCCGGCGTCGAGGGCGGCGTTGAGTTGCCGCTGCACCAGGCGCGGTTCGACCTCACCGTTGGGCAGGATCACCCGCGCCCCTTCGGGGGCGGTCCAGGCCTGCCAGTGGGCGGCGCTGTCGACCACCACCTGGTTGGGGAGAAGCCGGTACCCTTCCTGGGCGAGGGCCCCCGTCCCCAGCCCCAGCAGGAGCAGGATCTTGGCGCTCGGGAACCGCGTGGGGTGCTCCTTCATGAGGCAGTCTGGACAGGTCAGGGGGTGGATAGGCGCATGGCCGGCGAAAGGGTGGCCGGCCCTCGCTGTAGCGCCACGACGTGTTCGTTAAAGTGAAATATTCGCAACCCCCCCCTTAGAGTCCAATACCCGCGCGGTGCGCGTGCCGGCTCGCCGGGTCGGGTTATTTCAGCAGGGTCATGCGCTGGGTGGCCCCCAGGTGCTGACCGACCTTCAGTTGGCAGAGGTAGACCCCGCTGGCCACCGGGGCACCGCGCTGATCGGTGCCGGCCCAGCGCACCTGATAGGCGCCTGGTTGCAGGAGCTGGTCGGCCAGGGTGGCAACGAGTTGGCCGTTTAGACCATATACCTTGAGGCTCACCGGCGAAACCCCGCCCGGGCCCGGCACCGAGAAGTTGATGCTCGTTTCCGGGTTGAAGGGGTTGGGACTGGGGGCGGAAAGGCTGAAGGTGCCGGGCACCGGCAGGTCGAGAGCCTCGACGGCGGTGCCCGGATCGTACAGGCTGTGGATCTGGTAGATCACCCCGGTCCGGGCGGCCGTGGTATTGTACCCGCCGGAAGGGGACATGTCGGCGACAAAGAGGTCGCGGTCGGTGGCCAGCAGCCCGTCGAGGTGGCCCACGTCGGGGCGGTCGTTGGCGACAAAGTGGAAACGGGTGCCGTCTTTGGGGTCCACGTAGACCAGGGGATTCTCCTCGTTGGCCAGGCCGCCCGAGGAGAACTTGCCGTGGAAGCCGACGAAGAGGCCCTCGTTGAGGCCGGGCGGGAAGCCGGGCGGGGCAAAGGTGATGTCCGCGGCGCCTTCGCTCTCGCTGCCGGTCTGCGGGTCGGGCAGGGGCTGAAAGGTGACCAGCGGGGCGATGCCGCCGCCGCCGACAAAAACCCCGGTGCGATAGCGGGTGTAGTTGTCGGGGAAGCCAAAGTCCTCGATGGCCCCGCCCAGGGCGTCGTTGGCGATGAAATTGAGTTCGTCGGCGCTGTGGGATTCGTTGACATCCACCAGGCCGTCGATGCCGTTGTCCTGCAGGTAGAGGTCGCCGGTGCCCGGCGCAAAGGCGAAGCCGGCGGCGTTGCGCAGACCGGTGGCGATCTGGGTCAGGTCCGACCCGGTCACCGTCTGGCCATCGTCGCTGAGGGTGACGCGGTAGAAGCCGTCGCCATGAAGCGGCCCCTCCACCCCGATGGTGCTGGTCAGCGAGAGGGTGCGGGTGGTCACGGCGAAGTTCGCCTCGGAGCCCAACTGGAAATAGAGTTCATATCTGCCGGGCTGGCCGGCCAGGGCGCGGGCAGCCAGGGCCGAGTGGGGGTGCAGCCAGTCGCCGGAGTAGTTGATCTGGATGGAGCCAACCAGGGTCAGCGGATCGGCCGGGGTAGGGCCGGTGCGCAGGATGGAGATGGGTTTGCCGCGCCCCTGGCCGCAGGTGAAGACCAGGTCGCCGGCCATCCGCAGGGCCGACAGTCCGCCGCCTGGGACATCGTCGAAGAGCACGCTCTGGGCATCGGCCACCCCGTCGCCATCGGTGTCGGCCAGCCGGACCAGTTGCCCGGCGGTGCTGGCAAAGAAGCGGTCGCCCTTGCTGATGGCCACCAGCACCGAGCCGTCGGCCAGTTCCACCATGCCCACCGGGTAGTTCAGGCCACTGGCAAAGGTGGTGATGCGGAAATCAGCGGGGTTGACCCGTGGGTCCCCGCCGATGACCAGCTCGGCGTCGGCAGGCGGAGCGGCGAGGGCCAGGAGGGCGGTTAGGACGGAAAAGCTGAGCTGGGATTTCATGAGATCCTTTCGGTGGTCGGTGGGAGTGGGAATGCGGTATTCCCATAAGACGCCGCAAAAGAAGGAAAAGTTTGAATCTGTATGGGGAATGACCGTCTTCTTGTTACCAATATGGTAACGCAGTATATTTGTCTTGATGCGGATCATTGCGAAGAAAACCTTGCGGGCATTCTGGGAAAAATACCCGGATGCCGAGCAACCACTCAGGGCCTGGTACGAGATGGCCAGGATTGCGGACTGGCATACCCCGGCAGCATTGAAGGCCCAAATTCATACCGCCAGCCTGGTGGGCAACGACCGGGTGGTCTTCAACGTCGCTGGCAACAAGTACCGCCTAGTCGTCGCGGTGAACTACCCCTACCAGGCCCTGTACATCCGCTTCGTCGGCACCCACGGGCAATACGACCAGATCAACGCTGCGGAGGTATAGCATGAAGATCAAACCGATCAAGACCGAAGACGACTATGAGGCCGCTCTGGCCGAGGTCGAGCATTTGTGGGGCGCGGAAGAAGGCACCCCAGCCGGCGACAAGCTGGATATCCTGATCACCCTGGTGGAAAAGTGGGAGGATATCCACTACCCCATTGACCCGCCCGACCCGGTGGAGGCGATTCTGTTCTACATGGAGCAGAAAGGCCTGACCCGCAAAGACCTGGAACCGTACCTGGGCCAGCGTTCTCGGGTGGCCGACGTGCTCAATCGCAAGCGGCCCCTCAGCCTGCAGATGATCCGCAACCTCCACGACCACCTGGGCATCCCCGCAGCTATCCTGCTGCGCCAAGCTCCGTTGACCAGTGAGCCCAAGAGCAAAGCGCTGCCGGTTTCCAAGACCCGCGCCCGGCGGGCCACACTGGCCTGAGGGTAGGATGTCGGGGGGTCTCAGCGAATAAGAGATAATGCCTCCCCCTCAATAGACCACCTGCACCACCCCTTGCCGGCGCTCAACCCCCACTTCGGCGTTTACTTCGATCTGATAGAGATAGATCCCCGGAGGCACCACCCTACTCTGGTCGTCGCGGCCATCCCAGATTTGCAGGTACTGGCCGCTGCTCGCCGTGGCCGAATCCCCCTGCCGTACTTGCCGGCCAGAGAGGTCGAAAACCGCGAAAGACACCGGGGCTGGCCGGAGCAGTTTCAGCAGATTGTAGGAGACCTCAAAGAAGTCATTCGCACCATCCCCATTGGGGGTAAAGACCGCGTGGGTGATCTCGATCCCGTCCACCAGTGCCTGCCTGGGCGAGCGGAACCTCACCACCAGTTGCCCGCCCACGGACAAGGGATCAACATCCGCCTCGTCGGCAGTTTGATAGACGGTCTCCAGGCCACCCTCCTCGGGCCGCAGATCCAGGGCGCGCACCAGGAAGGGGGTACCGTCGCGGAATACACCAGCGTCGAATACCACCTGCACGAAGCTGCCGGCCTGCAGTACCCGCTGCCACAGATCTATGGTGAACCCTTCCCCTGGTTCATACACCGGGGTAAACAGCACCTCCTCATCGTCCACCAATACCCGCTCCACTCGGCTCACCACCGCCGGGGTCGATACCTGGAGGTAACGCACCCCGGTATCTCGACGGCCCTGGTCGAACTGCATCTCCAGCGAGAGGGTAAACCCCGTCTCGACCCCAGGTTCCACCTCTATGGGGCTGATCTCCCCCTTGAGGGCCGTGGCCAGGGGGCGGCGCACGTACTCGAAAACCAAATCCCGCAACACCAATCCTGGCTCGGAGAAGAACACCCGGAACTGCAGGTAACGCTGGGGGCCTGGCGAAAGTACCAGTCCATCCGAAACGGTCTGCCACGGGCTCCACTCGGGGTTGGGCAGGATGGGTCCTTGCTCTTCTTCTACCACCCCGATGGTCGTATAGCGGCGCAAGGCGATCTGGTCGTACTCGGCCTTGGACACCTGCGCCAGCTCGTCTCCCCGCTTTGAAAAATAGAGCTGAGGCTCGGCGTCTGGGCCGGTGCGGGTCTGGAGCGTGACGGGCAGACGACTCAGGTCCGCGCCGTTGGCCTTCACCTGCCCCCACACCGGCGAGCCCCCCCGCACAAAGAGAGGAATGGAGGTGAACTCCCCGGTGGGCAGGGTGCCGTCGCTATAGAGTTCCAACTCGGCGATCTCCCACGGTTCCTTCTCCAGGGAACGAAGGCAAATGTAGCGCACGTCCCGGCTGGGAAAGGAGCGGTCGATTACGCTCTCCTGGTTTGGGTAGATCTCGGAATAGCTGATGAGGGTTTTGTAATTTCCGAAGAGCACTTCGGGGATGGTTCCGTCGATGGTCCCGTCGTTGGTGCCGATTGCGAAACTGCCCAGCACCAGGCTGCGGTGCTCGGCGTCCAGGCGTGGGTAAAAACGAATGCGGTTGACCCTGAAGGTGGCCCCCAGGTCCAGGTACAATTCGGCTTGGCGCGAAAGCTCATCGTCCTCCTCCGGGTTCCAGGCCGTGGCTGCATCCCCATCTATCCAGGACTCCAAACCAGGTTTGGCCACCAGCGTCGGCAACAGTCCACCCCCCGGTCCGGGTCTGAGCACCTGAGCCCGGATGCTGCCTTTGCGTACCAGGGACTGCGGTGCCAGGTTGGCAAAGGGCTCTGCGGGCCACTGCCAGATGGAGTCTGCGGAGACCGCCACGAAACGGGCGGATTCCTCGATCTTGTTCCACTTCTGTCCCCGCTGGCCCAGCTCCAGCAGGTCCAGGGCGCAGAGCTGGGTGGCCCACAGGTACGAGATCGCTGCGCTGAGCACTGCTCTTTTCATCAGAAGGTGACCTCTACCCCTCTTTTTTCCAATTCGCTGACCACGACCGGAGCCGTAGCGAGGTTGAGGGGATTCTCGAACAAACTCACTGTTTTGAGCCGCTCCAGATCCAGCAGGACGCCGATCTCGGCGATGTGGTTGGTGTGGGCATTCAGCTCGACCAGCAGCTTCAGGCGAGCCAGGGGGGAGAGATCCTCGACCTGATTGCTGGCAAAACTCAACTGCACTAGGCTCACCATATGCGCCAGGGGAGAGAGATCCGCCACCTGGTTGCTCGAAAACTGCAAGCTGCGCATGTTGATCAGGTCGGCCAGCGGGGAGAGGTCCTTCACCTGGTTGCCGATGAAGTTCAAGTCAGCCAACAAGGGCATCTGGGCCAGCACCGAGAGGTCGTCTACCAGATTGGCTGAAAACCTCAGCGTGCGCAGCCGCGTCAGGCCGGCCAGAGGAGTGAGGTCCTCCACTATGTTGTCTGCGAGATCCAAGGCGGACAACTGCAAATTTCCGGCCACGGGTGTCAGATCGCTCACACGATTGTTGCTCAGATAGAGCTGGCTCAGGTTGAGCCCGGCCAGGGGAGAGAGATCCTGCACTTGGTTGTAGGATATGTCCAGAGTCCTCAGGTTTTTCAGGTCCGCCAGGGGCGAGAGATCCCGCGATATGGTGCTCCTCAGGGTCAGACGGTTCAGACTTCTGAGATGGGAAAGAGGGGAGAGATCTTCTATAGGGTTAAGGTCGAGAAAAAGGGCGTTCAGTGTTTTCAGTCCCGCCAGCGCCGAGAGGTCTCGCACCTGATTGAAGGACAGATCCAGACTCCCCAGGCTGCTCATCTCGACCAACGGATGCACATCCTCTATCAGATTATGATTCAGATCGAGGATGTGCATATTTATCAGGCCGGCCAGGGGGGAGAGATCTTTGACCTTGGTCTCGGTGATGGTCAGGTTGGTGAGTTGCTTCAGCTCCTTCAGCGGAGTCAGGTCCACCACCGGGTTCTTCTGGATGATCAACACCCCCAGGTTGACCATGTGTTCCAGACCCCGCAGGTCCTCGATCTTTGAGCCCTCGGGGATCTCCAGGGAAGTGAAGCGCGCCAACTCCTCCGCAGTCAGGTTGCCCACCGGCTTCTTCATCCTCTTGCGCAACAGGTCCTCCAGCCGCCAGTCGGGGATGAAGATGATGGGCTCAGAGGTGTAGAAGACTACCTGAACCCCACGGCTGTCCAGGATTTTCAGGTGTTCGTTCAGGGAGGTCTCACTGAGGGGATTGCCCGACAACTCTACGCTGCGCAGCCGGCCCAGGCCCAGCAATACCGAGATATCCTGCACTTGGTTGTTGGCCAGGTCCAGCACCTGCAACCGGCTCAGCCGGGAGAGGGTGTGGATCTGGCTCACCTGGTTGAAGTCCAGGTTCAGGCCGGTCAACTCGCCCAGGCCAGCCAGAGACTGGAGATCCTGCACCTGGTTGTGGCTCAGGTCCAGCGCCTGCAGATGGCTCAGACCGGCCAGCGGTTGCAGGTCTCGCACCTGATTGCGGGCCAGGAGCAAGTGGCGCAGACCGCTGAGCTTCTCGATCCCGTCCAGCGCCGCGATGCCCTGCCCGGTGGCGTCGAGGACTTCGAGAGCCTGCAGTTGCGCCTCGTCGAGAGTGCCGGTGGGCCGGGACAGGGCCTGGCGCACGGCGGTTTCCAGGGCAGCGTCAGCGAAGAAGGTATCAGTTGGCGGGGCTTCAGTTTCAGGGGAGGCTGGCGTACCCTGCCCTCCGCAGCCTATCAGTAGTAAGAGCAGGACGAGGTATTGTATCATCGGTCGTAATCTCAAATTGACACTGTAGGGCGTCCCTGGCAGATTGCAGTTGGGACCTGCAGGAGTTCTGGCAGCTGCCAGGGTTGGAGTGAACAGGCCATGGAAAACATACCCCGTATTGAAGTCGTAGCAGTGGTCGGGACAACGCATCTTCTTGTCCACTTTGACAACGGCGAGCAGAAGATCTACGATTTCAGGCCGCTTTTTCGCCGCCCCCACTTTCGCCTCCTGGAGAATCCGGCATTTTTCCGGGCGGTCAGGGTTGATACAGGTGGATATGGGGTTTCTTGGAACGACGACATCGACCTCAGCGAATACGAACTGTGGACCAATGGGAAGCCGGTCGATGATCGAGCGGTGCATCTTGGGAAAGGCTGAAGCCCTTTTTCCCCCTAACCGCTGATCAGCATCTCCACTCACTTGCCCGGCGCAGGGCCTGGGTATGGCTGCGCGAGGCGCCGGCCTTCAATACACTACCTGCACCACCCCCTGCCGGCGCTCGACCCCTGCTTCGGCGTTTACCTCGATCTGATAGAAATAGATCCCCGGAGGCACCACCCTGCCCTGGTCGTCGCGGCCATCCCAGATTTGTAGGTGCTGGCCGCTGCTTGCCGTGGCCGAATCCCCCTGCCGTACTTGCCGGCCAGAGAGGTAGAAAACCGCGAAAGACACTGGGGCTGGGCGGAGCAGTTTCAGCAGGTGGAAGGAGACCTCAAAGAATCATTTAATGAAGTTGTGGCTTCCTTATCGTCCTTGCCAGGACGGCAAGGACGATAATATCCACCACGGAGCACCACCATGTAGTGGTGGATTACGCTTTGATCGGAGCAACTCCAATAGAGCTACGAAAACTCACTTGCGGGTGATTGCGAAATCACCCACATCTTCAGTGCTCTGAGTCAAGCGCCGCAACCCGCTGCCTTCTGCATTGGCTATATAGAGGTTTTTTATTCCCCCTCGATTGGAGCGGAAGACCACCTGTGTCCCGTCTGGAGACCAAGTCGGAAGGTCATCGGTAGCGGAATCTTGGCTAAGATTAAGTGCATGGCCTCCATCGGCATCCATCACATAGACCTCCACATCGCCGTCCGGAAGTAAGTCGAAACTCCGAGCGAAAGCGATTTTCCTGCCATCGGGCGACCAGACGGGACCCCAGTCGAAGTCGGAGTCTTCGGTCAGGTTCGTCACCAGGCCGCTGCGGACATCTACGGAGGCGACCTCCCAATTTCCCTCGCGCTCGGAAGTAAAAGCGATCTGCTCGCCATCTGGCGACCAGGCGGGGATGTTATCATACCCCGGAGAGTTGGTGAGGTTGGTCAAGTGACCACCGTCGGTGTCCATCACGTAGATCTCAAAATTGCCTTCGCGATCCGTAGCAAAGGCGATTCTGGTTCCGTCGGGCGACCAGGCAGAAGCCATGTCAGAGCCAGGGTAATCGGTGAGTTTGACCATTTCGCCACCCGTGGCTTCCACTGTGTACACCTCCTGGTTATTGAGGTTCGCTTGTTCCTTTCCTGCTCGGCTGAAGATCAGTTTCTGGCTATCGAGCGACCAGGAGGGGGACCAGTGAATGCCTGGATCTTTGTTCAGTTTGACAGGGTCGCCGCCGCTGGCGTCCACTACGAACAGATCCGAGTCGGTCACAAAGACCAGTCGGTGGCCATCGGGCGACCAGCGGAGGGAGCCATAGTACGGGGCTCGGGGGTGTTGGTCGACCAGCGTATCAGGCAGGGACCTCGCGGGATCGGCCAGTAGAATGGTTCGGCCCACGACATAGGCGACCTCAAAAGGGACCTGGATGCCGTTTGTCGATGGGTCTAGGGTGACAGCCACTCCCCGAGCCTCAAGAGCGGCAATATGGGTAGCCAGGGAGTCAGAGGACAACGGGTTATCGGTAAGATGTAATTCCTTCAAGGCATCCAAGTTCAGAAGGACCGAGATACCTTTCACCCTATTGCTGTCGAGGACGACTACCTGTAACTGGTTCAAGCCCGCCAGAGGCGTCAGGTCCTCCACTTGGTTGTTCTGGAGATTCAGAGATCTCAGCTTGGTCAGTCCTGCCAAGGGGGTAATGTCGCGAATCTGGTTATTGGACAGGTCAAGATTCTGGAGATTGCTCAGGCGCTGGATTTCGGCCAAGTCGGCAATCTTCTGAGTCTTGGCTTCCAGCTGGCTCAGAGAACGCAGGTCCGCATCCTTCAGTGTTCCGGTTGGTTTGCCCAGAGCCTGGCGCACGGCTGTCTCCAGGTTGGAGTCGGGGAATACCTGGGCTGGTGGGGCAGTGACAGAGTTGTCTTCCGAATCACCACAGCCCAGGATTGCCAGGGCAGCCAGATTCAGGAAGGTCAGCGTCTTCATGGTTGAGCACTCCTTTGGCGGCCCAGGAAGGGCCACCTCTGATCTTGCCACAATTTCATATGATTATGGGTTTGGGGCAGTAGCTATCTGCAGGGTTGGGGCATTCTCCCGCACTAGTTCCCCGATCTTCTTCTCCACCTGGCGATTCCAGCCGGCTACCTGCTTTTCGTCAGGCCAGTACTCCCGTCGCAAGCGCAGCCGGCCTGTTCGGTCGATCAGCAGTACCGCCGTGGTCCTGAGCTGAAGTTTGTCCCCCAAGCTGTCGTCGTCCAGGACCAGCCTGAAGGGGGAATGCCGGTGTTGGGGCGAGCGGCTGACGTGTAGGATTCCCAGGCCCTGCTTTCGGGAGGAAGTGGCCCAACCGCGCACCCGTTCCAGCATCTTGGCGGCTTCGCCGGGTGTGGATTCCGGGATGCCGTAGGAGTCGTAGTAGAGGAGCAGCACCTTGCCCTGGAAGTCGGCCAGGCGCACCG
The DNA here is from genome assembly GCA_020852055.1 of Candidatus Latescibacterota bacterium. GTDB lineage: Bacteria > Latescibacterota > UBA2968 > UBA8231 > UBA8231 > SICG01. Next base: position 12,491 of record JADZBP010000101.1, read on the forward strand.
TCTGGCCCATGGTGTCTGCAAGCGCGAACTCCGGTGCCTGGGGGCAGAGTTCCCGGAGTTGTTGCTGCAACTGGTGCAGATCTCCGTAGCGCTCCAGGTGCATGCGCCTGAGGGCGGTTTCGGCCTCCGGATGGCTGTAGTCCTGGGCCACGGCCTGCAGATAGGCCTGTTCTGCCTGGTCCCAACTCCCCAGGTGTGCGTATGCCTTTCCCAGCAGGACAAAGGTCTGGTCGCCGATCCTGCCATAGTGGTTGGCCGTGGCGCTGAGGGCTGCGGATTCTTCCAGATAGCGGGCAGCCTGCGCGTACGCCTCAGTGGACAGGTGGCACTGGGCCAGGGCCTGTAGGAAAGCCTGGCGGAAGGCGCGCGCCTGGTCCAGGTAGCGCTGCCGCTGTTTGGCCCGGCCAGCTTCTGGTTCGGCGTAGTAGGTGTTGAAGCCCGGCAGTTCGAGCAGGTTCTCCGAGGTGGTCCATCCCAGGCCGGCCTCCAGGACCAAGATGGCCAAGGGCAGGTCGCGGGGGTAGATGGGTGGATCGCCGTAGAACAGAGCGCGGCTCTCCTGGCCGGCCAGCTTCTGGCCGAGGTAGAGGTAGGGGAAAGGATCGCGCAGTCCCGAGGCGGCCAGCCGCGGCCCCAGGGCCAGGGCCTCCGGCACCTTCCCCTCCTTCAGGTACAGCTCGAAGCGCAGGCTGTACGCGTATCCTTCGGGGAGCGTCCCGCCGATGATGCCCAGGTTGCTTCTCTGGTCCTGCTCCTTTTGGGGGTCATAGGGTACGACCAGGGTGCGGGCGATCAGGGAATCGGCCAGGCGCGCGGCCCGGTCCGGCGCCACCCGCCCCAGGGCCGAGAGCCAGTGGCGGTACGCCTCGTCCGCGTAGCGGCTGCTGAGGAAGCGGCGGAGGAATTTCTCCATGGCCCCTGCCTGGCCCGTGGTGTCTTGGTCTAGGTAGAAATGCCGCGCCGCTTGTTGGTACGCCATCTCGTCCGCCCGCTCGTATTCGGGAAAGCGCCGGCAGAGTTCCTGGGTGAGGGAATCCCGCCAGGCGGTGGGGACCTGGGCCATCCACCACAGGACCTCGGGCTGGTCCGGGTACTTCGCCCAGAGGGCCTGCTGCTCGGCGCGGATCTGCGCCAGTACCTCCGGTGCCGGAGTGCCTTCCCCCAGCAGGGTCATCCATCGGGTCAGGTACGTGTTGAAGTTTTCGGGATGCAGGGCGATCTCGCGATCGGTGCCGGCCAGGATCTCCTCGGGTTCCCGTCCCTGGCGCTGGGACATCATGGCCCGGGTATGGGCCGCGCCCCACACCAGCGCGCCCTGGTCGTCGTGGACCAGGAGGGAATGGCGGTAGCGCTTCAGGCCTTTCTGGATGGCCAGGGTGGAGACATCGTTGTCGAGTTTCTGGGCTTCTTCCCGCTGAGGTGAGAGGTAGTAGAAGACAGCCACCGCTTCCTTGGGCACCTCCAGATCTGCCACCCAGAGGCGGCCTTCCTGGCGCATGGGCACTACGTGGTCCTCAGGGTGCCAGGGGTCGATGATATAGTGCAGTTCAGCGTAGTTGCCCTCCTTTACCGGCAGATCGGCGGCAGTGATGTGTACTCGCTGGCCAGCCCGGGGTTTGAGAGGGGTCCATTCGATGAGGGGATCGGCAGCGAGGTGGGCCTGAGCCTGGGACTGCTGGGCCTCGCGGCTGAGGGATGGGGGCGATGCTGCCCAGGGCTGGAAATATGCCAAGCCACCGATCCCCAGGCCGGCTGCCGTGCCCAGGGCCCAGTATTTCCCCGGCATCCAGCGCTCCAGCCACCGGCGCGGCTGCGGTTGGACCACTACCGACACCGGCAGGAGGGCCATTACCTTGTTGCGCAGGCGCTGGTGGGTTCGGGGCTGGACCTGGGCGTCGCGCCCCAGTTGGTTCAACAAGTCATCGCGCAGCCAGTTTCTCGCCCTGAAGAGCCGCCATTTGACGGTGGTGAGCGGCAGGTCGAGGAAACGGGCGATCTCTCGTTGGCCGCAGCCCTCGAAGTAGTAGAGCACCACGACCCGCCGGCAATCGGGGTCCAGTCGGTCCAGGGCCTCCCACATCAGGGCGGTCAACTCGCGTTCTTCTACCACCTCATCGGGCCGGCGGACATAGAGGGACAGGGCGGCGCGTTGTTCGGCCAGGCTCACCGCCAGCCGCTGTCCTTGTCGTTGGTGGTCGATGGCGGTATTGGTGGCGATCTGCCACAGCCAGGAGGCGAACTTGGCCGGTTGGCGCAACTTGGGCAGTTGCTCGTACGCCCTGAAGAACACCTCCTGGGCCAGGTCCTCGACCTCGTCTGGCCTGCGGAGGGTCTCCCAGATCACCCCGCGCACCAGCCGGCCATAACGCTCCACCAGATCCCCAAAGGCGTTGCGGTCGCCTTCCAGGGTCTTCCTGATCAGGACCAGGTCTCTCTCGGCCATGGCTTGTTTCTCGCAGGTGCAGCAGGAGGTGGGAACGAAAACTACCTATAATAGACGAGGCTGGAAGAAAATGGTTAGTGGGAATTTTGGCGGGGAGGAAAAGTAGCGGGGTTATAGAGCCGTGAGGGCAGCGGCCTGTAGATCAGTAGTGGTAGCGCGCCATCAGGAAATCGATTTGTTGATCTCTGACCAGGTACACGAGCCGGTGTTCCTGGCTAATCCGCCGGGACCAGATATCTGCCCCCAGATGCCGGAGGGGCTCTGGTTTGCCGATGCCTTTGAAGGGGTCGCGCATCACGGCCTCGACCAGTTCCAGCACGCGCAGGGCGATACGGCGGTCTACCTGGACCCAATACCGGAGGTCCTCCCTGAACTCGTCCTGAAATACGGAAACCCGCTGGGGTTCAGGGTGAGGGGTGCGTTTCCTACTCAAGCCCCACTTCCCCACGGAGGTCGCAGATTTCACGGGGTTTGACCGAGCCTCCGAGGGCGCGCTGAAGAGCGGCCAGCAGACGTTGGGCATTCTTGGGAGAGCGGAGCAGGTGGGCAGTCTCTTCGAGGCTGCGCAATTCGGCGGCGGGAACGATGGCCATGTCGGCGTGGTTGCGGCGTTTGACGATGACCGGTGCCAGGGCTTCTTCGGCGGTCTCCAGCACCTGGGCCAGGTTGTTGCGCGCAAAACTGTAGCTGACCTCATTCATCATGCAGAACCCTCCAAAGTTGGACAGGGATATTGTACAAGAGCGGCCTGGACAGGTCAAGGCCGGATTTTTTGACACTCAGTGGCAACGGTCTATATTTCCGGTGCTGGCAACCAATTGTCCCCTTTCACCCGCAAAACCGCCGAGTCCACCCATGTCCGACCCACTGCTTTCCCCCGAACAAGCCCAGCAACTCGTGCTGCAGGATATCCCGGTCCTGGGGGTGGAGCGGGTGCCGCTCTTCGACGCCCTGGGCCGGGTATTGGCCGAGGGTATCGCGGCCCGCCACGACAACCCGCCCCAGGACAACTCGGCCATGGACGGCTATGCCCTGCGCCACGCCGATATCGCCGGGGCCAGCGCCGGACAGCCAGTGCTGCTGGAGGTGGTGGAGGACATCCCCGCCGGGTACGTGCCCCGGAAAAGCGTGGGGCCCGGCCAGGCCAGCCGCATCATGACCGGGGCGCTGGTGCCCGAGGGGGCCGACACGGTCGTCCGGGTGGAGGACACCCGCGCCGAGGGCAAAAAGGCGGCCGTGCTCGTGCCGCCCGCCGTGGGCGCTAATATCCGCCGGCGCGGTGAGGATGTGCGGGCCGGGCAGGAGGTGGTGCCGGCGGGCTCGCCGGTGACTCCGGGGGCGCTGGCGCTGCTGGCCTCGCTGCAGCGGGCTCTGGTGCCGGTACACCGCCAGCCGGTGGTGGCCATCCTCTCCACCGGCGACGAGTTGGTGGAGGTGGACGAACCCCTGGCGCCCGGCAAGATCGTCAACAGCAACACCTACGGGCTGGCCGCGCTCTGCCTGGCCAACGGGGCCCTGCCGCTGATGCTGCCCATCGCCCGCGACGAGGAGGCGCAGATCCGCCGGGCCGTGGAAAGTGCCCTCAGCGCCGACTTCATCCTCTCCTCGGGCGGGGTATCGGTGGGCGACTACGACTACGTGAAGAAGGTGTTGGATGACCTGGGCGCCCAGGCCCGCTTGTGGCGGGTGGCGATGAAACCGGGCAAACCGCTCTTCTTCTGCGTGCTGCAGGGCAAGCCCTATTTCGGCCTGCCCGGCAACCCGGTGTCGAGCCTGGTTTCCTTTCTCCAGTTCGTGCGGCCGGCCCTGCGCAAGGCGGCCGGGCACCTGCCGGGCACCTGGTTTCTGCCCCAGGTGGCTGCCCGCCTGGAGCATGACCTCTTCAACGACGGCGACCGCCGCCAGTACGTGCGGGCGCGTCTGCGCCTGGAGGAGGGCCGTCTGCTGGCCGCCGCTCCCCAGGGACAGGGGTCGCACCAACTCAGCTCGATGCTGGGGACCAATGGCCTGCTGCTGCTCGAGGCGGGGATGCGCCTGGGGGCCGGGGACGAGGTGCAGGCCCAGGTCTTTGGAGACCTGTGATGAAAAAGGTCGAGGTCCAGGGCCGGCGCCGGTTGCTGGACGGCTTTTTCCAGGTCGATGAGCTCACCCTCTCGCACGAACTGCTGGACGGACGCATGAGCCGGCCTTTGCGCCGGCTGATCCTGGAACGGGGCGATGCGGTGGCGGTGCTGCTCTTCCGTCCGGCCGACCAGCAGGTGGTGCTGGTGCGGCAGTTCCGCGCCCCGGCCAGTCAGCGGGGGGAAGGCTGGCTGCTGGAGGTGGTGGCCGGCATTCCCGATCCAGGGGAGGAGTTGGCGGCGGCGGCGCGGCGCGAGGTGCTGGAAGAGACCGGGTACCAGGTGGAGGAACTCGAGCATATATCCACCTTCTACACCACTCCGGGCGGCTCCTCGGAACGGATCGCGCTCTATTATTCCCAGGTGGACGAAACCCAGCGCGTGGCCCCGGGCGGAGGCTGTGTGGAGGAGGACGAGGATATCGAGGTGGTGGCGCTGGGATTGGCGGAACTCTGGGGCCTGCTGGAAGGGGGGCAGATCGCGGACGCCAAGACCCTCATCGCCCTGATGTGGCTGCGCCGGCGGCTGGTGGACAGCCGGGCCTGAATATCTTTCCCCCGCCCCTCTTTCTTTTGATATTATACCCTATACCCTAATTGCACTGCGACCCCATTGGCAGCGGGGGACGCCGGATCATGCTCGCCAACCTTTCCATCCGGGAGTTAGCACAATGGCCGACGAACTCTACAATCCCCCATCGTCCTTTCAGCAGCAAGCCCACGTCAAAAGCCTCGAGGCATACCGGAAGGAGTACGCCCGGTCCATTGCCGACCCGGCCCAGTACTGGGCGGAGAAGGCCGGCGAGTTCCACTGGTACAAGCAGTGGGACGAGGTGCGGGCCTACAACTACGACCTGGCCAAAGGCCCCATCCACCTGCGCTGGTTCAAGGGCGGGAAGACCAACATCACCTACAACTGCCTCGACCGCCACCTGGCCAAACGGGGGGACCAAACCGCCATCATCTGGGAGGGCAACGAGGTGGGGGAGGACGCCCGCCTCAGTTATCGCCAGTTGCACGAGCAGGTTTGCAAGTGCGCCAATGCCCTCAAGGCGCGCGGCATCAAGAAGGGCGACCGGGTCTCCATCTATCTGCCGATGATCCCCGAGCTGGCCATTGCCATGATGGCCTGTGCCCGCATCGGCGCGGTGCACTCCATCGTCTTCGGCGGTTTTTCGGCCGACTCGCTGGCCGACCGCATCGCCGACTCCACCTGCACGGCGCTGATCACCGCCAACGGCACCTGGCGCGGCAACAAACCCATCCCCATGAAGCCCAACGCCGACCAGGCCATCGCCAAGGCTGAGGCGATGATGTCGGGCAAGGTGCAGACCTGCATCGTGGTCAACCGGGTGAAGGACAATCCCGAGTTCAACTTTGCGATGCAGCCGGGCCGCGATTTCTGGTGGGACGATGTGGTGGGCTCCGCCAGCAGCGAATGCCCCTGTGAGGAGATGGACGCCGAAGACCCGCTCTTCATCCTCTATACCTCGGGCTCCACCGGCAAACCCAAGGGGGTGCAGCACAATGTGGGCGGGTACATGGTCTACACCGCCATCACCCACAAGTACGTCTTCGACTACCACGAGGGCGACGTGTACTGGTGCACCGCCGACATCGGCTGGGTCACCGGCCACTCCTACATCGTCTACGGGCCGCTGGCCAACGGTGCCACCAGCATCATGATCGAAGGGGTGCCGGTCTATCCCAAACCCGACCGTTTCTGGAAGACCATCGACAAGTACCAGGTCAACCAGTTCTACACCGCGCCCACCGCCATCCGCGCCCTGGCCAAGGAGGGCGAGCAGTGGCCCGCCGGCTGCGACCTCTCCTCGTTGCGCCTGCTGGGCACCGTGGGCGAGCCCATCAACCCCGAAGCCTGGCGCTGGTACAACACCAATATCGGCAAGGGGCGCTGCCCCATCGTCGATACCTGGTGGCAGACTGAGACCGGCGGCATCCTGATCACCCCGCTGCCGGGCGCCACGCCCACCAAACCCGGCTCGGCGACCCTGCCCTTCTTCGGCATCGAACCGGCGGTCCTCGACCCGCAGACCGGCAAGGAGATCGAGGGCAACGGCATCACCGGGGTGCTGGCCATCAAGGCGCCCTGGCCCGGCCAGATGCGCACCGTGTACGGCGATCACGCCCGTTTCGAGCAGACCTATTTCCAGCAGTACCAGGGGTACTATTTCACCGGCGACGGCTGCCGTCGCGACGAGGACGGTTATTACTGGATCACCGGCCGGGTCGACGACGTGATCAATGTCTCCGGCCACCGCCTGGGCACCGCCGAAGTGGAGAGCGCCCTGGTGCTCCATCCCAAGGTGGCCGAGGCCGCGGTGGTGGGGTATCCGCACGACATCAAGGGCCAGGGCATCTATGCGTACGTCACCCTCAACGATGGCGTCGAATACACCGACGCGCTGAGGGAGGAGCTCAAGAAACACGTGCGCGCCGTCATCGGTCCCATCGCCACCCCCGATGTCATCCACTGGGCGCCGGGCCTGCCCAAGACCCGCTCGGGCAAGATCATGCGGCGCATCCTGCGCAAGATCGCCACCAACGAAATCGACACCCTGGGCGATACCTCGACCCTGGCCGACCCAGGGGTGGTGGACCATCTGATCCACAGCCGGTAGGTGCCAATCGCCGGGGGCGGTCCAGAGGGGGCCGCCCCCGTTTTTTTTACCCACCTGGCCTGGAGGCGCCGTCATGAAAGCGCAAAATATCCAGTTCGGACTTCAGATCACCGCCGACCTCTCCCAGGCGGTGTCCCGCGAGTGGCTGGAGACCAATGGCCTGGGGGGCTGGGCGAGTTCGACGCTGGCCGGGGCCCATACCCGCCGCTACCACGGCCTGCTGGTGGTGGCCACCCGTCCGCCGGTGGGGCGGATGGTGATGCTCTCCAAGCTGGATGAGACCCTGGTCTTTGGCAGTGGGTCGGTGGAACTGAGCTGTAACCTCTATCCCGGCGCGGTCCATCCCCAGGGGTATCACCACCTCAAGGATTTTGCCCTCGATCCTTTCCCCGTCTTCACCTACGAAGCCGAGGGGTGGGCCCTGCGCAAGACCCTGGCCATGGTGCACGGCGAACACACCCTGGTGCTGCGCTACGAACTCTTGCAGGCTCCTGGTCCCACCCAGCTGGAATTCCGCCCCTTCTTCGCCGGCCGCGACTATCACCAGCTGACCCGCGCCAATCCCCACATCCAGCCTCAGGCCCATTTTGCGCAGGAGGTGCTGCGCTTCCAGCCCTACGAGGGACAGCCCGAGATCTACCTGCGGGTGCCGGGCGGGTACTTTGCCCCGAGCGCCGATTGGTACTACAACCACCTGTACCCGCGGGAGGCCGAGCGCGGCCTGGACTACAGCGAGGATCTGTTCACCTGCGGCATCCTGCGCTGCCCGCTCGAGGTGGGCAAGCCGCTGATCCTGCTGGCCTCCACGGCCGACCCGTGCGGCAGGGACGGGCAGGAGTTGCTGGCGGGGGAGGTGCGCCGGCGCGGCCGGCTGGTCAGCGGCACCGACCCGCTGATCCGCCAGCTCTCGCAGGCGGCGGACCAGTTCCTGGTGTGCCGCGGCGATACGCGGCGCACCCTGGTGGCGGGGTACCACTGGTTCTCCGACTGGGGCCGCGACACGATGATCTCCCTGCCGGGGATCTGCCTGGTCACTGGCCGACATGCCGAGGCGCGCAGCATCCTCCAGGTCTTTGCCGAGTACCTGAGCCAGGGCATGATCCCCAACCGCTTCCCCGACGCGGGCGAGGAGCCCGAGTACAATACCGTCGATGCCACCCTGTGGTATTTCGTGGCGGTGTACAAGTACTTGCAGTACACCCAGGACCGGGAATTTGTCCGGCAGTGGTGGCCGGCCCTCGAGGAGATCACCGACTGGCACTGCCGCGGCACCCGGTACCAGATCCACGTCGACCAGGACGGCCTGCTCAGCGCCGGTGAAGCCGGGGTACAGCTCACCTGGATGGACGCCAAGGTGGGGGACTGGGTGGTGACTCCGCGCCAGGGCAAGGCCGTGGAGATCAATGCCCTCTGGTACAATGCCCTGCGCATCATGGAGGAATTGGCAGGGCAGTTCGCCCCGGCGCGGGTCCCGGTGTACGCGGCGTTGGCTGGCCAGGTGGCCACCCGGTTCGGCGAGTTGTTCTGGAATCAGGAACAGGGGTACCTCTACGACGTGGTGGACGCCGAAAGTTGCGATCCCTCCCTGCGCCCCAACCAACTCTTTGCCCTCAGCCTGCCCTTCCCCTTGCTGGCAGGCGAGCGGGCGCAGTCGGTGCTGGCCGCGGTGGAGCAGCACCTGCTCACCCCCTGCGGCCTGCGCACCCTGGCGCCGGGCGAGCCGGGGTACCGCCCCCGCTGCGAAGGCCCGCCCTGGGAGCGGGACGGGGCCTATCATCAGGGCACGGTCTGGGCCTGGCTGCTAGGGCCCTTCGTCACCGCGCTGGTGCGCCTGCGCGGCGAGGCGGGACGGGTGCAGGCACGGGGTCTCATCGAGGGTTTGGAGGCCCACCTCAGCGAGGCCGGTGTCGGCACCCTCTCCGAGATCTTCGACGCCGAGCCCCCCTTTGTGCCGCGCGGTTGTATCGCCCAGGCCTGGAGTGTGGGCGAGGTGCTTCGCGCGTACTACGAGGATGTACTCCAACTGGCTCCGCCAAGGAGGTTGTCGTGAAGATCAAATCCGTCCAGGCTGTGCGTCTGAACCTGCCCCCATCCCCCCCGTCCACCACCAAGCCGCGCCGGCCTTCGTGGGCGGTCGAGGCCGAGGTGGCCAATCCCATGAGCCGTTACCCGCAGGTCAAACGCAACCGCGCCCTGTGGCTGCCCCGCACCTGGGAGGCGGTCTGGTGCAAGGTGGAGGCCGAGGACGGCACTTGGGGCCTGGGCATGACCGGGTACGGCCGGCCGGTGGCCGCTGTCATCGAGGACCACCTGGCTCCGCAATTGGTGGGCCAGCCCTGCCTGGCCCACGAGAAATTGGCCGACATGATGTTCCGCATGACCAAACCCTACGGTTCGCCGGGGCTGGCCAGCTACGCCATCAGCGCTGTGGACCTGGCCCTGTGGGACCTCAAGGGCAAACTCTTCGACAAGCCGGTGTACGAGTTGCTCGGCGGGCCGGCCCGCGACCGGCAATTGTGTTACTGCACGGGCAACGACGTGGACTGGTACCTGGAGCTGGGCTTCAAGGCCTTCAAGCTGGCCTGCCCGTACGGCCCGGCCGACGGGCTGGAGGGGCTGCGCAGGAACGAGGAGTTCGTGGCCCAGGCGCGGGCGCAGATCGGGGACGATTGCGAGCTGATGCTGGACTGCTGGATGGCCTTCGACGTCGAATACACCGTGCGCCTGGCCGAGCGGCTGCGGCCCTACCGGCTCAAGTGGCTGGAGGAGTGCCTGCTCTCCGAGGACCTCGACGCCCACGTGGAATGCCGGCAGCGCCTGCCCTGGCAGGGCCTGGCCACCGGCGAGCACTGGTACACCGCCACCCCCTTCATGGCCGCCATCCAGCGGCGGGCGGTGGATTTTTTGCAGCCCGACATCAACTGGTGCGGCGGGGCCACGGTCTGCCAGAAGATCGTACACGCTGCCGAGGGCGCCGGCATGACCACCATGCTGCACGGGGGCGGCAACACCCCTTACGGGCAGCACTTCACCTTTGCCCAGCCCAGCATGACCTGGATGGAGGTCTTCGTCGGCGCGGCGCCGGGCGTGCCGCTCAGCGAGGGCGGGCGCCTGCCCGGCCTGGCTCTCCCCCAGGACGGCTACCTGGTTCCCGAACCTGGGCCGGGTTTTGGCATGGAGATCAAGGCCGAGTGGTTGAGTCCTTTTTTCACTTGAGAGGAATATGAGCGAGCTACCCGCAGATCCTTCTTTCTGTATCGTACACCTGGGGCAGGGTGAGCGTATCGGCGAGGTGCTGGCCGGCCTGCTCAAGCCGATGGATGCAAAAACCATGCACCAGTACCGCCTGCCTGCCAACACCCAAGTCGAACTGCACTACCACGACTTCGACGAGTACTGGCTCTTCACCGAAGGGCGGCCGCTGGTGACCCTGCGCAGCCCGGCTGGGATAAAAAAGGAATACCAGCTCGAACCGGGGGACATGGTGGCCTGCGCCCGCGGGGTGGAGCACACCCTGTGGGCCGACCACGAACTGGTCTACCACCAGTGGATCAGTGTGCTGGAGGGCGGCGAAAGGCCGGGGCATCTGCAGCGGTAATACGCCAAGTAGGGAGCGATTGCCATGGACCAGCACAGCCAGCGATGGAATCAGCGCGCCTTCCGGCGGGCGGTCATCGACATGCACATCCCCGACTGGGACGAGCAGTTCCTCTCCCGCTTCGACGCCGACCAGTATGTGGCGCGCCTGGTCGAGGCGCGGGCCCAGTCGGTGGTGGCCTATGCCCAATCCCACGCGGGCCTCTTCAACTATCCCACCAAGGTCGGCCGGCAGCACCGCGGTCTGCAGGGCCGCAATCTGCTGCAGGAACTCATCGAGCGCTGCCACGCCCGGCAGATCGCGGTGGTGGCCTACGTCAGCCTGATCTTCGACCGCTGGGCCGCCGACACCCACCCTGAATGGCGGATGCTCAACTGGGAGGGCAAGCCGCACGGCGAGGGCGGCCGGCACGGCCTGCTCTGCCCCAACTCCCCGTACCGCGAGTACGTGCGCGCCTTCACCGAGGAACTCTGCGCCGACTTCGAGTTCGAGGGGTTGCGTTTCGACATGACCTTCTGGCCGGCGCTGTGTTATTGCGGCCACTGCCGGGCCCGCTTTGCCGCCGAGGTGGGCGGCGAATTGCCCACCACCGTCGACTGGCTCGATCCGCGCTGGGTGGCTTTCCAGCGGCGGCGCGAGGCCTGGCTGGCCGAGTTTGCCGGCGTGGCTACGGGGGCGGTGCGCCGCCTGCGGCCGGGGGTCACGGTCGAACACCAGTCCTCCACCTATCCGCTCGACTGGACCTTCGGGGCCACGGGACTCCTGGCGGCACAGAACGATTTCCTGCAGGGGGACTTCTACGGCGACGCCCTGCAGGGGTCCTTTGTGCGCAAACTGCTGGAGGATCTGAGCCCCTCCCGGCCCATCGGTTTCGAGACCAGCGCCGCAGTGGATCTGCGCAACCACACGGCCATCAAATCCGCCCCGCTCCTGGAGGCCAAGGCGGCGGCCGCCATCGCCGACCATGCGGCCTTCATCTTCATCGACGCCATCGATCCCATCGGTACGGTCAATCCGTTGCCCCACCGGCGCATGGGGCAGATCTTCTCGGAGTTGGAGCCCTTGCACGCCCACCTGGGCGGCCGGCGGGTGCGCGATATCGCGGTGTACTACAGCCCGGAGTCGAAGTTCAGCTTTGCCGGCAGCGGGCGGCAGGTAGCCGAGGCGGACCGCAGCGATGCCCACACTGAGAGCGCGGTGGCGGTCTGCCGGGTGTTGGGGGAGCACCACCTTCCCTATGGGGTGGTGACCAAGGCTTCGCTGTCGCGGTTGGATGGGGTGAGGGTGCTGGTGCTGCCCAATGTCTGTATGATGGACGAGGAGGAGGTGGGGCTCATCCGCCGCTGGGTGGAAACCGGCGGGGCGCTCTACGCCAGCGGCTGGACCTCGCTGGTGGACAAGCAGGGCCACCAGCAGCCGGACTTCATGCTGGCCGAGGTGTTCGGGGTCTCGCTGCGCCGGCCCGACTGGAAGGGGCACGAGCACTTCCTCGCGCCTACGGCGGCAGGGCAGGCTTTCTTTGGGGATTTCACCGCGCCCTATCCGGCCTTTGCCACCGGCATTGGCTTGGAGGTGGAGGCCCACGCTGGCGTCGAGATCCTGGCCACCACCACCCGGCCCTGGCCGGCACCCGACCCCTCTCGGTTCTCCTCCATCCACAGCAACCCGCCCTGGGTGCCCACCGCCAACCCCGAGGTGGTGCACCATCGCTGCGGCAAGGGCCAGGTGATCTACTGCAGCAGCCCGCTGGAAAAGGTGGTGGGGCTGGGGGATACCCTGGCGGCCCTGCTGCGCGACCTCTGCCCGGCTCCCACCGTCGAGGCCGAGGCGCCGGCCTGCGTCGAGTTGACCCTCTTCCATCAGCCGGAGCGGGGGCGCTATGTGCTGAGCCTGGTCAATTTCCAGAAGGAGCTGCCCAATATTCCGGTGGAGGGCATCGAGGTGCGGCTGCGCTTGCCGCAGTTGTTGAAAAAGGCGGTGCTGCTGCCGGGCGGCCAGCAGGTGCCGCATCGGGTCGACGGGGAGGTGTCCCGCCTGGTGGTGCCGCGCCTGGAGACCCTGGTGGTGCTGGCGCTGGAGGTGGCATAGTGATTGGGTAGCGTGGTACGTGGGGGCAACGCCATCTATATGGTGTTGCATGCATTCCGGTGCTTCTGAAGTCCCGGACCCGCGACACCATATAGATGGTGTCGCGTTGCGCACGTTTTGATTATACCGCCCGGCAACCCAGCCCCCGCAGCACCATCTATATGGTGCTGCGCCCACAGAAGCACCTCCAGGGCACTCCCACGTCCCTTGATCGCGAAGTCGAGACTGCAAGCGGCGGGGAGATGACCCCAGTGGGGTGGGCCGCGAGGGTTAGCGCAGCGGCAGGTGGGGGGATTCGCTTGTCAAGAGTGGCTGGGTAGGGAAGGACGCGGGAGGGGATGCGGGGAGAGCGGAGCGAAGCGAGCAGGGTGGCAAGTCAGCGCCTTGGGAAAGGCAGGAGTGGGTCGCTCACCGACGCGATATTGCTGGTACCGCCATTTTCAGGAGATCTCCCATGACTACCAAGCATCTTGTTCTCGAAAACACCGCCTATCGCCTCGCTGTATCGGTGGAGGCTGATGGGGTGCAGTTGCAGTTGCGCGACAAAGCCATGGATTTCGATCTGGCAGCAGGACCGGTATTGTACCGGGCAGCGCGGGTGAGGGCCGAGGGCACCTTGGTGGTGCGCCGGCTGGAGGGTGCGGCGGTGGCCGCCGAGGGGCGGACCCTGCGTATCAGCGGGACCCTGGCCGGGCTGCGGCTGGAGCATACCCTGCATCTGCCCGTTGAACAGGGGGTACTGGAAGAGCGGGTGGTGGTGCACAATCCGGGGAGCGAGGTGGCGAAGCTCGAAGACTTTGCCGTGGGTCTCTGTCGGCGCCTGACCGATGACGTGGGCGGGGTGCTGCCCGAGCTGCGGGACGACCGGGTGGTGGCTCTGCCTTTCCGCCACAGCCCCACCGATCCGGCCGACTTCGATCTGGACTTCTCCTTTGCCCAGCTGCTGCAGCGGCCCGGCCGCGAGCACCGGGTGAACCAGTGGCCGCCCACCTGGCTGCGCTACGGCCAGGTGCCGGCCCGGCACTGGGCTGCGGAGGGTTGGGCCTGGACGAGGGGCGATCACACCCTCGCCTGCCTCAAGTTCAACCAGGAGGTGATGGAGTTGTGCCTGCTGGGTATCGAGGCGGAGGCGGATGGGGTGTGGCTGCGCCTGGGCGGGGCGGGTCTTTGCGCCGGCGACCCCGAGGCCCTGGCCAGCCTGCAGCCGGGCCAGACCCTGGCCCTGGGCCTGACCCGCTACGAAACGGTGCGCGGTCCCTATACTGCGGCCAGTTACGCCTTCCGCGCCTTCCTCGACCAGCAGGGCTGCCGTTTCCCCGCTGGCTTCAATCCGCCGGTGCACTGGAACGAACTCTACGACAATCCCGAGTGGAACCTGGCCAGTCCGGGCACCCCGGTGGCCCCGCGTATGACCCGGCCCCAGACCTATACCCGGTTATTGTTGGAGGAGGAGGCCCGCAAGGCCCGCGAGTACGGCTGCGAATCCCTGTACCTCGATCCGGGCTGGGACACGGACTTCGGCACCCTGCAGTGGGGCGAGCAATGGCTGGGGCCGCGCCGCGCATTCGTCGAACACATCCGCCGCGAGTACGGGCTGGGGGTGTCCTTACACTGCCCGCTGGCGCCCTGGGCTTCCAGCGACGGGCGGGGGGTGAACTCATGGCCGCGCGAAGCGCTGCAGATGGGCCCGGACGGCAAGATTCAGGAGGGTTATCTCTGCCTGGCCTCGCAGCAGTACCTCGACGAGGCGGCCCGCCGGCTTTTGGGCCACTGCGATGACGGGGTGGTCTATCTGATGTTCGACGGCAACTGGTGGAACGGGGGCTGCTGGCACCCGGACCACGGCCACCCGGTGCCCTGCGGCCGCGAGGATCACATGCGCGCCCAGGTGGAACTGGCCCGCCGCGTACATGCCCGGCATCCGCAGGTGATCATCGAGATGCACGACATGATCACCGCCGGCTCCAACCGCCGCTACACCCCGGTCTACTACAAATACGGCCTGCCCGGCAGCTACGACGACAACTGGGGTTTCGAGCTGATGTGGCAGCCCATGGAGGATATCCTCAGCGGCCAGGCCCGCACCCTCTACTACTACAATCTGGGTTGCAATATCCCCCTGTACCTGCACATCGACCTGCGCGACGACAATATCCACTGCGTGGTGCTGTGGTGGTACGCCTCCACCTGCCGGCACCTCGGGATCGGCGGCACCCACCCCAACCCGGCGGTGGCCCAGGCGCAGCGGGTGGCCATGGCCCAGTACCGCCAGTTGGCCCGCTTCTTCAAGGAGGGGGAGTTCTACGGCATGAGCGAAGAGATCCACGTACACGTCTTGCCCGCCGAGCACGCCCTGGTGGTCAATCTCTTCAATCTCTCCGACCAGCCGCGCACGGTCAGCGGGCAGATCGAGGTCGCGCGCCTGGGCCTGGACCCGGACCGCTGGTACCATCCGGGCAAAGGGTGTTCCTTCGACCGCCAGGCCGGCTGCCTGCGGGTGAGCCGCCATCTGCCGGCCTGGGGCGCCGAGGTGCTCGAAGTGCGCCAGGGCCCGGCCTGAGTTCTGGAAAAGGGGGAATGATGAAGCCACCCTGCGATATCGCCGCCTACTACTGGCCGGCGTACCACGACGAGCCGCGCTGGCGGCGTTTTATGCCCGAGGGCGAAGGGGAGTGGCAGACCATCCGCCAGGCCCGGCCCAAGTTCCCCGGCCACTGGCAGCCCCGCGTGCCGCTGTGGGGCTATGGCGACGAGGCCGACCCAGAGGTGATGGCGCAGAAGATCGCGGCCGCAGCCAGCCACGGGGTCAATGTTTTTATTTTTGATTGGTACTGGTACGAGAATCAGCCCTTCCTCGAAGAGGCCCTCAGCCGGGGTTTCCTCGGGGCGAAGAACAACGACCAGTGCCGCTTCTTTGTCATGTGGGCCAACCACGACGCCAGCACCCTGTGGGATCTGGACGCCTCCCACGAGTATAAACTCGTCTGGCCGGGGGCGGTGGACCGGGCGGCCTTCGAGGCGGCCACCAACCGGCTGATCGAGCGTTTCTTCGGCCATCCCTCCTATTACTGTATCGAAGGCAAGCCGGTGCTCTCGATCTACGAGATCGGCACCCTGATCAAGGGACTGGGCGGGCTGGAGGCCACCCGCGAGGCCCTCGACGGGCTGCGCGAGCGGGTGCGCCGGGCTGGCTTCCCTGGCCTGCACTTGCAGGCCATCCTGTGGGGGAATATCCCCGCCTCCCTGAGCATGGTGCCGGGAGACCGCACCCAGACCCAGGGCCACACCCTGCGCCAGCTGGGCTTCGACAGCCTCACCAATTACCAGTGGTGCCACTACGTGCGGCCGCAGGGGCCGTACGCAGAGTGGGGCGAGACCGCCATCGCCGCGTGGGGGAAATGGGCCGGCGAGTTCTCCATCCCCTTCTATCCACATGTCTCCATCGGCTGGGACACCAACCCCCGTTTCAAGGAGGCGTTGCAGGATTTGGTGACGGGCAGCACCCCGGAGCTTTTCGGCGCTTTCCTGCGCCGGGCCATGCGTTTTGTCGAAGACGGCAAGTTGTCGCCGCGCCTGATCACGGTGAACAGTTGGAACGAGTGGAGTGAGAGCAGTTACCTCGAACCCGACACCGTGTACGGCATGCAGTATCTCGAAGCCGTGCGCGCGGCCCTCGCGCAGGGGCCGGCCTAAAAAAACCGGCGGCCCCCGGAGGGACCGCCGGCAATGCCCATCCTGCGGCTCCGGATTCAGCCCCCGTAGAACACCTTTTCTCCCAGGTCCTTCAGCCAGAGGGTGGCCTCGTCGGCCCGGCCTGCCGGTTGCTGGCACACCCCGGCGTCCACCACCTCACCCACTATCGCCGAATGATCGCCGTGTTTGAGGATCTGCACCACCTTGCACTCGACGAAGGCCGGGGCGTTGTCGAGCAGGGGCGCGCCGGTGGAGCCGGAGTGGAAGGGCTCACCGCCGATGGTCTGGCCCTCGCGTTCCACCGGTTTGAAGAAGGCGAAGGCCAGCCCTCCCTGGCCCTTGCCCAGCACGTTGAGGGCAAAGATGCCGGATTCCTCGATCAGGCTGTGGGCCAGCGAGTCGGCCTTGACCCCCACCACCACCAGGGGCGGTTTGAAGGAGGTCTGGGTGACCCAGTTGACCGCCGCCGCCGAGATCCGGCCGTCATTGGTGGCAGAGGTCAGCACGTACAGGCCGTAGGGGATCATGCGCAGGGCGGTTTTTTTGGCTTCGGGGTCCATGGTTGCGCTCCGTAGTTGAGAGGAGGGGGAACAACCTGTATAGTACAGCAAAAGCCGCAGGCAAAAAAGCGAGGAAAAACCCGTGTATGATCTCCTGATCCGCAATGGCCGGCTCATCGACGGCACCGGCAGCCCCTGGTTCGCCGGCGACGTGGCCCTGCAGGAGGGCCGCATCGCCGCCATCGGCAAGCTGGGTGAGAGCGCCGCCCGCCGCACCATCGACGCCGCCGGCCTGATCGTCTGCCCCGGCCTCATCGACATGCACACCCACTCGGACCTCACCCTGCTGGTCGAGGGCTTGGCCCCCAGCACCCTGGCCCAGGGCATCGCCACCCAAATCATGGGCAACTGCGGCATCTCAGCGGCGCCCACCCGCGCCCACCAGTTCTACTACGGGGCCCTGGACCCGGCGATGACCCGCGGGCTGGAGTGCGATTGGACCACCATGGGGGAATACCTGGCCCGGCTGGAGAGCCAGGGGGTGGGCACCAATGTGGCGACGTTGGTGGGGCACGGCAATATCCGGGTGGCGGCCATGGGGTACGAGGACCGGCCCGCCACCCCGGCCGAGTTGGAGCGGATGCGGGAGCTGACAGCTCAGGCCATGGCGCAGGGGGCAATGGGGCTCTCCTCGGGGCTGGCGTACGCGCCGGGGCCGTACGCCCCGCTGGCCGAACTCGTCGAGCTGGGCAAGGTGGTGGCCGGGCACGGGGGGATCTACACCTCCCACATCCGCAACCAGACCGAGGGCATCGCCGCCGCGGTGCAGGAGGTGATTGCGGTGGGGGAGGAAGGAGGGCTGCCGGCCCACGTCTCCCACATGCAGCCGGGCGCGCCCATGCACGGGGCCACGGCTAGGCTCCTGCAGACCATCGAGGCGGCGCGGGCGCGCGGGGTGGACCTCAGCTGTGATGCCATCCCCTACACCATCGGCAGCACCACCCTCAAATCCATGCTGCCGCCCTGGGCCTGCGCCGGGGGCGACGGGGAGTTGATGCAGCGCCTGCGCGACCCGGAAACGCGCCGCCGCATCATCGCCGACACCATGCAGTTCGGGGCGGAGAGCGGCGGCTCGCGCAAGCGCACCCTGATCAAGGAAGGCAAGTGGGAGTTGATCTGGCTGGGCAGCGCCGAGAAGAACCTCGCGCTGGTGGGGAAGAGTTTTGCCCAGATCGGGCAGCTGCGACAGCAGGACCCGCACGAAGCCCTGCTGGATATCCTGTTGGAGGAGGAGGGCCGGCCCTGGATGCTGGCCCAGGACGTGTCGGAGGAGGACTTCGCCAATATCGCCCGCCATCCGGTGGGCGGGGTGATCTCCGACGGTTTCTCGCTGATCCCCCAGGGGGTGCTGGCCGAGGGCAAACACCACCCGCGCTCCTACGGGGCCTTTCCCTATTTCCTGCGCCGCTTCGTGCGCGAGCAGGGCCTGCTCACCTGGGAGGCGGCCATCCACAAACTCACCGGTTTTGCCTCCAGCCGCTTCCGCCTGGCTGGGCGCGGGCTGCTGCGCGAGGGTTGCTGGGGGGATGTGCTGGTCTTCGACCCCGAGCGCATCGCCGAGACCGCCAGTTTCGACGATCCGTACCGCTATCCGGTGGGTATCGAATACCTGCTGGTCAACGGCGAGGTGGCGGTGGAACGGGGGCAGGTGCAGAGCAGGCGGGCGGGACGGGTGCTGCGGGGCTGAAGAGGGGCCTCATTTTTTCGAGCGGGCCAGTAGCTTCCCCAGTTCTTTCAGATCGTCCACCACCAGATCGGGTGGCACAGGACAGACTTCTGCCTGGGCCCTGGTGGTCGCCCCGGTCAACATCAGGGCCGACCACACCCCTTCGCGCTGGGCCATCAACACGTCGGTCTCCAAGTCATCCCCTACCACCAGCACTTCCTCCCTCCCCAGTCGCTGCTGCTCTATGATTTTCCGCAGCAGCAGCGGGTCGGGTTTGCCGGCCATCACTGGCCGGTACTGAGCCAGGCCAGCGGCATAGGCCAGGCATTCATTGATCGCCCCGCAATCCACCAGCAAGGCGCCTCCCTCGCCTGGGTAAGACCGGCCGGCGTGCATGCCCAGGAACCAGCCGCACTTTTTGATCCAGTGAGCAGTCAGGCAGAGCCGCTCGTAGTTCAGGCCCGGGTCCAGGCCCACCAGCACGGCTTCGGGGGGCCTGCCCGATACTCCGTCAACCACTTCGATCCCCCCCCCTTCCACCTCGGCGCACAGACTGGGCGTGCCTAATACAAACAGATAGCGCACATCGGGTCGGTTGGCGCGCAGATATTCGAGGGCCGCCTGGGAGGCGGTGTGGACGTCCTCCGGGGCGAATGCCAACCCGTGGATGCTCAGATGTGCGGCGAGGTCTTTGGCGCTGCGGGTGGAGTTGTTGGTCAGCAGGGAATAGCCGATGCCCAGCCGGGCCAACTGACGGAGGAAGGGGCCGGCTCCTGGCAGGGGATGCTCACCCCGGCAGAGGGTGCCGTCCAGATCCAGGATCAGATGGCGCACGCTTTGCAGTCTGCGTGTCTGGTCTTCATCTGAAGCACTGCGGCCTGCGCGCGAGGTGGGTGCTGCGGGTGGCTGCGACAGAGAGAGATGGGCAATCTCGACGACGGCATTGCCCCCGGTATCGGCAACATCGCCGAACTGGATGTACCCCTCGGTGATCGGCTCCTGATTCGGCGAAGCCATAAAGGTGATTCCAGGCTCACCCAGATAACTGCGCAGAGGCCATTCAGCGCCGACCAGCACATTGTCCACGTACAGCTTGCACTTCTCCCCGGGAACCCCCTCCAGGCGGTATTCGTGAAACTGCGTCAGATCTACGGGGAAAATCAGTTCCTCTCCTGAGAGCCGGACGGTGTCGAAACCCTTGAAGCCCAGGGTATACTTTTCGACGCCGGTCTCGATGATGACATAGAAGGCGCGGTTGAAGAGCGAGAGTTGGAGCTGCCTGGCGCGCAGGACGAGCACCAAGGGCAGGCGGGGATCTATCCCTCCCACCCTGGTGTACACGGCCTTCTCGTCGAAAAAGCCGGCGGCGATCGAGTCCATGTGCAGGATGCCGTCGCGCAGGGAGAAGACCTTCTTCTCGGGGGTTTTGTAGGAAGCGTAGGTCCAACCCTGGGCACTGGGCAAGGTGTCGAAGGTCAGTTCGAGGTGGGTGTGCGCTCGGGGATGGGAGGAACCTGGCGCGGCTGGCGAATCCGGTTGGTCTTTTTTAGAAGAGGGCGCTGTCTCCCCCTGATCCTCTTCAGGCGCCTCATCGAAGTATCCCGCGACCCCCAACAGTTTCTTCTCGTTGATCCCGAGGATGGCGCTCAGGGTGCGCAATTTGAGCAGGCTGGGATTGCTGCTGCGGCCCTCTTCGAGCTGCTTGAGGTACACGTGGGAGATGTGGCGCTCGGGCTCGTCGGGAAAGAGCAGCTTGCTCTGCCTTTCCACCCAGCGGCGAGAGCGGTCTTTCAGTTGCCGTTGTTTGAGGATGAATTCGCCGAATTGGTTCATGAGATGAAGATACAATCCCGGAAAGAGGCGCACAAAGGAGAGGTGGTAAAAAAACGCACGTAAAAACTATAGAATCATAACCTTATGCCGAGATGAATCAACCTGTAGACTGAGTTAACATAAAAAAATATATAAATAACTTAATGTTTGTTATCTATCAGCCATTTTCGTATTATAGCCAGCAATCACCCCCCCATTCGTTCGCGGGAAGTCACTTCCAAGGTAAGGAGACCGGATGCGATACGATTCCATCACCCCTCACCGAGTCATAGGTACGGGAAGGGTTCGGAAAGGGGCCATGATACTAGCCTTCGCTGTTCAGACAGGAACCACGGCTGCGCAGCTACCAGACCTGCACCTTGGCGGGCGGATCGTGTTTGCCTCGGAGCGGGACGGCAACTCCGAGATCTACGTGATGGACCCTGACGGCACCAACCAGACCCGGCTAACCACTAACTCGACCTTTGAGTGTAGGGCGGTGTGGTCGCCGGCCGGGACCCAAATTGCCTTTGAGACCAACGCTGGCACCGGCGGCGACATGGAAGCCTACGTGATGAATGCCGATGGCAGCGCTCAGATCGCGCTTACCACGGGTCTGGCCAATGACGACATGGTGTCCTGGTCTCCCGATGGCACCCATCTGGTGTTCGTTTCCGACCGCGACGGCAATGATGAGATCTATGTAATGGATGCGGAGGGGGCCAACCCAACCCGCCTGACCTTCGAAAACGAGGTGGATGACTCCCCGAAGTGGTCGCCCGACGGCAGCAAGATCGTTTTCCGATCCTTCCGCGACGGTGGTGCACCTGAGATCTATGTGATGGATGCCGATGGGTCCAACCAGATCAACCTCACAGGCAATCCAGCCCACGACGGCAATCCCTTCTGGTCCCCGGACGGCATGCGGATCGGGTTCAGTTCCGACCGCGACGGCAGTTTGGATATCTACGTGATGAACGCCGATGGATCTGATCCCGTTCGATTGACCAACAACCCGGGGATTGAGGTGGGCAACTCGTTTTCGGCAGACGGCACCAAAATTGTCTATCAGGCCGATCTCTACGGACCCAACGAGATCTTCACCATGAACGCCAATGGCAGTGGCCAGACCCAGCTGACCAACAACTCGGCCATCGACCAAGTTCCATCCTGGGGAGAGGCGTTCCGGCAGATCGGAGCCAGCAGGATAGGATTCCCGGTGGTGCGGGCGATGGTGGTCGAAAATGCCGGCAGCGCCGTGCTCAACGTCCTCAGCATCTCCTCCAGCAGGAGCGAGTTCACCGTCAGCCCGAACACCTTCTCTGTGGCGCCTGGCGGCAGTCAGAGCGTCGCGGTGACCTTCATACCTACGGCGGAGGGGGCCCAGTACAGTACCCTCACCCTCACCAGCAATGATGCCGATTTTCCGGTAACCAGCTTGATAGTAAATGGTATCGGCCTGGAAATCACCCCGCCGAGTGTCCCGGTGGACTTGTCCGCTCACCCAGGTTCCCGCCAGATCGGCTTGTTGTGGAGCCCCAACGCCGAACCAGATTTCTCTCACTGCGTGCTCTACCGCAGTCTGAGCAGCGGGTTTACTCCGGTGGCAACGGATTCCATCGCCAGGATCAGTCACCCCATCAACTACTACACCGATACCGGATTGACAGCCGGCACCTACTACTACCGCCTGGTGGCAGTTGATCTGCTGGGCAACCGCAGTGCCCCATCGGCCGAGGCCAGCGCCAGCCCGACCCCCACCTACAGCCAGTCGGCGACGGCATTGTCCTTTGGCTCCATCCCCGTGGGAACTGCTTCCACGCAGACCTTCGAGATCTCCAATCCGGACACCACGGGGTTGGTGGTATCGATGGTAGTATCCGGGGCAGATGCCACCCAGTTCCAGGTCAACCCAGCCAGTTTCCTGCTGAATCCAGGAGGGGCACCGCAGGTAGTTCAGGTAGTTGAGGTGACCTTCAGCCCCACCGCGGGCGGTCCAGCAAGCGCGGAACTGGTCATCAGCCACAACGCTCCAGGAAGTCCTGCCCGGGTCGCGCTCGATGGTGCGGCTTCAGGACCCGGAGGCTCGGCGATCCTGATCACCCCCAATCCAGTGATCCTAAACAGCACCAGAGTGGGGTCCTCATCGCAGCAGGTTTTTATGGTCACGAACATCGGCATTGGCCGCCTCCAGGTTACCTCCATCGCCGAAAGCGCGGGTGACACGGGGGAATTCAGCCTGTCGCCAACCTCCTTTGCATTGACCGCTGGAAAGAGCCAAGACGTGGTGGTGACCTTCGCCCCGGCTTCGGTGGGCGGCAAGTCTCTGCTGATCACCATCAACCACGATGCCTCGGGTAGCCCTTCCACACTGGCGGTTACCGGGAGTGGCGTACTCATCGGACCTGAGATCGCACTCTCAGATACCTTGTTGGACCTGGGCAAAATCCCGGTGGGGCAGAGCAGTTCGAGTACCCTCTCCATTGCCAACAGCGGCAACGATGTCCTCCAGCTGAATATTGCTGAGGCCTCGGGGGATACGGCGAGTTTCTCCGCACTGCCGGCGACTGCAAGCATCGCCCCAGGAGAAACTCAGGTCATCAACATCCTCTTCCAGCCAACTGCTCCTGGACCCAAGTCGGCCGTTCTGGCCATTGCCCACAATGCACCAGGGGGCACGGCCCAAGTCCGATTGACGGGTAGCGGCAAGGGTGGAAAAAAACCTACAGCGCCTCTGCCGGCAATCTCCGCTCTGGCGCCCAATCACCCCAACCCCTTCAACCCAGAAACCATCATCCCCTACCAACTCGGCGAAGCGGCCCCGGTGCGCCTGGAGATCTACAACCTGAGCGGACAAAAGGTGCGCACCCTGGTCGATGCGGTGGAGACAGCAGGGAACCACGAGGTGCGCTGGGACGGACGGGATGATAGGGGGGGACTGGTGGGCTCTGGGATCTATGTGTACCGCTTGCAGCTTGGCACCCGGAGTATGAGCAGAAGGTTGGCGGTGCTCCGCTGATTTTACAGCCCTAACACTCTCAGTTCCCTCTGCGAGTCAGTCATAGAATGCCTAGATCAAGGGCAAACCTCTCGTTTTTAAGGTACAGGAAGGAGCACGGTTATGCGTATCGTCGTCGCGTTCTTCATTCTGTTGTGCTCGATCTCCCTCCTCGAGGCTCAAACTGGGGCCGCGGTGGGTGATTGGGTCTCGCTCAAAGCCACCACAATGGTAGGGCCACAGACTATTGAGGTGAAGCAGCGGCATGCGATCGTGGGAGAGGAAAAGGATGCAGAGGGCAAACTGCTTTGGTGGTTTGAGACCCAGATTGATATGGGGGGCCAGCAGATCCTGACCAAGCTGTTAGTTCCTGCCTCGGCCTTTGGGGAGACAGAGGTGTCCTCCGCGCAGTTCAACAAATCGGCCCGACGCTGGATCACCAAAATGGGGGACCAGCCGGCGGTGGAATTGCCTGTCGAAGAAGCCATGAAGCAGTTCCAGGGCATGATGGGACTGGCCGAGGACCCGAACGCCAAAGTGACAGAGTTGGGCGAGGAGGAAATCGAGACACCAAAGGGGAAAATGAAGTGCACCAAGAAGGGGTACCAGGGCAAGGCTTCCATGGAGCAGGCTCAAGGTCCAATAGTCATGACCATTACCAACACCTACGACCGGACCATTTGGCGCACAGCGGCGGTTCCGATTGTTGGTATGGCCAAAGTCGAGGAAAAGGGACTGGTGGAAGTCAGCACCCAGGTCCCGATGCCTGGAACTCCTCCTCCCCAACCTCAGGAGACCCATTCCCTGACCGTGGTAGAGGATTTTGGTCAAGGAGCAAAATCCGCGATCACAGAAGAGCCGGCGGCTGTTCCTGCGCCGGCCCCGGTCCCTGCACCGGGAAAGTAGGCGCATCGAAGGAGGAATGGCGATGGAAGCGAAGGTTTGGAGACTCCTGGTCGCGACCGGAATCATCGCCTGTTTGGTGGTCGCTGAGGCTCGGGCAAATCCCGATGTCGCCTACGCCATTCCCGTCAGCAACCTGACTATTGATGGGCACTTGGAGGACTGGCCTCGGGAGATGGTCTGGGTTTCCATCGACAGAGTCCTTGAGAGTTCGTACTTCGAGTCGATAGCTGGGGCAGGCCCCCTCCTCCAGCCTGGCGATTTCTCAGGGCGATTCACCGCAGGGTACGACTCAACTGAAAACACAGTGTTCGTGGCCATTGAGGTAGAGGATCAAACGGATCTTGTAGATGAGGCGCATCAGGGAACCACGGTTGTCGGCAACACAGATTGGTCGTTGTGGGATGGGTGTGAGGTATACTTGGACCTGACCCATGGAAAGCAACCCGGCAGGATACAGCAGCTTGCCTTGTATGGCGGCAAACAGAACCTGAGCTTCCAAGGCAAAAAAACAAAAGTCGCCCGGTCCCGAGTGGGGAACCTCACTACCTACGAATGGAGTATCGATGCGTCCTCCAAAAAACCAGCACAGATGCTTTCCGCAGGGATGGCCGTGGGTTTTGATATCGCGATTTGTGACCGCGATGGGGATGGTTCTTTTTCCTGGATCTCGTGGACCCCAGGATCATCGAAGCTCGCCTCCCTGGAGCGAGTTGGCACTCTCCGCCTCCTAGAGCGGAGAGCCGAGTTCTCCAATCTGAATATCCAGGTAGGCATCCAAGACCACCGGGGCAAGTACCTGGACAACCTAGCACCCTACGGTTCTTTGGTCGGCGTCCGTTTGATGGCAGGGTCCCAGATAGCGGGCGCGGAGTCTGCAGATTCCCTTGGAAATTGCCGTTTCCGTCTACCAGAGGGGCGTTATTCGGTCCATGCCTGGGCGCCGGGTGTTGGGGATACTATCCATGTTGCCGACATAGCGATAAACGACACGACGGCCCAATCGTTCGCGGTTCTCCTAAAGGATCGCGGAGCGGCCTTTTTCGTGGACGCCGCAGCAGACTCAAATGGTACCGGCACACCGATCGCACCATTTTCACGACTTGGACAGGCCGTCACTGCCTCAGGCCCAGGAGACACCATCTATGCGGCAGCCGGTAAATACCCAGAGGGGATAGAATTGCACTGGGGAGTTCACCTGATAGGTGCTGGGCCGGAAAAGACCGTTCTACAAGGAAAGGAAGCAAAAATCTCATTCCGCGAGGCTCGCGGAGGGACCATCCAGGGAGTTGCCATAACCGAGGGCAGAGGAATAGGTCTGTTTAGTTGCCGTCAATTTCTCGTGCAGTCGAATATCCTGAATGGCAATCGCGCAGAGGTAGGTGCTGGTATCCTCCTCGTAGAGGGGAGGGATCTCACCATTTCGCAGAATCTTGTTGCTCAGAATCAGTCAGAGGTGGGAGGAGGAGGGATCGCCATCGTTAACGGAGACTCGACGGTGGAGATCAGCGGTAACCTGATCGTAGCCAATTCCGCAGCCCCCAGTACACCTGAAGGGAAACAGCAGGCGAATGGCATTGGTGGAGGGATCTTGGTCCAGGGGGGCAACCCGGTTATTCGGAACAATTCAATAATCTACAACCGCGCTGCACGTAGAGGGGGTGGCATAACCATCACAGGAGTTTTGAACCCGACCCACCCGGAGATCGCCAACAACATTGTAGCACACAATGATCATGGGGGCGTGTTTTCCTGGTATCAGGGCGTCCCGAACCTACACCACAACAATGTGTGGAACAATTCGGAGTGGGATTACCTAGGCTGTGAACCAGGTCCCAAGAGTTTCTCGGAGGATCCCCAGTTCATCGATCCCCTAGGAGGGGATTTTGGGCTGAATCGTAGATCCCCAAGCAATAAGAAAGGCGATGCACCAGAGCATCATTTGGGCGCTTCAGGTGAGGTGGTATCTTGGTCTCTCAAAACAATCTACTTGCCCACGCCAGACACCTTGAGGTTGTGGGTCGGCCCGAAAAAACAGAACCCACCACCTCTTGAGAAGTATCACATTGTGCCCATTGCTGAACGGGACAAAAGCCTGGTAATCGATCGTGGGTTGCCGCGCGAGCAGGTAGCACTTGACTCCCTTGAGACCATACCCCTGAATCGCGATTTCACAACCTACACGACCAAGGATGGACTGGCCAGCAATATGGTCCTCGATGTAGAACTGGCCAGGGACGGGGTGTTGTGGTTCTCAACGAATCAGGGACTCAGCCGATTCGATGGTACTTGGCGGACCTTCACCCCCAAAGACGGCTTAGCTGCTCCTATGGTACAAGATCTCTGTGTCGATCAGCAGAGAAGGGTCTGGTGTGCCACTAAGGATGGGCTGAGTGTCTACGATGGGAAGGAATGGGTGACCTACCTTGAAGGCCAGAACGTGACTTCAGTTGCCGTGGATTCGGCGGGTGTCGTCTGGGGTACGACGGTAGGGGAGTTTTTTCGCTACGATGACCGCACTTGGGAGTTCTATCTCGTAGCTCCCTTCATGATCCCGGGTTTCCCTTTCGGGATTAGTCTAATCGACTCCCACAATCGGATCTACGTCGGGGCACTACGCTATGATAACGATCAGTGGGCAGCGTACAGTGCTACAGGGACTGATGGTCTGGAAATGCCGGTGGGTATGACTGAAGATCGAGATGGTCAAATCTGGTATGCCAATCTCCAGGTTTCAGGGGGGCAATACCGCTCTCAGATCAGCCGTTTCGATGGCAAGGGTTGGGTCAATTATGTGTTGCCCTCCAGTCTGACGGGGTATATGGCCACGATGCCAGTGGAAGATCTCCAGGGCAATATCTGGGTGACCGCAAGTCGAGGGCTGTTGCGCTTCGACGGGAAAACCTGGTGCCGGATTTTGGACTGGGACAAGATGCCCCCTTGCACCGATGCAGTCAGCACCCCGGACGGCAGCTTGTGGATCGGCACCAACGGGGGGGGAGTAGTGCGGATAGGCAAACCCTCGTGGGCGGGGTTGGA
>JADZBP010000102.1 GCA_020852055.1 Candidatus Latescibacterota bacterium
CTCTGACAAATTCTCAGGATTTCAAGCCCAGGTAAGGTTTTGCGCGTTGCTTCGAATTAAACCACATAATCCACCGCTTGTGCGGGCCCCCGTCAATTCCTTTGAGTTTTAATCTTGCGACCGTACTCCCCAGGCGGGGCACTTAATGCGTTAGCTTCGGCACTGAAGGGGTCAACATCCTCCAACACCTAGTGCCCATCGTTTACGGCGTGGACTACCAGGGTATCTAATCCTGTTTGCTCCCCACGCTTTCGCGCCTCAGCGTCAATACCAGCCCAGGAATCCGCCTTCGCCACTGGTGTTCTCCTAGATATCTACGCATTTCACCGCTACACCTAGGATTCCAATTCCCTCTGCTGGATTCAAGACGTGCAGTTTCGGCTGCAATTCTCTGGTTGAGCCAGAGGATTTCACAACCGACTTGCACATCCGCCTACGCGCTCTTTACGCCCAGTAAATCCGAACAACGCTCGCTCCCTACGTATTACCGCGGCTGCTGGCACGTAGTTTGCCGGAGCTTCCTTTGGAGGTACCGTCAAGCAACAGATGATATTAGCACCCGCGCCTTCTTCCCTCCTGACAGGAGTTTACACACCGAAAGGCTTCATCCTCCACGTGGCGTCGCTGCATCCAACTTTCGTTGATTGTGCAAATTTCTAGACTGCTGGCCCCCGTAGGGGACTGGACCTTGTCTCAGTTCCAGTGTGGCCGTTCACCCTCTCAGGCCGGCTACCCATCATCGCCTTGGTGGGCCATTACCCCACCAACTAGCTAATAGGACGCGGGCTCATCTCCAAGCGGCAGCTTGCAAGCAGAGGCCACCTTTAAAGACGAAGGCCGAAACCCCGTCTTTTCATTCGGTATTAGCATCTCGTTAGAAATGTTATCCCCAGCTCGGAGGCAGATTACCCACGTGTTACTCACCCGTTTGCCACTCTACTCATCCCCGAAAGGACTTTCGCGTTCGACTCGCATGACTAAGACACGCCACTAGCGTTAGTTCTGAGCCAGGATCAAACTCTCCGAAAGAGAATTTGATTTTTTAATCTGACTTGCTGAACTCTCTAATTCAGGGACGTTCTATGCACGTTATTTGATTTTCAAAGATCGGCTTCGCTCTGTGCTGTTCTACGGTAGCGAACGTAATTATTAAACTTAAGGGCTCTAAACTCGTTTGTCAACACCCTGCAACAAAAAAACCATAGATTCGAGCGCTTTTTTACTCAAATTGCCTCGCCAGGGCATAACCCATGACCTCGGTAGCGCGTATACGCACCCCGGGATCGGGGTCTTTCAGGCTTTGCTCAAGAATGCTAAGTGCCGCTGGCAGTTGAAGAAAGCTTAGAGACTCCACCGCGCGGAGACGGACCGCGGGTTCCTTGTCCTTCACGATCTGTGATAAGAGCCCCACGGCCCTCTGGTCCTTGACCCCCACCTTTCCTATATATTGGGCTGCGGCGGCACGCACTCCAGGGCTCTTGTCGTTGAGTGCCACCTTTCCCAACACCGGAACGCCGCTGCGATGGCCTATCCGGCGCAGCATCAAGGCCGCGTGGAGGCGCACGCTTTCGTCCTTGTCGTCGAAGGCCTGGGCCAGCAGTGGAATGCTGCTCACCGTGCCGGCGTCCTTGAGGGCTTCTACGGTGCGCAGACGTATCTGTATACTCCCATCCTTGAGCGCCGTCAGCAGCACCCCCATTGCCTGGCGCCCGCCGATAAAACCAAGTGCCTCGACAGCGGCGATACGCACCGACATTTCCTTGTCGGCAAGGGCGTCGCGGAGGATGGTGACACTCTCGCTGCCGCCGACTCGCCCCAGGCCTTCGGCGGCTTTGACGCGGATCTGCGGGCTCTTGTCCTTGAGCATGCCGCGCAACGCCAGGATTCCCGGGCCCACCGGATCCTGGGCCCGGGTTCCCCCGGCGAAAATCAACAGCAAGAAGAGCGCGACCAACCTCTGCATTGGCTTGTACTCAGCCCCAGCTTGCGGCACCCGCCAGCACTCCTTGGCGCTCGGCGGCGATCTTGGCGAAATAGCCGCTGGCGCGGTAGTCTGCGAGAGGATCGATCGAGGCCCCCAACTCCAGACGCGCCTGGGCCAGCAGGGGCCGCACGTCGGTGTCGTAGGCAGCGCGCAGGATCTCTTCGCAGCCAACGGTATCGTCCTGGGCCTGGGCCGCAGCCAGCGCCTTGCGGTCCACCAGCAGCGCGCGCGCATAGGCGGTCTGGATATTGAGCACCGACTGGATCATGGCCTCGACCTTGGGCTTCATGATATGGCTCTGGTCGATCATGTAGGCAATGTCCGGCCTGGCGCCGGTTGCCTGTGCATTCAGGATCTCGTGGTAGATGAGGAAGACTTCGTATAGATTCACCGAGCCGGTGGTGAGATCATCGTCGGCGTACTTGCGGTTGTTGAAATGGAAGCCGCCCAGCTTGCCCATCGCGATGAGAAAAGCGACGATATGCTCGATATTGGCGCCCTGGGGATGGTGGCCCAGATCCACCAGCACCTCGGCCCGGGGGCCGGCGCTACGGGCGAAATGGAGTGCCATGCCCCAATCGGCGATATCGGTGTGGTAGAAGCCGGGCTCGAAGAACTTGTACTCGACCAGCATGCGGGTACCGGCGGGCAGGGCATCGTGGGTTTTTTTCAGGTGCTCCTCGAACCAGGTCTTGCGCTGGACGATATCGACCTGACCTGGATAGTTGCTGCCGTCGGCGAACCAGAGACTCAACACCTTCGAGCCGGTCTTGCCCATAATTTCGATACACTCGTACATGTGATCCTGGGCCCGCTGCCGCACTGCTGGATCGCGATGGCCAAAACTGCCCAGTTCGTAGCAAGCCTCCTGAAAAATGTTGGGGTTGATGGCGCCGATCTCCACCCCTAATCGGGCCGCCTCTCCCTTGAGCGCGTCGTAATCGCTCACCTTGTCCCAGGGGATGTGCAGTGCCACCTTCCGGCATACGCCGGTCAGTTGGTGGACCTGCGCCGCATCGGCCAACCTTTCGTGTACATCGCGGGCAGCGCCGGGCTGTTTGAACACCCCGAAACGGGTGCCCGAATTGCCGTACCCCCACGAAGGGGTTTCGATCTGCTGGGCCTTGAGTGTGGCCTTGATGGTTTCCAGGTTCAATCCCCGCCCCTCGAGTTCTTCACCCAGGAGTTGATAGCGGGCCCGGAGAATCTGTTCGGTAGTGGCCATCTTTTTCTCTCCTTTATCCATCGGTTGTCCCGGCCATTCCTGCAGAGCGCTGCCAGGAGAATTTAACGTTTCTGTTCTTCGAGGCGATAGATCTTGATCAAAGGCCCAGGGCGGTCCAGGGCGTCGAAACCGGCCAGCGGGACGTAGTAGGCATCCAGCGGGTCGTAGACCGGAGGAGCGTGCCACCCGCTTGCGAAGGGGTCGAAACAGGCCTCCAGCACCGCCTGTGACCCCAGTTGCCGGGCCAGGGTTGTGTCGGCCGGGGAATAAGGCAGCGGATATTGGTGGGTAACCACCCAGCCCACGCCCCGGCTGCGCAGGGAATCGACCGGACAGGGAGCCCACAGCGAGCGCAGCGGCACTCCCGTGAGAGGCTGCATCCCCACAACATAGTAGGAGGGCGCCGGCGGGAACTCCTCCCACTGCAGCATACGCTCCAGGTGCTGCCCCCCCAGGCCGGCGCGCCGCACATCCTCGAGGCGCTCCTGTAGCCACGCGCGGGTACGGCGCACCTGAGGGTGCCCGTAATCGCTGCCGGTCATGGCGATATGCGCTCCATCCGGCACGTGGGCTTCGATCCATTCGGCGGCCAGCAGGCGGGTGTCGGGGCAGGACAGCAATCGGCTGTGTTGCCAACTCAGCAGGGCCGTGGGCGCCAGGGCCACGGCAACCAGAAGGACCCACAGGCCCCGCCGGCGCTGCGCCACCTCCTCCAAGCCGATCGCCGCCGCCAGGCAGAGCAAGGGCACCAGCGGCAACATATAGCGCGGGAACACCAGTTTGCCGCTGCCCGCCACCGCGTAATAGGCCAGCATGCCGCCCAGCAGCACCAGGTCTGCCGGCCGGCGCCGCCAACCCAGCCAGGCACATCCTCCCAAACCGGTGGCCAGCAGCGGCCAGCCCAGCCCGGCCGGCAGCGTGAAACTCAGGTGGCGCACCCAGCCCCAGCCCAGATCCAGCCCATGGCCGGCGACGAAATGCGCCCGCTCAAAGGAAAGATCGCGCCAGAAACTCGGCCAGTCGAGGAGGGCAAAAGGGGTGCCGGCCACAAAGGCCAACCCGGCCAGGGCCAGGGCGCCGGCCAGATGCTGCCGGCGCGCCGGAGCAGGGCCCCAAAGTACCGCCATGACTGCGGCGACGGTGAAGATCCCCAGATTGTACTTGGTGGAGGCAGCCAAACCCAGGAATACCGCGCCCCAGGCCAGCTCCCGCCATCGGCCGCTTTCGAGGTAGCGGAA
Source organism: Candidatus Latescibacterota bacterium (assembly GCA_020852055.1). Lineage (GTDB taxonomy): Bacteria > Latescibacterota > UBA2968 > UBA8231 > UBA8231 > SICG01. The sequence goes on from JADZBP010000102.1 coordinate 4,448, forward strand.
GAAGAAAAGATACGCCACCAGCAGGTGAAAACTGGCGGGGATATCGACGGTGAGGAAATGGGAATCGCGGGTGTGGAGGAAGGCGACACTGAAGAAGGCGGCAGCGATCAGGCCGACCCGGCGCCCCCCGGCGCGGCGGCCGATCAGGTACAGCAACAGAATGGAAGCCGTGCCCAGACCAGCTCCCAGCAGACGCCCCAGCAAGTAGAAAGTCGAAGGGTCGGCCAGGTACTGGTGCTCGAAGGCCGCCAACCCGGCAAAGGTCCCCCCCAGGTATCCGGCACAGAAATAAGCGCCGTACAAGGCGGCGAGCAGATAAAAATGCAGGCTGGGATAATTAAAGAAATGCGGATTGAGGTCGCCGGTGCCCATACCCATGGCCTTGTGCACCAGGGTGCTTTCATCGGGCCGGCAATACAGGTTGGGCAGGCCGAAATCGATACCCCACAGACGCAGGCCCAGCCCGATGCCCAGAATCAGGCCCAGCCCCAGATAGAAGCCCCGGTCCGGCGGCCGCTCACCCGGCATCGGCACTAACCACGGGAGGCGCGGGGCCCGGGCTGCTGCCAGCCGGCCGGTTTTGCCAGTTGCCCTCCCAGGATTCCTCGGGGAGTCGGAACACCGCGCTGAAGTAGAAGGTGCTGCCCTGCCCCTCATCACTTTCGACCCAGATCTCCCCTCCCATCAACTCTACCAGGCGCTTGCAGATGGACAGGCCCAGGCCGGTGCCGCCGTAGCGGCGCGAGGTGGAGGCATCGACCTGGGTGAACTTCTCGAAGATGTGCAGCTTTTTGTCGTCCGGAATCCCGATCCCGGTATCGCGCACGAAGAAACGCAGCCAGACCTGGTCCGCCGTACGGCGCAACTCCGCCGCGCCAACCTCGATCCTGCCAGCCTCGGTGAATTTGATGGCATTGCCCAGCAGGTTGAAGAGGATCTGGCGCAGGCGCAGCGGGTCACCCAACACCACCTCCGGCAGGTGGGGATCGGTGGCGCAGGCCAACTCCAGCCCTTTGTCCCTGGCGCGCGGCACCAGGGGCCGCACCACCTCCTCGAGCTGGATGCGCACCCCGAAAGGCACCTGCTCCAGCCCCAGGTACCCGGCCTCGATCTTGGACAAATCCAGTAAATCGTTGAGCAGTTGCAGCAGCGACTGGCCTGCAGAACTGACCATACCCAGGTATTCGCGCTGGTCGTCGCTCAGCTCGGTGTCTAACACCAGGTTGGCCATGCCGATAATCGCGTTGAGCGGGGTGCGGATTTCGTGGCTCATATTGGCCAGAAACTCGCTCTTGGCCCGATTGGCCTCTTCGGCCAGTTCCTTGGCCCGGCGCAACTCGGCTTCGGCCCGGCGGCGCTCGCTGATATCGAGCAAGGTGACGATACGCCCCAGTAGTTCGCCCTGTGGATCATGCAGCGGGGAAAAACGCACTTCATAGTAGGCGCCCGACCCGGTGGGCAGCTCGATTTCGGCAGCCAACTGTTCCGGGCTTTCCGGCACCAGCAGGACATGTAACACCTCGGCCGCGTTCTGGCCGATCAGAGTGCCCTGAGCATGGTTGAGTATCCGGTGTACGGCGGTATTGGCGTCCACCAGTCGTCCCTGGTGGTCGATCACCGCGATGCCGTCGCGCATGTGCTCAACCACTAGTTCGCGGGCCACTGGCACCAGGCGCATAAACTGGAGGCGCCACATCCCCCAGACCACGGCCAGACCGGTCAGAGTGAAACCGAGGGGTGTTGGATCGAGGTGCGGGAAGGGGCTGAGGCCGGCCATGTACAATCCGTTGCCGACCCAGGGCGCCAGACAGCCGGCCAGGATGACGCCGGTGTGCCCGCGGTAGGCCCGCGGGGTGCGGCGCTGCTCGCTGAGCAGCAGGTACATACTGACCAGGATCAACAGGTAGGCGTAGGCGACGTGGAAGGGGTAGCTGAGGCCGGGCAGGACCACCAGCAGGGAGAAGCCCTCCTGGTATTCGAGGATCGTATCCCGCCAATAGAGGTGGTGGAGATGGTTGGTCCAGACCAGCGAGACCACCACCACCGGCTCGAGGGCCAGCAAGGGTAGGCTGCGCCACCAGCGGCCGAAACGCCGGGTGTACTGGCAGGCAAAGGTCAGCCAGAGGATGGGGGTGGCGCAGATTCCCAGGTACTGGACCTTGGCCCACAGCAGCTTGGCTGGCAGTTCGGCGCAACCCATCTCCAGGGCGTACCCCAGGGTCCATACCACCATGCTGACCATGATTGCGATCAGCGCGGGCGCGCCGCGGCTCTGGCGCTGGGGCCACAGGTACACCGCCACCCCAAGGCAGATGAACGCGGAGAGGAACAGCGGCAGGGTATAGGGGGTGTGTTGCCAGGCCATGAAGGTGCCCGAATCCTCAGCCAAAGTGGCTCAGCGGCGTTCGGCCTCTTGCAGGATCTCCAGTTGGAGCTCGAGGTTGCGCACGCCGGTCGCCCCGTCCACCAACGGGGGGGAACCCTGGCCCGCGGCCTGATCGAACTGCGCGATCAGCAATTGCATGAAGTCGTCGCCCACCACCTCGGTCTCGCCCTGCCGCAACACCGCGCGGTAGACACCCGCAGCGTCGGTGCGACCCAGACAATCGACCACCAGGCCGTTGACCCCGAAGCGCCGCACCGGGCTACCCTCCTGGCGGTCGCGAATGAGGATCTGGCTCTGGCAGCACCGCCCGTCGGCGACGAAGTCGAACTCGGCCCTGGCCTGGCTGCCGGCAAACTCGACCCGCAGGCTAGCTGGATCGATGGCCCCGTCGGGGAACCAGCTCAGCAACAAACTCAGCGGATGGGGCCCCATGTCGATCCACATGGTCCGCGCGTCCCGCTGGCGCCCGCGGGAGACACTTTCCATCTCGGCGAAAAAGCTGCTGATCTCCCCCAGCGGCCCCCGCACTGCTTCGTACAGGCAGCGGTAGTGGGGCAGCGAGGCGGCATACTGGGTGCAAATCCCCAATTGGAGGTGGTGTTTCCGGGCCAGAGCCACCAGGAGGCGCGCCTGGTCGAGCAACTGGGCAAAACCAGAACCTGCTTGCCAGACCAGGGGTTTTTCGCACAAGATGTGGCAACCGGCCTCCAGGGCCTGCCGGGCACAGGAAAAATGCAGCTCGTTGGGAACACAGATATCTACAACCTGGGGCTGCTCGACAGCCAGCAGGCGGCCCAGATCCCAGTAGGCCCTGCCGGTGAAAGGGAAGGTGGCGCGCAAACCGGCCGCCGTTGCCGCACAACTCTGCTCGTCGCGCCCCAGAAAACCGACCACTGAGGCGCCGGCCTGGTGATGCCACTTGCCGTGGTGCCGGCCTATGCCGCTGGCCCCGGCGATCGCCACGCGCAACGCACTGGCGTTCATGGTCCTCCGGTAGCAATAAAAAGAGAGCAGGCAGGAATGCTGCCGGCTCTCTTTCGGTTTGGGGGGACCAGACCCCCCGGTATTCCTTGCTGCTGTTCAGCTCTTCTTACGCGCTGCCGCCTTGGCTTCTTTGACCCGCTGCTTGAGCCGGGTTTCCCGGCGCTTGCGGCGGCGGCGCAATTCTTTCTCTCGATCCCGGCCTTTGCTGGAAGGCATAGCGCAATTATCTCCTGGAGATGACTCGATGAACACCCATAGCGTGGGGACCAGGGCAATATATTCAACGAGAACACTTTAGTCAAGGATCGCTCACCGGGCGAGAATCATCTTGAGCAGCGCCATACGCACATAGAGGCCGTTGTGGGCCTGGCGGAAATAGGCGGCACGCGGATCGGTGTCCACTTCTTCGCGCTTGATTTCATCGACCCGGGGCAGTGGGTGCATAATGATCGTGTGAGCGCGCATACAGTCGAGCACCGACCGGTCGATGATATACTTGCCCCGCGCCTGCTCATAGTCGGCGGGACGGTCGCCGAAACGCTCGCGCTGGATCCGGGTCTGGTAGATCACGTCGACCTGGGTTGCCACCTGATGCAGGTTGTCGCTCTCCTCGAAGTTGATCTTGTGCCGTTTGAGGTAGGCCTTGATATCGTCCCCCATCCGCACCACGGGCGGGGCGACGAAATAGACCTTGATGTCCTTGTACTTGGCCAGCAGATAACACAGCGAGCGCACCGTGCGGCCGTTGGCCAGGTCACCGACCATGGCGATGGCGAGGTTGTCCAGGCGGCCTATTTCGCGATTGATGGTATACAGGTCGAGTAATGCCTGGGTCGGGTGCTGTCCAGGGCCGTCACCGGCATTGATGATGGGCACCGGCGACACCTCGGAAGCCCGCCGACTGGCGCCGCTTTCGTTGTGGCGCAACACGATGAGGTCGGCATAACCCGAGACAATGCGGATGGTATCTTCGAGCGTCTCGCCCTTGGCCACCGAGGAGAATTCCTGCGCACTCTCGGTGGTGATCACCTCCCCGCCCAGGCGCCTCATGGCCGACTCGAAAGACAGGCGGGTGCGGGTGCTGGGTTCGTAGAAGAGCGTGGCCATCACCCGCCGGTTGAGGATGTTGGACCCGTAATGTTGGACCACCTGCTCCATCTCCTGGGCCACTGCAAAGATCTCCCCCAGCAATTCCCGGTCGAACTGCTGGGCTTCGACGATATGGAAAAGACGCGCCATAACCCTCGCTCCGCGTTGGGATTTCTTCTCTGCTAGAATACTCCCCCACCGAGCCGCGGGCAAGGAAAAATCGGGCCTGTTGATCAGGCTCACACCGACAGGCTGTCTGACTGCCGATATTTTTGGATATATCACCGGGGGTATTTTATATATTATATGGGAAAATATGCCCAGTGCCGCACCTGCTGTAGTTTAGTGCATATAGTTGTATGTCGTTTCGCGTATATTTTTTACCCCCTCATCCCTCGCCCACCGCAATGGTCCATTTCTGAAAGGACTATCCCTATGAATTCAGCGCCCTCTTTCCCAGGGAGGTTCCTGCTGCTCGCCGCGGTTCTTGTCGCCTGGACCACCGGTGCCTTTGCCGGCAGCAATGCCGGTTTTACCGCCACCGTCTCCGGACCAGCGGAATTGCGCAACCCCCAGGTCGGCCAATTCGTTGACCTCACCATCTCGGTGCAGGGCACCAAATCGGTCAAAGGCAACGTGGTGAAGGTTAGTTACGACTCCACCTATTTCTCTTTTCTCGGCTATAGCCCCGGAAACATCACCTCAGGCACGGTGGTGCCACTCAACCTGCCACCCACCCAGGTGGGCGGCCTCACCGAGGTAGAGGGAGGCAGCACCCTGCTGGGCAGTGGTGCCCAGGCCAAGACCGGCGGCACTCTGGGCACCTTTTCCTTCCAGGTGATCGCCCAGGTGCCGGCCGAAGGCACCTATCTTTCGGTGGTGGAGGTGGAGGTCAATGCTTCCTCCACGGACAAGGATGTACTCGAATTCGCCGCCAACACCTTTGGCCTCAAGGCGGTGTACATCTTCCCCAATGCCCTCTTCGACATCACCACCGAGCGCTTCCACGACCGCGCCGTGGTGACCTGGAACAGCCGGAGCCGCGGCTTTGATGATCTGGTTCAATACCGGCCCCTAGGCAGCACCCAGTGGTTAGACGCCGGCAATCCCCTGAAGACCCGGTTTGCCCCCAATGTGGTGGCGGCGATCAAAACCCTGGTGACCGCCAATATCGACCCCATCCTCGCCGACTCCCTGACCATCCAAAAGGCGTTGGGAGGTACTCCTCTGGCTCCCGGCTTTCTTCCTCCCCTGCGGGAATTGGCCCGAATCCTCGAAACGAGAGTGCATCGTGTCTCCCTTACCGGGCTCAGCGCCAATACCCAGTATGAGTTCCTCGTCTCCTCGGTGGGCCTGCTGGGCCAACAGAGCGCCATCTTACCCGGCACCTTCCTCACCCGTGGCCTGCCCGACCTGCGCCCCATGGCCCTGGTGCAGGTGGACGTGCAGCCTGGCCCCAACTGGATCGTCCTGCGCTGGTTCACCGACCGGCCAGCCGATACCCGCTATGTCGTTTCCCTTCGCGGGGACACGGCCAGCGCCTCGGCGCTGCGCGACACCCTCGACGAGGAAGGCACCAACGCCCACATCGTCCTGCTCGAGAACCTCCGCTCCGACACCACCTACACCTTTACGGTATCCTCCCGTCGCCTGGGGGCCGACGCCCTGGTTTCGGGTGGTCAACTGCTGGAGGCCCGCACCAAGGCCTCCTTCACCGGCAGCTTCCGCACCCGCGGCGGCTTTCAGCCTTTGCGGCTGGTCGGGCCTCCTCTTCGGGTGACCGGCACCACCACGGCAGTCATCGATTTCCAGCTGAACCAGAGCTGCCAGGCCTATGTGGATGTGGGCCCGGTCTCGATTTCCAGCGCCAAGGTCAACGCGGCAACCGCAGTGACAGATTCGCTCTACACCGAAACGGTCACCTCGGGCCAATCCTTGGCCCGCCACAGCATCACCCTCTCGAACCTGGAGCCTTCGACCCGTTACCGCTACCGGATCCGGGCCGGCACCCCCCGGGGGGATTCGCTCAGCACGGACCCGCGCGGCAACTATCAGTGGAGCCGAGATCTGATCTTCACCACCACCGCCGAGGCCGACACCCTGCCCCCGGTGATTGTCGAGGGGCCACAGGTATTCGCCCGCAACCAAGTCGCGGTGGTCAGTTGGGTCACGGACGTGGAGACCAGCGGCAAGCTCTACTTTGGCTCTCTGGATAGCACCGGGCTGGGCAGCGCCAACGAGATCGAGATCGTAGACCTGACCGCCAACGGCAATCCGCGCTTTTCCCACCGCCATGTGATCACCCTGACCGGACTCACCCGGTCGACCACCTACGGATACCGGTTGGAAGCCACCGCTGCCAACGGCAAGACCGTGCTTTTCGATCCCTACCAGTCGAAAGCGGCAAAACCGACCCGCACCCTGCAGCCGCCCGGCGGCTCGGGCAGCTTTGTCACCAGCAACCGGGCTGACACCCAGTATCCGGTGTTGCTCTCGGGCCCCTCGCTCAGCGCCAAGACCCACAATACGGCTGTCATCGAATGGACCACCGACGAGCCGGCCAATAGCGAGGTGCAATTCGGAGCAACCAGCCTGGATGAGAGTGTTTCCTCCGGTGACAACGAGACCAGCCACAAGCTGACCCTCAGCGACCTGACCCCAGGTTCATCTTATTCCTTCATTGTCGGTTCTACCGATGCCAGCGGCAACGGCGCCACCCAAAGCGCCAAGGCCATCTTCACTACTTCTCCCGAAGTCGACTTGACCGCCCCGGCCATCCTCAGCGGCCCGGTGGTAGCCTACAAGGGCGATAAGAGCGCCACCATCGAGTGGACCACAGACGAGGATGCCACCGCCGAGGTGGCATTCGGCACCAGCACCGCCCTCGGTTTCGTCCGCTCCCTGTCCACCACCCAACAGCTGCACCAGGTCACCCTCACCAACCTCAGTCCGGGGACCACCTATTATTACCAGGTGGCCTCCGAAGACCTGAGCAACAACGGCCCCACGGAGAGCGCGGTCCTCAGTTTCACCACCGACACCCAATCCGACCTCAGCTCGCCGGTCATCTCCGGAACCTCGGCCTCGCCCTCCGATACCTATGTGATTGTCCGCTGGAACACCGATGAGGTGGCCAACAGCTTCATCGACTACGGCACCGATCAGGCGGCTCTGGATGCCAAAGTAGGGGAAACGGACCATGTGCTGGGGCACGAAATCGTGCTCACCAACCTGAGCACGAGCACCAAGTACTACTATCGGGTTGGCTCCATCGATCCGGCCAACAACCCGCTCAGCCAGAGCCAGGTCCTGGAGTTTACCACGCTCGCCGAGGCCGACCTGACCGCCCCGGCCGCTCCCACCGGCCTGACCGGCTCCGCTGGCTCGGGCCAGATCGTGCTCACCTGGACCACCAATAACGAGGTAGACCTGGGCGGGTACAATCTCTACCGCCGCACCGGCACCGCTGACTTTGCCGCCATCGCCACCAACCTGAACCAGACTTCCTACACCGATCAGGGGTTGACCAACGGCACCACCTACGAGTACCGGCTCAGCGCCATCGACCGCAACCTGACTCCCAACGAGAGCAGCCAGAGCGCCGCGCTCAGTGTGGTTCCCACTGCTTCGGCCGCCCCTTCGGCGCCCGCCAGTCTCACCCGCCAGGGCGAAATCCTCCAACCAACCCTGGTTTTTGCCAACGCCACGCCAGTCACCGCCGGCGCCACCCTTAGCTACACCATCCAGGTTTCCACCCAGTCCGACTTCAGCGACGTGACCGCCTCCACCTCAGGGTTAGCCCAGGGTGCCGGCAACCCCGGCACCGGGCGCACGGCCTGGACCCTCACTCGCACCCTGACCGATGGCCAGACCTATTACTGGAGGGTGCGGGCGGTCGAAGGGGTGCTGGCCGGCCCCTACTCCGAAACCCAGCAGTTCGTCGCCCAGGCCAGCCTGCCGGGGGATTTCGACGGGGATCAGGCCGTCACCTTCGACGACTTCTTCCTCTTCGTCGACGTCTTTGGCCAGACCACCAGCAGCAGCAACAGCAAGTTCGACCTCGACGCCGGCGGCACCATCGACTTCAGCGACTTTTTCCTCTTCGTCGACAACTTTGGCAAGAGCATCAGCGCCAAACGCTGGGTCGCCAGCCAGGCCCTCGACACCCAGACCCGCCTCGCGGTAGAAGCATTGGCCGCTCCCGGCGACGCGCAGATCGCCGTGCGGGTGCGCGCCGACCAGGTCGAAGGCCTCAAGGCCTTTGGCCTGATCCTCAACTATGACCCGCAAGCCGTGGAATTCCTCGGGGCAGACCAGCCCACCGGGGCGCTACTGGAGAGCAAGGGCGGCCAGACCCCGCTCTTCCGGGTGCTGTCCCAGGCGCCGGGCGAGGTGGTGATCGGCAACGGCCTGACCGCCGGGGAGCCGGTTTCCGGCCAGGGCTTGCTGGCCGAACTGAGGTTCCGCCCCCTGGGCGGGTTGCGGAGCACGCGCTTCGATCTGCGCGAAGCCTTCGTGCACCGGGCCGGGGACCAGCCCCGCCAGGTCCAGCAGGTGGGCGCGGCGCAGTTGCTGCCCCGGGCCTATGCCCTGGGGGCCAACTTCCCCAATCCCTTCAATCCCGCAACGACCATCACCTACGCCCTACCGCAAGCCGGACCGGTCGCGTTGCGCGTCTACGACGTGCTGGGCCAGCAAGTGCGTATCCTGGTGGCCCGCGCCGACCATCCCGCCGGCTTCTACACCGCCACCTGGGACGGCCTCGACAATGCCGGCCGCCCCGTGGGCAACGGCCTCTACTTCTACCGCCTGGAGGCCGGCGAGTTCACCCAGGTGCGCAAGATGATGATGATCAAGTAGTCCTGGTAGCTACCGTACGAGCAGAAGCGGCGCCCGGGTTTACTCTGGGTGCCGCTTCTTTATTGGGCCTTCAGACTGGGAGGTGAGATTGCCCCGAGGGTTATCTCCGGGGGAAGCCGGCGACAGGAAAGCGCGGCGGGGAGATAACCCTGGAGGCCTTTCTCGGGGAAAGGTCGGGGAGGGAAGTCCGCGTGGTTGGGGGTCGGGTAGCGGAGCTATGCGAGCGAGGGGGAAGGTCCGGGACTTCAGAAACGCCGGAGTGCATGCAACGCCATATAGATGGCGTTGCCCCACGGACCGGCCCTACAGCCTACCTGACCACCGCCAGGATCTCCGCCTCGGCGGCCAGCTCCTCACCCACGTAGGCCTTGGCCTCCAGCTTGCAGGTGCCGGCCCGCTGCTGCAACACCTTCAACTCGAGGCGCAGTTGATCACCCGGCACCACCTGGCGGCGGAAGCGGGCCTTGTCGATGCCGGCGAAGAAGGGAATCTTGCCGGCGGCGTTTTCCATGGAACGCAGCATCATCACCGCCCCGGTCTGAGCCAGGGCCTCGATGATCAGCACCCCGGGCATGACCGGATAACCGGGGAAATGCCCCTGAAAAAACGCCTCGTTGATGGTCACGTTCTTGAGCCCCACCACCCGCTCTCCCGGAACCAGCTCGAGGATGCGGTCAACCAGTAACAGGGGGTAGCGATGGGGCAGCACCTCCATGATCGCCTTCAGGTCCAGGCTCTGGGCCAAAGGGTTTTCGCTCACTTCGCTGCCTCCTTCCGCTTCTCCTCGTCGGCCTCTTTCATCCGGTTGATCAGCTTCTCGGTCAGGTCGTAGCGCTCATCGGCGAAAACGATGGCGCTGTTGGCCGAGGCCACATCGAAGATGAAGTCGTACCCATCTTCCTTGGCCAGCTGCTGGATCGCCGCGTTGATCTTCTCGAAGATGGGCCCCGACAACTCCACGTTCTTCTTCATCAACTCGCCATCGGGCCCAAAGGTCTTCTGGGTGAAATCCTGCAACTGCTTCTTCTGCTCGTCGAGCTGGGTCTTCAGCTCGGCCCGCCGCACCTCGCTGATGAGCAGCTCCTGCTTGTGGAAATCGACTTCCAGCTTTTCCAGCTTGTTCTTGCGCTCGGTCGCCTCACCCTCGTACTGCTGGTGCAGGCGCTCCAACTGGACCTGGGCGGTCTTGAAATCGGGCAGTTTTTCGCGCAGGGTCTCGGAATCGATATAACCCAGCTTGAGATCGGCGCCAGCAGTACCCCAGCAGAGGGGCACGGCCAGCAACAGGCACCACCACGGACGTCTCATGCGCTCTCTCTCAGAAGAAGCGGGGGCCGAACTGGAAGTGGGTGATCCATCCGGGGCGCTCGCCATCCACCTTTTTGCGGTCGAAACCATAGCCAAAGTCGAAGCCGATCATGCCCATCATCGGCACCATCACCCGGAAACCCACTCCGGTGGAGCGCCGCAGGTCCGTGGGATTGAGCTGGGTGGCCTTGTCCCAGGAGTTGCCGGCATCGGCGAAGATCAGGCCGTAGAACTGCTGATTGACCAAGGGAAAGCGGTATTCCAGATTGAGCACCATCATCGCCCGGCCGCCCATGTTGATATTGTTGATCCGCGGCCCCAGCGAGGCATCCGGGTAGCCGCGCACCTGACCGTCCCACCAGTCCACACCGCCGGGGGTGAAGCGGTCGAAGAAGGGCAGGTTGCGGTTGTCCCAGCTGGAGAAACCCTGCACCGCCGCCACCTTGCTCTCCAGGCTCCAGACGAAGTGCCAGAAGCTGGGCCGGTAATAATTGAAGATCATCTCATGCCGATGGAAGTCCACGTCGCCGGCGATAAACGAAGAAGCAACCTCGGGCCGGTAGGAGAATACTGTGCCCTTGGTGGGAAACTGGGGGAAGTCGCGGGTGTCGCGCTGGTAGTAGAGTTCGAAGCTGCTGGTGGTGCGGGGCTGGTACCGCGGGTCGTCCTTCAGGCTCTCGTAGCCCGTCTGGAAATCCGAGTAGCGGTCATCGCGCAACTGGTACCCGATGGACAGGGTGGAGTAGGCCGGCCATTTCAGGCGGCGGCCGAAGCGAACATTGGCCGAGTTCGATTTGCGGTCGAAGCTGTTGTAGTACTGCTGATTGAGGGTGTAGACCCGCACCGAGAAACTGGTGGGGGTATCGAAGAGCCAGGGCTCGGTAAAGCCCACCAGACACTGCTCGCGGCGGGTGCCAAACTCCCAGCTGAAATCGAGATTCTGCCCGGTGCCACGCAGGTTGGGGATCTGCAGACCGATGGTCCCCACCAGCTTGTCGCGGTCGCTGTACCCGGCCCCCATCGAGGCCGTGCCGGTGGGCCGTTCCTCGACCTGGAAGGTCAGATCGATGGCCTTGGCGGTGTCGAGCTGGCTTTCGCCGGTCTGGATCTGCACGTCCTTGAAGAAGTTGAGCATGTAGAGCCGGCGCTGGCTCTCCTGCACCAGGCTCTGCTGGTACACGTCGCCGGGTCGCAACTCCAGCTCGCGGCGCAGCACCTTTTCGCGGGTCTTGGTATTGCCGACGATATTGACCTGCCCGATGCGGAAAGGCCGGCCCTCAAAAACCGCGAAGCGCACGTCCACACTGTCCTCGCGCGGGTGCTCCTCGGGACTGACCTCGGTATCGAGATAGCCCTTCTCGTAATAGGCCGATTTGACCAGGTAGGCCAGCTCCTGACCGCCGTACTTATACGTCTCCCCTTTTTTCAACGGCAGTTTTTCTCGCAGCTGCTCGTTGGTGAAGAGTTTGTTGCCTTCCCATCTGACCTCGCCCATCCGATACTGGATGCCCTCGTCGAGTTCCAGGTCGATGAAGAGGTTCCGGCGGCTCTCGTCGTAATACACACTGTCGCGCGCGATGGCCGCCTGCTGATACCCTTTGCTGCGATAGAAGGCCAGGATCTTGTCCTTGTCCAGGGCCAGGGTGTCGGCTTTGAACTCCCCCTTGCGCCACCAGCGCTTCTCCTTGGTTTTCATCTGCTTCTTGATCTTGTTTTCGGAAAAAGCCTGGAGATTGAGGAGCTTGATCTGGGCGATCTTCACCTTCTCGCCTTCCTTGATGTCGTACTGCAGGAAGACCTTGCCCGGCGCCTCGGCGTCGAAGAGCTTGCCCTCGATCTCGGCGCGCAAAAAACCCTTCTCCGCGTACAGGTCGAGGATCTTCTGCCGGCCTCTGGCGATATCCTTGGGCGCCACCACCTGGCCGGCCACCAGCCCCAGGGCGTCCTTCATCTCCTTTTCCTTGAGGTTCTTGTGCCCCTTGAAGCGCACTTCCTCCAGGGAGGGATACTCCTCGACCACGGCGATCAGCCTGACGCCGCCGGGCACTGGGTCGCCGTAAAGCTGGATGTCGGAGAAGACGTTGAGCCCGTGCAGGGCGCGGATGGCCTCCTGGACGTTCTCCTGGGAGAGCTCGACCCCGGGCTTGATGCCGATGGTGGAGAGGATCAGCGACTCAGAGACCTTCCTGAGCCCGCGCTTGTCCACCGCGATCTCCACCACCTTGTTTTCCTGCGCCGGGATGGCTTGGGCCAACCCGAGGCAGAAGCAGAAACCCCAGAGCAGACGAGTAGGACGCATAGATCCTCCTGAAAACACACAGGGGCGACCAGCCCGGCCGCCCCTGCGGAATTGTTGCTTATGAGTGCAGTCCCCTGAACCGCGATTCCCGGCTTTGGCTCATTCACCAGAGTGAGACGGCCCAAGGTACGATAAAGTTTCAGCGCCGAACTTCAGGGCTCAGCCGGTGGTTTCGGCTTTCTTGTCTTCGACGCTGTCGGCGGATTCGCGCTCATCGTCGAAAACCAGCACCTCGCCCTTCTTGGTGACCCGCACCCGGCTACCCTCCCCGAAACGGCCGTGCAGAATCTCCTCGGCCAGGGGATCTTCGAGCAGCTTCTGGATGGTGCGCTTGAGGTGCCGGGCCCCGTAGGCCTGGTCAAAACCCTTCTCGGCGATCATGGCCTTGGCCCCGGGCGTGACCCGCACCTTGATATTGCGGTCCACCAGGCGGGCTTTGAACTTCTCCAGCTCGATGTCGATGATGCGGGCGATGTCCTCCCGGCCCAGCTGATGGAAGATGACCACGTCGTCGATGCGGTTGATGAACTCGGGGTTGAAGGTCTTCTTGAGGGCCTCGGTGATCTTGCCCTCCATCTTCTCGTGCATGGTCTCGCCATCGGATTTCTGGAAGCCCAGCACCCCGCCGCTGCCGATGTCCCGGCTGCCGACATTGGAGGTCATGATCATCACCGTGTTGCGGAAGTCAACCTTGCGCCCGGTGCTGTCGGTCAGGCGACCTTCGTCGAGGATCTGCAACAGGATGTTGAAGACGTCCGGGTGGGCCTTCTCGATCTCGTCGAGCAGCACCACGCAATAGGGACGCCGCCGCACCTTCTCAGTGAGCTGGCCGCCCTCGTCGAAGCCCACATAGCCGGGAGGGGCGCCGATCAGCCGGGAAACGGCGAACTTCTCCATGTACTCGGACATGTCGACGGTGATCAGCGCGTCCTCGTTGCCAAAGAGGAACTCGGCCAGCTTGGCCGCCAGGTAGGTCTTGCCCACCCCGGTGGGTCCCAGGAAGATGAACGACCCGATGGGATGCTTGGGATCCTGTAGCCCGGCGCGGCTGCGGCGGATGGCCCGTGAGATGTTGCTGATCGCCTTTTCCTGGCTGATCACCACCTTCCTGAGATCTTCCTCCATGCGCAACAGGCGTTCGCTTTCGCTGCTGGCCAGGCGCGTCATGGGGATGCCGGTCATGCTGGAGATCACCTCGGCGATGTCGTCCTCGGTCACCTCCACCACCTCGTTGCGCACCTCCTCCTCCCAGGAGCGGCGTTTCTGCTGCAGCGCCTCCCTGAGATTGAGAGCCTGATCCCGCAACTGCGCCGCCTCCTCGAAGTCCTGCCGCTCCGAAGCCTCGAGCTTCTTGCGGTCCAACTCCTGGATCTCCCCCTCGAGCCGGCCGATCTCCTCGGGCGGGCTGAGCCGGGCCAGATGCACGCGGGAGCCGGTTTCGTCGATGACGTCGATGGCCTTGTCGGGCAGGTAGCGCTCGCTGATGTAGCGGTCGGCCTGGCGCACGGCGTAGGCCACCACCTGGTCGGCATAACGGACGTGGTGGTGGGCCTCATAACTGGTGCGCAGCCCCTTGACGATCTCGATGGTGTCCTCGACCGAGGGCGGCTCGACCATGATGGTCTGGAAGCGGCGCTCCAGGGCGCCGTCCTTCTCGATATACTTGCGGTACTCGTCGAGGGTGGTGGCGCCGATGCACTGCAGCTCGCCGCGGGCCAGGGCCGGCTTGAACATGTTGGAGGCATCCAGCGTGCCCTCGGCGCTGCCGGCGCCGACGATGGTGTGCAGCTCGTCGATGACGATGACCACGTCGGGATTCTGCTGCAGTTCGTTGAGCACCGCCTTGATGCGCTCCTCGAACTGGCCGCGGTACTTGGTGCCGGCCACCACCCCGCCCATATCCAGGGTGACCAGGCGTTTGTCGAGCAGGATCTGCGGCACCCGCTTTTCGACGATGCGCTGGGCCAGGCCTTCGACGATGGCGGTCTTGCCCACGCCCGGGTCGCCGATGAGAATGGGGTTGTTCTTCTTGCGCCGGCTGAGGATCTGGGTGACGCGCTCGATCTCCTTCTTACGGCCGATCACCGGATCGAGCTTGCCCTCGCGGGCCAGCTGGGTCAGGTCGCGGCCGAAGTGGTCGAGGAAGGGGGTCTTGCTCTTCTTGCCCTTCTCCTTGCGGCCGGTGGTCTTGCCCTCCAGCACCGCCAGGGTCTCCTCGAGCGCCGTTTTGTAATCGACGCCAAAGGCGGCGAGGATCTGGGCGGCTACCCCCTCTTTATCCTTGAGCAAGGCCAGCAGCAGGTGCTCGACGTCGACGAACTGCGTCTTCATCTCCTTGGCCTCGTTGGCCGCCACCTCCAGGATCTGCTTGGCCCGCGGGGTGAAAGGCACCTCGCCGATGGTCATGGTGCCGCCCGAGGTGGCCACGTAGTCTTCGACGGACTGCTTGACCGTTTCGAGGTTCAGCCCCAGGTTGGTCAGCACGGTGACCGCCTTGCCCTTCCCTTCCTTGATGATGCCCATCAGCAGATGTTCGGTGCCGATATAATTGTGACCCAGACGCGCCGATTCCTCTCGGGCGAACTGCATCACACGTTTGACACCATCGGTAAACATGTTATTCATCGGGGAAACCTCCTGGGCCGCAACCCGGCGACAGCGCCCCGGCGCAATTCTTGAGTGAAACTATCAAACGCCCATATTCTTGTCAAGCAGCGCCGGCCCCTCTGGCCGCCTCTAATTCAGCCAAACGCTGGCGCACCAATTCCGCCCGCCGCACGTCCCGCTCCTCCGGCTCCAACACCCGCCCCGCCCCCGCCTGCAGGTGAGAAGGCTGGGTGAGGATCATCAGATGATTCATGAAGCTGGCCGGCACTTCCTTGAGCAGCCCGAGGGTGTACCCCAGCCGCAGCGCCGAGAGCATGTTCATGAATTCCTGGCTGGTCAGGATACGCGCGTGGGCCAGAATGCCATAGGCGCGCCAGATCTTGTCCTCTATCTGAGACCTCGCTTCGGCCAACAAGGTTTCCTGAGCATCCTTTTCGTACTCGACCAACTGGCCGATGAGCCGGCTCAGGGAGGCGACGATCTCCTCCTCGCTGCGGCCAAGGGTGGTCTGGTTGGAGATCTGGAACAGGTTGCCCAGCGCGTTGGTCCCCTCGCCGTAGAAACCGCGCACCGTGAAAGCCATCTGCGCCAGGGCGCGCATCACCCGCTCCATGTCCTCGGCCAGCACCAGGGCCGGCAGATGGATGAGCACCGAGAGGCGCAAGCCGGTGCCGGTGTTGGTGGGGCAGGCCGTCAGGTACCCCCAGCGCGACTCGTGGGCGTATTCGAGACTGGCGCCCAACTCGTCATCGAGGGTATTGGCCTGGCTCCAGGCCTCGGCCAGCTTCATGCCCGGGAGGATGGCCTGGATGCGCAGGTGGTCCTCCTCGTTGATCATGATACTCAGCGACTCGTCCTGGCTGAAGAGCACCCCGCGCTGGCCTTTGCCCTCGGCCAGGGCCGGGCTGATCAGCCGGCGCTCAACCAGCAGCCGGCTGGCCACCCCGTCGAGGCTGTTCATCTGGAAAAAGGTGGCGGCCCGCAACTGGGAACTGCGCTGCGCCGCTTCGAGCACTTGGATGATGACCTGTGCCTGGTCCGCCTCGGAGGCCTTGGGCATGAAGGGCTGGGTGCTCAGATTGCGCGCCAGCCGCGCCCGGCAGCTGACCACCATGCCTTCGGCATCGGCAGCGCCGCTGAGCCATCGCGGCATATTGCTGATCAGGGGACGCAGATCCATGGCGGCTACCTGTGGGCCGGCCGGCGCGGCCCGCCCTCGAGCAGGGCGATACGGTCGCGCAGTTGGGCAGCCTCTTCGTAGGCCTCGGCAGCCACCGCCGCTTCGAGTTGCTCGCGAAGCAGCGCCAGCTCTTCCTCGGAACGGGGCAATACCTGCATCTCAGCCAAACTCTTGCCCCGATGCTGGGCCGCTCCGTGAATCCGCTTCAACAACTTTTCCAGGGGAACCCCGAAGGCCGCGTAACAGGCGCCACAACCCAGGCGGCCGATCTTCTTGAATTCCTCGTAGGACATACCGCACTGCGCACAGCGGAGCTGGGAGTCAGCGGGGGGAGTACTCTTTTTATCGGCAGGCGGCGCCGATTTCTCCTGAAACTTAGCCATACATACCCCACACAAATTGAGAATCTTCTTCTCGTCCTCGACGATCTGCACGCAGACGGTGCTGGCCTCGCGCTGGTTGCAGGATTCGCACTTCATGATGGGTCCCCTTTGCTGCCGGAGGCAGCTTCCATCCGCAATACCCCCCATTCGAGGTGGCCCAGGCGGTCCATACTCTCGGCCAGGACGCGGTCGTGGGTCATGACCACAAAGGCCTGCTGGTGCTCGCGAGAGAGTTGCCGGATCAGCTCGTGCAGATTCTGGCTGGAGGCCGCATCGAGGTTGCCGGAGGGCTCGTCGGCCAACACCACCAGGGGCTTCCGGATCAGCGCCCGCACCACCGCCACCCGCTGGCGTTCGCCGCCGGAAAGCTCGCCGGGACGGTGGTAGAGCCGCTTGCCCAGGCCCACACTCTGCAGCAAGGCCGCGGCCTCATCGCGGACCGAGGCTTCGGATTGGTCGGCCACCAGCGCCGGCAGCATGACATTCTCGAGCGCGGTGAATTCGGGCAGGAGGTGGTGGAACTGAAAGACGAAGCCGATGTGCAGATTGCGGAAGCGGGCCAGATTATCGTCGGCCAGGCTGGCCACCTCGACCCCGGCGATGGACAAGTGGCCGGCGGTGGGCCGGTCGAGGGTGCCCAGGATGTGCAGCAGGGTGCTCTTGCCCACGCCCGAGACCCCCATGATGGCCAGGAGTTCACCCCGCGCCACCTCCAGGTCCACCTGCTTGAGCACCTCCAACTCCTCACTGCCGGTCCTGAAAACCTTGCGGATACCGCGGGCTTCCAGGATCGTGTCGCGCTCCAGCCCCAAATTGTCCCCCTCTACATAATATACCGGATGGCATCGACCGGCAGTAGGGCCGCGGCCTTGCGCGCCGGGTAGATGGAGGCCATCAGGCAGATACTCAGGCTCACCGTGGCGATGAGCAGGAAGTCCAGCGGCTGCATATCCACCGGCAGGGAGCTGATGAAATAGATATCCCCGGGGATGGTGATCAGGTTGAAGCGCTGCTGCAGATAACACACCGTAAAGCCGAGCGAGCACCCCAGGCCGGTGCCCAGCACCCCCACCGCCAACCCCTGGTATACGAAGATGCGGCGGATGCTGCCGGCCGTGGCGCCCATGGTGCGCAGAATGCCGATCTCCGGGGTCTTGATCAGGATGGACATGATCAGGTTCGACATGATGTTGAAAGCGGCCACCACGATGATCAGGCTCAGGGCGATGAAGATCACCCACTTCTCCAGTTCCATCCAGCGAAAGAGTTCGGGAGAATGCTGGGTCCAGTCGCGCACCAGGTAGAGCGACTGCAACTCGGTGTCCAGCGCCTTGCGCACCGGCACCGCCTGGTCTGGATCGCTGACCCGGATATGGATGGTGGTGGCGGTGTCACCCAGTTGTA
>JADZBP010000103.1 GCA_020852055.1 Candidatus Latescibacterota bacterium
CTGATCAGGCGATCCTCGGGTGCAGTGGGCGCCACGGAAAAGGCGCAGCCAGCCAGCAACAAAGCGCCCAGAAGCACCCTTGCCCTGCGAGGTCTCGATGCGCTCATGGCAGGAAGTCCGGTGGAATCCATGGGAATTTGGCCGCCATCGTCGCCAGCACCTGGCCGGCCAGGTCGTCGAGGGCCGCATCCTGCGCGGCTTCGACCTCGCGGGCTGAAGCCCCGACCGTGATGTCGTGCGGGTCGGCCGGCAGCAAACGCACCCGATCGCGCACCCTTGCCTGCCCCCCCGCCTGCTGGTTGAGGGTCTCCATGCGCCGCGGGTCCCCCCCGGCAAAGGACAGCACCCGGTAACGCAAAGCCACGTCCACCTGGGTCTGGGGCGTCTCAAAGACAAAGGGCACCCGACGGCCGGCGAAGCGGTCGATCTTGTAGTCGGAGATGCTGCCCGTCAATACAGCATCCACCCCCAGTTTTCGCGCCAGGTCAGCGGCCTGTTCGGCGCTCAGCGACCCCTTCTTGGGGATATCGGCATAACGCCCCAGGTCCACTACCACCAGGCTGTCGTGGGGTTCGAGGCGGATTCTGATCTTCTCGACCAAGCGTTTGCCTGCCTGGTATTCCTCGAAACCGCCAAAATCCACCACTGCCAACCGGGTCACCCGTTTGGGTTTGTACGCAGGTTTGGCTTTGATCACCGGCTGGTAGAGGGCGTAGCGGGATTCGAGTCGGCGCCGGCCCTTGGCAATGCCGTGGATGCGCAGACCAAAGGTGGTGGCCGAGGCATAGGGATAGTCCAGGAAGCCGAATTCGCGGTTCAGCTCCAACTCCACCCCGCGGAACACCTCCACCCGCGTGCCGGCCTTGAGCACCCCGGAAGCCTGGGTCTGGCGCGAAAAGGCGACGCGGGACTGGTATTCGAGGTTGAAGCGCAGGCGTTGGTGGCGGCGGCTGCTCTCCAGGCCGAGTCCGTACACCAGTTGCGGCAGGACCTCTGGGTTGCCGGAGCGGAAAAACCCCCCGTTGATCAACACCGAGCCATGCTGGAAATGCAGGTCCATCTCGACCTGTAACCCCAGGTCAACCGCGTGGTTGCTATAGGGGCGCACCCCGCCGTCAAAGGTGTCCAGGCCGGTCTCCCCTTTGAAACCAAGGGGCAGGCCCAGCAAAAGGTTGATCGAGGTATAACTGCGGGAGGGCACCACCTTGGGGCGAGCCCACTTGACCCCCAGGACCACATCGCCGGTGCCGTATTTGGTCAGGCCGGCAACCGAATCCATCATGAAGGGCACCAGCAGACTCAGATCCAGTTCCGGGCGCAGGCCATAGGCCACCCCGTACAGACCGGTATACGCCGTGCCGCGGCCCAGGTCTGGCACCACCACGGTGTTGGTCCTATTGGTCAGGCGCAGCCGGAAGCGGCCCTTGCCCAGGGGTTCGGCCCCGTGGATCAGGTCCAAACCCTGGCCCAGGGGCAGGGTGATCGCGGCATTGGTGGGCTGGCGCAACTGGCTCAGATCGGCCTGGGCTTGGGCCTGTCCGGCCAAGCCGCACCACACCAAAACTATTATATATAGGGCGTTCATCATCAGAGCTGGGCGCTCGCGCCCTGGAGCAAGGCCGCCTGCTGCGCGATACCCTCGAGCAGGAGCCCGGGGTCGCGGAAGCGGAAGCTGGGGTCGACGAGCCGCAACTGGGCGGCGGCATTGTTCGGGTCCGGGCGGTCGACCGCGCTGTACCGCCCCAACTGGAAGAAGGCCTCGGCCATCACCATGCGCACATGGCGCTGGTCGTACTCGTCGTGGCCCAGGTCGCGGTTGCGCAGGTCTTTTCTCTCGGCGGTGGAGTAGTTGGGATCGATCTCCAGGGCCTGGCTGGCGTACTGGATGGCGTCGTTGTACCGCCGCTGGGCCAGGGCCACCCCGGCCCAACCCACCCAGGCGTCGGCGTTGCGCCGGTCCAACTGGGTGGCCTGCCGGAAGGCCGAAAAGGCGTTGTCCAGGTCCTGCATCTTGAAGAAGGTCCAGCCGATGCCGTCCTGCGCCTCCCCCTTGATCTGGTTCTTGGTGCCGTCCACCGATTCGAGCTGGTCGGCCTTTTCGAGGGTCTGGGTGAAGGCGTCGATGGCGCTCTGGTAGTCCCCCGCCCGGTAGTCGGCCCAGTTAAGGGGCAGGCGGTCCTTGACCTTGTCTTCCTGTTTGCGGGCCTCGCCAGGCCCAAGGCCGTTGCCACCGCCGCACCCGGCGCTGCACAGCGCCAGACCTAGCATCAAACAATACCGTATCATCTGCCTCCTCCTACTTGAGCAAACTCATGCTGCGGCTGTGAGTGCGTCCTTCGGCCTCCAGGCGGTAGAGGTAGACCCCGCTGCCGGCCTTGTCGCCGCTTTCGGTGAACCCGTCCCAGCGCACCAGATGCTGGCCGGCCGGACGCACCTCGTCCAGCAGCAGTCGCACCCGCTGGCCGGCCAGATTGTAGACGGCCAGCCGGACCAGGCCCGGGTTTTCGAGCCCAAAGGGGATCAGGGTCTCGGGGTTGAAGGGATTGGGGTAGTTGGCCCCCAGCCAGAGCTGTTGCGGCCGGACGCCGGAATCGGTTGCCAGGGTCTGGCCCGCCATCACCGCGTAGGTGCCCAGGCGGGTGATCTGGTTGCCGGCCACCGGGACCCAGTCCGCACCCTGGCGGCGGCAGAGCACTTCGCCCGCTTCCAGTTGGACCCGCAGGGTTCCGGGCGCGGACAGGAGCAGGCCAGCCGGATAGAGTTCGATCCGCCGCCGGATCGTAGCGTCGGCACCGGCGGTTTTTGCCGCCAGGTCGCGATGGTCGGGGACGGTGGTGCGCATGGCGACGCTGCTGACCCCGGCCGCCGCCCCCGGCGGCAGCCAGAGGGCCGTGCCGCCGTGTTCGAGGGCCACCGGTTTGCCGGCCACCACCCCGGCGATGGCCACCGAGGCGGTGTCCAGCAGGGCCGTGCCCAGCGAGGTCTTGGCCTGGGTGCTGAAGAAGATGGTGCCCGTGGCCTGGGGCCGCAGGCGCACGCTGCCGGTCCAGATCAGGGCGCCGCGTTTGAGCAGGTCCTCCTCGATCTGGCGCACCGCCACGGTGCTGTCGCTGCCCTCGAAGGAGCGGACCACGTTGGGGGTGCCGGCCAGGG
Organism: Candidatus Latescibacterota bacterium; assembly: GCA_020852055.1. Taxonomy (GTDB): domain Bacteria; phylum Latescibacterota; class UBA2968; order UBA8231; family UBA8231; genus SICG01. The sequence continues at coordinate 3,154 of JADZBP010000103.1, forward strand.
CGCGCCGGGCCACGATGAACACATCGATGAATTCGGGATTGAAGGGGTTGGGCACCAGCTCCAGGTGCAGGGTCGAGGAATCCACCGGTTCGGTGATGGTCACCAGCATACTACCCACCGCGGTGTACCCACCCCCCAGATCCGCGACGAAGCGCAGGGTATCGACCCCCACAGTGTCCCCTACCGACTTGAGATGGAGTTCGTGGGGTTCCCGCGGATCGATGAAGGGACTGCTGACCCGTTGCCCGGAAACCGACCAGCGCACCTTGGCACGCGAGGCCCCGTCGGGCAGGAAGTTGTCGAGGAAGAGGGAGCTGTCCTCCTGCGCCGTGGAAAAGGTGATGGGCGGCAGGTCCTTGAGGGGCTGGGAAGCCGTAGAGGGATCGTTGGCGATGACCCGCACCGTGTCGCGGCCCACCGCGTTGTTCACCAGGTCCATGACCTCGAAAACCACCGTGGCCTGGGCCACCACCCGCGAGATGGCGAACACCGAATCCCCGCCCACGGTGACAATCACCTGCGAGTCATCCACCTTGCGGGCGCTCCACACCAGCGCCGAGTCGGGGTGAGCCTGGCGGTCGATGACGAATTCGTTGAGATGCAGACCGGTGAAGGGCACATTGACGATGAACTGGATATCGGGGATGGACTGCAGTTTGACGGTCTCGTTCTGGCCCAGCACCCGCACTGTCACACTCATGCTCTGTTTGTTGCCCTTGTCGTCCTGGGCGGCCACGGTCAGGGTATCGGTGCCGGATGCCAGCCCGAAGATCTGCAGCACATGGGCGGAGTCGACCTGGGCCAGGGAGGAAGTCCCCCCGACGGTGTTGACGGACCAGTTGATCGCGGCCTTGTCGAAGCCGGCAGCCACCACCACGTAATCGTCCAGATCCAGCAGCAGGTAGTCGTTGACCTCCACCTCCAGGGCGCCCAGCGGTTTGATCTGGAAGGCCTCGCCCGTCTGGCCCCCGTCGTCGCCGATGGTGACCAGCATGGTGTCCAGGGAGGACTGGCCTTCTTGTTTTGAGGTCACCTGGAAAACCAGGGTTTCGGTGCGGAACGCGGCGGTGGTGCCCACGGCAAAGGTGACCTTGTGGTTGAGCGGGTCGATGCTGACCTGGAACTCGGGGGCGCTGTAGGTGGCCGCAAAAGCCCGCCTCCCCCCTCCGTCCACATCCCACCTCATCTCCTCATCGAGGTTGTTGCAGTCGCAGTAATAATCGTCCAGATCGAGGATGTCGTGGATTTCGCCCCGCTCCAGATGCAGGTCGGGCAGGCCGCCGGCAACGGGCCTGCGGTCCGAGGAGTAGATGCGCAACTTGAGCAGGGTGGTCTGTCCCCCCGGGTCGGTGGCGATCAGCTGGGTCTCTTCATAGCCCACGAAGCCGTCGGGCTGGGGTTCCGAGACCCGCAACACATGCTCGCCGTCGATCTCGATGACGCTGCGGGTGGGAAAAGGGTGTTCCCAGCGGATATCCTTGTCGGGGGTGTCCGGGTCGTCCAAAAGGTCATCTAGATCGACGGTGAAGGTCGGTCTAGCCGGGATCACCCCCGGCGGGGTGAGGCAGATGGACAGGTCGCCGGGGGTCACCACCGGCGGCAGTTCGGCGTCGGAGCTGATATTGAGGACCAGGACGCTCTGCAGGTTTTCCGGGTCAAGCGGATCGATCACCCGGAAGACAAATTGCCCTGCCCCCAGGTATTCGGGACTCCCATTGAAGATCAGGCTGTCGCCGGCGGCGTTGAGTACAGCGGTGAAGTTGCCGCCAGGGTCGTCCTCCCAGGTCAACTGCAGCTGGTCGAGTGGGGTATCCACGTCTTCGAGCAGGTCCCGTAACGCGATGCGGTGTTCCCCGCCCTTGGCGATGCGCACCGTCTGGCCGGTGAGCAGGAAATGGGGGGCATCGGGCACCTCCTCCACCTCCACCACCACCCGCAGGGAATCCTCTCCGAGCAGGCCGTCCTGCACCAGGACCTTGACCGAATCCACCCCGGAGAAATCGGGCCGCGTCCAGAGCAGCAACTCGTCGGTGACCTCGTCATCCTCCCCGAGGACCGGCGGGTCGCTGCCGTTGTTGTAGAGCAGCACCGTGAAGTTCAGCTCGGTCTGGGGATCGACGATATCGGCATCGACGATCAGGGTGTCCAGGTCGAGGGCGTGCAAGGCCCGGCTGCGGTTGTTGTTCTGCACCCCCGGGATATAGGAATTCAGATCCTCGTGGGTGTGCACCACCACCCGTTTGAGCCCGTTGGTCTCGGCGATCCCGCCCCCGGTGAAGGCCGGCGGGTTGTTGACGATGATGGTCGAGGCGTCGGAGGCCGACAAGGGCGGGGTGCCCGGCAGCAGGCCCTTGGCTTCAGTGGCGGTCCACACGATGCCCCGCCGCCCGCGCCAGCCTTTGGCCGGGGTGATCTTGACCACCCGGGTCCGCGGATCGATCTGTACGGAGATGCTGTCGAAGGTGATGGGTTCAAAGGTCCACCGAATCGAGTCCACCGGCGAGAGGATGTTCTCTAGATAGTTGTCCAGCGAGCCGATGGTGGTGCTGTCCCCCCGGTCGGGCAACAGGATGACGTCCGGGATATCCCGCACGCTCAACCCGGTCACCGAAACCTCCACCCCCTGCACCGTGCGGAAGGGCTCGATGGAGAGGCCATCGGCCAGGGTGAGGAAGGTCTCCAGCACCGGGCTGTTGTCCACCAGTATACGTCCGCCCAGGATGGGTTTGATACAGCGCAGCTTGAAGGTGGCGATGACCCCGCTGCCGGTGCGCTGGCGGTCCTGGCCGCCGCCAAAAACGGCCGAATACTGGAGCTGCTGCCCTTCCAGTACGTTGTAGGGCGATTCGTTGTCCGAATAGAGGATATTGCGGTTCACGCCGGCCCCCTTGAACAGCGGCCCGGCCTCAAAGGGCTGGGTGCCCACCCCGTTGGTGTCGGTATCAACCACCTGGAAGGCCCCGCTGGGGACCGAGACAAAGAGCGAGAACCCCGAGGCGCTCACCCCCTGCAGGTCCGCGAAGACCTCCATGGTCAACACCTGGCCGATCTGCGCCGAGATCCGGTCGGTGTTGAATCCCTGCACCCGCACCTGGGCGCTCTGGGCCCGACCTTGCCCGCACATCATCAGCAACAGCAACAACGGCAGCAACCTGCTCATCGATCCGTCCTCTCGGGATTCCTACGGCCCGCGATGCAAAATACGTGCCCTCTGCCCCGCCGCTGCCCCGATATCCCCCCATCCCTATCTATTACAACAGTATAACTCCCGTCCAACTCCAGTGGTTTCTGCGATCCCCCGCTTCGACTGCGGAAATTTATGCCGCTAAAACAGAAACGCCGCAGGGCGTTGGCCCCGCGGCGTTTCCGATGCTGCTGATCCTGGTGGTTATTTGACCAGGGTCATCTTGCGGATCTGCGAGAAGTCACCGGCTTCGATGCTGTAGAAGTAGACGCCAGAGGCGACGCCTGCGCCAGCATTGTCGGTGCCGTCCCACTTCAGGGCATAGGCCCCCGCCTTCATCCGCCGGTCCACCAGGGTGCGGATCGACTGACCGAGCTGATTGTAGATGGTCAGTTTCACGTCCCGTGCGGTCGGCAGATCGAAGCGGATCTCAGTCGACGGATTGAAGGGGTTCGGGTAGTTCTGGTGCAGAGCGGCCACCATCGGCAGCGGCTGCGCCTTCTTCACCCGCATGGACACCCCGCGGAAGTCGCTGTTCACCAGCTCGCCCGAAGCGATCTCGAGCTGACCCGGATCGTTGCCGAGGGCGACGAAGCGGATGGCGGCCAGTTCGGCCTCCCCGCTTGCCGACCACTCGCTGCCGATACGGGCGGCGCTCACGTAGATCAGACCGGGCTGCAGCTGCTGGTAGAAGAGCGAACCGCGCGGGTTGGCCTGGAAGATCCCGCCCTCGGTGACGGACTGCGCGTCGCCCAGGGGTTTGACCTTCTCGGGATCGTAGCTCAGGGTGAAGCCGTAACCGGCCACATCCTGCATGCCACTGGCCTTGGCCTTGACCTCGAAGGTCCGGCCGGCCCACCACTGCTCTACCTCTTCGACACCCACCAGTTCGACCAGGGCGGAGGAGTTGTCACCGGCCACGTTGGTGCGTTTGAAGACCGGCGGTGCTCCGTAACCGTCATTGCCGAAGTTGGTGGTCACCATGACCAGGTCGAGCGTATTGATGACCAGGTCGCGGTTGAAGTCCGCCGACTTCACGTAGCTGGCGCTCGAAGGCGTCAGGTTCCAGCGGCTGAAGATCAGGTTGGCATCGGCGATGTCAATCTGATTGTCACCGGTGGCGTCGCCAGCCCGCAGCGCGGGCAACTGTGTCGCCGGGGACAGGGCGCCCAGTGCATCCGACCCGTAGGTCGGGATGATGTTCGCCGTGGTGCCGTTGAACAGGCGGAGCGTGTCGCTGCGACCGGTCACGTAGCCCTTGGCCTTCACCGTCATCTCGTAGATCCCGGGGGGAACCTCGTAGAGAACGAAGGTGCCGAAGGCGTCGCTGATCACCTGCACCGAATCCTGCAGCACCCCGCCGACCCGCACTTCCGTGGTGTCGTTGGCGGCGATGTAGGTGGTGTCGGTGATGTCGGCCGTGCTGCCCACCCGGCGCAGATGCACGTCGAGGGTGTCGGAGTAATCGTTGACTCGACCCTGCAGCGGCACGGTGGCGAAGATGCGGGGCCGCGGCACCAACTTGACAGTTGCGTCCTGGGGAGGAGCCGAGATGGCCACGTTGTTCTGATACATCCCGGTCTTGCGACCAGATTCCCTCGACCAGACCAGGAGCGTGTCGAAGGGCGCCCCGGCGGCGAAGCGCTTCACCTTGAGCTTCATCCGGGCGGCAACCTGCGAGGAGTCGTAGGGCGACACCGTGCGGCCGATGGCCTCACCCAGGATCACACTCTCCACGAAATTGAGCTTGTAGAACTGCTCGGTACCTGGAGTGGTGTCGTTCTGGGCGATGGTGCTGGGCGCCTGGAACGCACCGGTGCTGTCCTTGAAAGGCTGGAACCCGGCCGTGGTGGTATCCATGTCGATCAGCTCAAAGTAGCGGCGCGGCACATCCAGATGAAGGTTCATCAGATTTATGCTGCTGCCCTGCGAGTTGACGAACACATCCATGGCCAGGGTATCACCGGAGGCGGCGGTCATCGATCCCGGCGACAGTTCGACACTGTAGATCGGGTCGGTGCCGATCACCCTCAGCGCGCCGGGGGCCTTGGAGAGCACCGCCCGCTGCGCCTTGGAACCGATACCAGTGGCGATCGAATCGAGCTTGATATTGACCAGGACGTTGTCACCGAAGCGCGGGTTGGCGCTGCCGGCCACAAAGATATCGTATTCGATCGGCGTGCCGCTGATGCCGAAGGAATGGGTCTTGGTGTCCCAGTTGTAGAACTTGCTATCGCTTTCGCGAATGGTGGTGATCTGGCTGGCCACGTCGTCGCGGCCTTTCAGACTGTTGATCAGGATCACCTGGCCGCCGTTGGCGATGTTGTTGCCTTCGAGCTGGGTCAGGGTGGAATACAGGCCCTTGGGCGCGGCGTAGAGGCGCAGGTACGCATCGTCCGTGCCGGTGCCGTCGTCGACCATGAAGGCGTCCCACTCGAGGCGGACCACATCGCCGTTGACGATGGTCTGGTCGCCGGCCGGCGGGGTCTTCATGACCACCTTGGGCGCCTGGGAGGCTGGGCTTTCCTGCGAGCCGAGCAGCAGCACAGCGCCGCCGGCCTGCACCCGGGAGTTGCCCAGGGTATCGTGCAACACCGCGTAGACCCAGGCCGTATCCGTGGTGCGACCGATCTGGAACACATGCGGGTTGTAGTTCTGCGTCGTTGCCCGGTAGTTGGGCCGGTAGGTCCGGGGCAGGGCGCTGGGCGGATTGCGCAGATCCCAGACGAACTGGTCGTTGCCGCCTTCGTCGTCCTCACGCACGTTGCTCTTGAGCAGTACCGCACCGCTGTCGATCAGGGCCGTGGAGTCGGTGCCGGAGAAGTTCTTCCGGTTCGGATCGATCCCGATGTAGTAGAGCGAGATGATCGCGTTGCCGTCCAGGTCCTTGTCCGAGCGACCGCGCTGCCACTCGAGGGAGTAGGTCTCCTGCTGGGTGGTGTTGATCTTGTTGACGGTGCCCAGCAGCGGGGCGGTGAACTCGAAGGCCGGCGAATGCCGCACGGCCAGCGGTTTGGTCGAGGAACTGAGGATAGTGGTGTCCCCGTCCGAGACCACGGTGTAGATGGTGTAGTTGCCCTGGACCAGCACCGAGTCGCGTGCGGCGCCCTGGGCGGTGACGTCGAAGGTGAAGTTCACATCCTCTTCCGAGCGCAGCGTGTCGGAAAGCTGGATCGGCTGGGCGCCGCTCAAGCCCAGGGTCAGGCTCGGGTAGGTGCCGCTGACGGTGACGCTGTCGCGCGGGATGCTGGCGTTGGTGGAGAAGAAGAGCCGCATCTGCGCGTTGTCGTCGTAGTCGACCACGCGGAAGTTGATCTTGTAGGGATTGGTCTTGCTCAGGTTCGAGTACTCGCCGGTATCCACGGTATCGCTGTTCACCGGCGCCAGGCTCTTCACCAGCGGGATGTGGCGGACCTTCATCGCCCCGTCGCTGACGGCGAAGACCGGCGGGTTGACCAGGTCATCGGCGACGATGTAGATGTAGTAGTTGCCGTCGCGGGCCTTGGTCAGGGCGGCAAAGCCCAGATCACGCAGCGCCGAACCCGGATCATCCCAGGTGTAGGTCTGGGTGTTGGTGGACGAGGTGCCTTCGATGAAATCGTTGGTGCCATTGGCGTTGACCGTCGAGACATCCTGCTCGTCGACGATCTTGGTGCCAAAGGTGCGGATATCCTGCACGTTGCGCAGACCCTTGTCGGCGTAGGCGTACAGCTCCATCTGCAACCCGGTGGTGCTGGTGATCGGGCTGGTGTCGGAGTCGAACAGGATATACTTGATGCTCGCCGTCTCGTTGGCGAAGGTCGTGCCCGCGGTGGTAGCATCGGGCTCGATCACATCCACCACCGGAGCGGCATTGGAGGCGACGATGTTGATATTGGCGCCCATCCAGAAGTAGGAACCCATCGGCGCGAGGTTGAAGGTGCCTACGCCAACCTCGCCCGTGATGGCCTGGACGAAGCTCGAGGTGCCTGGCTGGTGGCTCTGCGCCGCTGCCGTCGTCGAGGTGTCGATGTTGATACTCTGCGAGAATGCTCCCCCGCCGAAACCGGACGCTACCTTGGTCTTGGCAGCAGTACTGTTAGCGATGACAAACAAGTTGGTTGCTGAGTCACTACCCAGCACGTTCAGCTTTACCAGAAGGCCCTTCTTGTCACCGTTGTCACCCCATTCGGGGAATCCGCTGGAGCCATCATCGTCTGAAGTGCCCTCGAAGACACCGTTGTCGTTGGTGGCTTCTGCGGAACTGACGGCCCCCTTGAAAACTGCGCCCGAGGTGCCGACCGTAAGCGATGTCACACCAAGAGAGCCAATGCCGATTTTTCGCCACTGACCGGTCAGGAACCCCCCCGGAGCCGACGAGGAACCCGGGGTCGCACCACCGATACCGGAGGCGTTGGAGTTATCCGCCGCGGTGATCGTGATCAGGTTCTTCAACGCCGAGGACTGCGGGTTCACCGGGTTGTAGGTCAACAGGTACTTGTTGGCGCCGGTGGGCACCGAGATATCGGCATAGCTCTTCACCCGACCGATGACCTTGAAATACGGCAGGGGCGCCACGTTGGCCTGGTGCAGGGCGGCGTGACCACTACCCGGGGTGTTCTGGTAGCCAGGGCCGGCAACCGTGAAGCGCTGGTGCCGACCACCGATACCGATACCGGCGTTGCGCGGCGAACCGCCAACGAAGGTCAGGTACACGTTGTCGTCGCCGGAACGCATGGCGATGTCCGGGGAGTAGAGCGTGCGGCTCTTCGCCAGGACGCCGTCATCGTAGGTAACGGTGTTGCCCGCGGCGCCACTGCTGTTGCGCGCCGAGGCCACCACCTGGGGCAGTTCCCACTCCGTGCCGTTGAAACGGGAGTAGTACAGGCTGTTGGCTTTGCCGCGGCCGGCCGTGGTGAGGGCCGCAGCCAGGGCGCTGCCGCCTTTTTCGCTGGCGCCGCCGGCGAAAACGATGTGCAGGTCGCCGCGGCTGCCCGGCACGGTGGCATCGACGTAGGCCGCAACGCGGTCCACGAAGGGCCAGAAGCCGTTGATCTGGTAGAGACTGCCCTGCTGGAACAGACCGCTGCCGCTGGCGTTGTAGTAACCGGAGCCACCGCCGGTCGGGAAGGCGTTCTGCACCGTGCCCCAGCTCGAAGCGCCGCCGGTGGCACCGCTATAGGTCAGGGTATTGTAGGCGATGTTCTCGTCCGCGCCAGGCGAAGCAGCGACGGCGTCGGTGTGTTTCCACAACACGTACACACGATCCGGCGTGCGCTCCCGGTCCACGACGACGGTCGGGAACAGGTGCATGGCAGCGACCGTGGTCGAGGTGGTGTTGTCACCCAGGAAGGAGCTGACGTCGACGCCCAGGTTGGTCATCGCCGTGCTGAAGGTTCCAACCGTAGAGCCAATCGAGCCATCCTGGTTCCAGCCGCCGGCACCAACGGTGCTCCACAGGCTGGCAGGCACACTCTTGTGAAGGATATTGTCGGTGGCGCCCGTGGGGGCGAACCACACCACATGCAGGACGTCGTCGTCACCAATGGCGATATCCGGGCTCACGTCCTGGGGTGCCGCCTCAACCGAGATGCGCACACCGCCGGTGCTACCCACCGTGCCCACCGAACCGATGCGCACCTGCTGGGCCGCGCCCGACTTTAGGCTGTCGGCGTCCATCTTGGCGAGCATGATCTCGTCCGTGGCGCCCATGTCGCGCTGGTAGGTGATGAAGATATCGTCGGTGGAGGTGATGGCCATACGCGGGAACGCGGTTTTGCGGCCCACGGTCGTGGCGCCGCCGAGCGTCGTGGTATCGTTGATCACCACCGCGCCGTTAGCCGGCAACCAGGTGCTGCCACCATCGTTGGAGTAGTTGAAATAGATATTGTTGAACGCCCGCAGGTTGTGGCCGTTGTACACCGCATACTGGCTGACGCCGGTGGTGCCCGGCAGGCCGTCGGGCGACTGATCCATGGCGTAGACCACGCGCGGATTGCCCTTGGTGTCGAGCACGATGTCCAGGGTCGAGAAGCCACTGGTCATGGCGATGTTCGGGGTGATCAGGTCAAAACGCAAAGACCCCGAGACCGAGACGGTGTCGGTGAAGGTCTTGCCGCCGTTGAAACTCTTGGCATAGACCACGCCGTAGGCCGGGGTGGTGGCGGCGCTGGCCGCGGAAGTGCCAACCCCCAGCACCGAGTTGCCGCGGGCCTGGATCCAGGCGCGATGGATGACGCCATTGGCGTCCACCGCTACCGCCTGGCCCATATAACCAGCCGTCGAGGCAGTACTGAAGTAGGGCTGCGCCTTCTCGACCTTCTGGAAGTTGGCGATCACCGGATTGGTCGAGTTGGCCGCCTCATTCAGGTCGACCAGGATGGTAATGTCCTTGTCGGTCACGAAGACCGAGCTGGAACTGCTATCCGACGGGGAGAACCCCACCGGTGTCCGGTTCTCAAAGACGGGTTGGGCCGACACCAGGGTCGCCAACCCGAAGATGAGAACGAACGCGAGAAAACTCTTAAGCCGTAGACTCATATTTCGACGCTCCTTCCATGGACACAACTTGGGTGACTGAAAGCGGAAAAAGGCAGCCGGCC
>JADZBP010000104.1 GCA_020852055.1 Candidatus Latescibacterota bacterium
AATTGCTGCACGGCGTGCTGCGCACCATGTTCCAGATCAACATCGACACCCTGGAGCAGGACCGCATGGTGGTGCCCTGCGTGGCCGGCGGCAAGATGATCACCCTCGACGACCAGGGCATGCTGAAGCCCTGCGAACTGCTGGAGCAATTCCACGCCACCGACCGCTTCCACATCGGTGATATCCGCCAGGCCGGCTACGATATCCCCGCCATGATGCGCAGCAACAAGGCGCGGGAGGTGCGCAAGTGGATTCGCGACACCAAATGCCACTGCACCTTCGAATGCGCCAACATGGCCAATGTGGTCTTCAACGCCCGGACCTGGCCCAAGGTGCTGGTGGGTATGTTCAAAGGCAAGGCGCCCCTTCCTGCCGCCCGACCCTCAGCGCCGCAGGTGGCGCCGGCCCCGCCCGAACCGGTGTTGGCCGAGACCGGGCAGGCTTGAACGCCGTGGTCGAGACCGGCCTGGTCTACCGCACACCGGGGCTATACCATCTGGTGTTGTGGGGCCTCTATCGGGGGCGGCCCCGCGACCGCTTCGCCGCTGTGCGCCAGGAGGTGGAGCGCGGCGATACCGTGGTGGATCTGTGCGCCGGGACCTCGCTGCTGTACGAGGCCCTGGCGGGGGTGGCGGGCCGGTACCAGGCCTTTGACCTCAACGAGCGTTTTGTCGCTGCGCTGTGCCGCCAGGGCATCGAGGCCGAGTGCCGCGACGTGCGGACCATGGAGATCCCGCCGGCCGACGTGGTCACCATGTGTTCGGCCCTCTACCACTTCCACCCCCACTGCCTGGAGATGCTGGCGCGGATGCGGGCCAGCGCGCGCAAGAAGGTGGTGGTGGTCGAGCCGGTGCGCAACAACGCCAACTCGCCCGTGCCCTGCTGGGGGGCTTTTGCCCGGTGGGCCAGCCGGGTGGGGGATAACCCGGTCGATTTCCACTTCACCCCCGACAGCCTCGGCCTGTTGCTCGAACAGGTGCCGGGCCGCAAACGCCTCGAACTCATCTGCGGCGGGCGGGATGCCCGCCTTGTCCTGGAGAACTAGCTGCCCATGCGCGACGAGTTCCTGGTATTCGGGGCTCCCCAGATCGGGGAGGAAGAGATCGCCGAGGTGGTGGCCACCCTGCGTTCGGGGTGGATCGGCACCGGCCCCAAGGTCGGGCTTTTTGAGCAGGCTTTCCGGGAGTACGTGGGGGCCGAGTTCGCGGTGGCGGTCAATTCCTGCACCGCCGCGCTGCACCTTTCCCTGCTGGTTTCGGGAGTGGGGCCGGGGGATGAGGTGATCACCACGCCGATGACCTTCTGCGCCACGGCCAACGCCATCGCCCACACCGGCGCCAAACCGGTTTTCGTCGACATCGACCGGCGTACCCTCAACCTCGATCCGGCGCGCCTCGAGGCGGCCATCACCCCGCGCACCCGGGCCATCGTGCCGGTGCATTTTGCCGGCCGGCCCTGCGACCTGGTGCCCATCCGCGAACTGACCCAGCGCCGCGGCCTGACCCTGATCGAGGATGCGGCCCACGCCATCGAGACCCGCGCCGACGCCGGCAAGGTGGGGGCGGTGGGGGATCTGACCTGTTTCAGTTTCTACGTGACCAAGAACGTGGTCACCGCCGAAGGGGGCATGATCACCACCAACCGCCGCGACTGGGCCGAACGCCTCAAGGTCTACGCCCTGCACGGCATGAGCCACGACGCCTGGAAACGCTATTCCGACGAGGGCTACAAACACTACGCCGTGGAATTAGCCGGGTTCAAGTACAACATGACCGATATCCAGGCCTCGCTGGGTATCCATCAGCTCAAACGGGTGGACGCCAACCTGCGCCGGCGCGAACAGTTGTGGGCCCGGTACGACGAGGCCTTTGCCGACCTGCCCCTGGTCACCCCCGCGCCCCCGGCAGCGGGTACCCTGCATGCCCGGCATCTCTACACCGTGCTGGTGGATGCCGAAACCGTGGGCCTGACCCGCGACCAGTTCGTCACCCGGCTGCATCGGCTGAAGATTGGCACCGGCATCCACTATGTCGCCGTGCATCTGCAGCCCTATTACCAGCAGACCTGGGGCTACCAACGCGGGGATTTCCCCGAGGCCGAATTCATCTCCGACCGCACCCTCTCCCTGCCCCTGGGCATGAAAATGACCGATCAGGACCTCGAGGATGTGATCGAGGCGGTGCGCAGCCTCGCCGGCGCCTGAGACGATCCTTTCCCCCGCAGCACCCCGGAATCACTGCTTCCGCGCCCGCCGGGTATTTTTTTTGCTTGGCAGTTCCCGGCATCTGTTGCCCATCCGAAAAACCCCTTGATAAGCGGAATAAAATGCCGATAATAGGAAGGATGGGAAATAATTTTCCCCTATGGTGGCGATGCACGTCATCCTGATCTCCAAGGACATGCTGCCGGCCCGAGACCTGCCGATCTACGGGAATAGTCGGCGGGCCATGCCCCACCTCGAGCGCCTGGCGGTCGGGGGCACGGTGTTCCGGAACTGTGTGTCGCCCTGTCCGTCCTCGGCGATGACCTACAGTTGTGTGATGGTGGGCCGGCAACCCTACGAGTTGCGCTCCGAGAGCCTAGACAGCCAGCTGGAGGTGCACCACGAGGGTTCCCTTTTCGCCGCCTTCGCCGCCCGGGGGTTCAGCACTGCGGTGGTCTGGGACAAATACTGGACCCTCAAGGGTCGGCACCACGCGCTGAAGATCTACGACCGCAACACGGTCTTCCACGACCTCGACATCTACCACGAGATCGGCATCCACCGGCACGGCAACCTCAAGGCGCCGCGGGTGCCGGCAGCGTCCACCCCCCGGCCCCTCGAGCAGATCCGGGAGACGCTGAACCAGGTGCGCGGCCAGGGCAACGATACCTTCACCTGGCTGCATTGCCCCCATATCCTGGCCGGTCACAGCGCCATCGGGGCGGATCTGGAGTCCTTCGATGAGGTGGTGGGCCTGGTTCTCGGGATGTATGATCGCCAGGGCATCTTCCTGTTCTCCGATCACGGGCACATGGATTTCCACGCCGGCGAACTACTCTACGGCAAGACCATGCACCACCAGGTGCTGCAGGTGCCCCTGATCGCCCCGCGCCTCGCCGAACTGGGCCCGGTCTGCGACCGGCCCATCAGCACCGTGCGGCTCAAGGAACTGCTCCTGGACGGCAACGCGGTGTTCGATCCCTTCCTCTATTCGATGAACCAGTTGCCGCACCAGCCCAACCGGGTGCTCACCATCGTCGAAGGTCGCTATAAGTACTGGTACTTCAAGAAATACCGGGCCGAGGCGCTGTACGACCTGGATTTCGACCCCCGCGAAGAGCGCAATCTGCTGCTCGAACAGGTCTACAGCCGGGCCAAGAAGCGCAGTATCGCCATGCACCAGGCCATCGCCTACGAGGGTTGGGACGAGGCCGGGCAGGCGTACGCGCGGCTGCGCCGGGAACGCGAGCGGGTCTGGACCGATCCGGGCCTGTGGACCAACGCGGTCGGGGCGGCCAAGAACCTGGTGCGCGACGGGATCTGGAACTCCCTGCGGGACCGCTTCTTCCCCCGCACCCGCTCGGCCGGGCGGTGGGGGAGCACCGCTGCTTCGCAGCACTGCCTTTTTTAGGGAGGAAACATGCCACCATTCGCGATCTCGATCATCGGACTCTCCTCCAGCGGCAAGAGCACGCTGGGCCGACGCCTGTTCCGCCATCTTGCGGCCAGGGACGGGCTGGCGCTCGAACTGGTCGACGGGGATACGGTCCGCGATTTCCTCAAAGGGAAGATCGACTACACCCCGGCCGGCCGCCGGCTCTCGGCCTCGGTGCAGACCCTGGTGGCCTTCTCGCTGTACAAACACGGGGTTTCCTCGATCGTGTGTAATATCTCGCCCTTCGAGGAAAGCCGCCGCTTCGCCCGCAGCCGTATCGCCAACTTCATCGAGATCTACCTCGAATGCCCCCTGGTGGTGTGTATGGAACGCGACGAACAACTGCACAAGAACGTGTACCAGCCCGCCCGCGGCGGCCAGGTGCAGGGGGCCAACGTGGTGGGTCTCGACATCGAGTTCGAGGTGCCTGCCAACCCGGATCTGGTGTTGCGCACCCACACCGAGAGCGAGGACGACAGCCTGGCGCGCCTGCTGGCCTTCCTCGAACTGCGCTGGGGCGAAGCGCTGGGCGCCCCGGTCCTGGCGGCCAGCGCCGCAGGCCTTCGGTGATGGCGGCGCCGCGCACCGAGAAACTGCTGGTCATCGGTCTGGACGGGGCCGGGTACCCGTACCTGCGCCCGCTGCTGGCTGCGGGGGAACTGCCCACGCTGGGGGCCCTGGCCGCAGCCGGCTCGATGGGGGGCCTCGACTCGACCGAAATCATCCTCACCCCGGTGGCCTGGTCCACCTCCTACACGGGCAAGAACCCGGCGGCCCACGGCATCTGCGGTTTCACCCGCCGCCGGCCGGGGACCTACCGCTGGGGGTATGTGAGCCCGGCGGACCGCACCAGCAAGGAATACTGGCGCCTGCTCGAAGACCAGGGCTTCCACTCGGTGCTGGTCGGCCCCATCTTCTGCCGCAAAAACGAGGATTTCGGCGGGGTGTACGTCGGCGGGGAATACTGCGGCGAACTGGCGCGCAACGTACAGCCCGAGTCGCTGCTGGAGACGGTTGCCGGTCAGTTCCAGTACCAGCCCGTCTCGCCCTGCCGCACCCTGGAGGAGGTGGAGGTCTTCGTCCGGCGCAAGTTCGACCTGGCCCGCCACCTGCTGGCGACCCACCCGTGGAACCTGGGGTTTGTGGGTTTCATGGAACCCGATCTGCTGCACCACCGCAACGACCCGCAGTTCGCCCTCGAAGGGTACCGGATACTCGACCGCCTGCTGGGGGAGTTCCTCGCCGCCCTGCCCGCGCCGGTGCCGGTGATGATCTATTCGGACCACGGCCACCGCTCTTGCGACCGCGCCTTCCACGTCAACTCGTGGCTCTGCTCCCGCGGCTATCTGGCCAAGAAGAAACCGCGCGAAGCCCTGGTGCAGCGCTGGCGGGAGGTGCGCGAGGGCATGGCCCAGGTGGCCGACAAGCTCGATGGTCCGGCCGAACGGCTCTTCTACCCGGCGCTCTACGGCGCCCGCGGTCTGGTGCGCAGCCTGCCGCCGCTGCACCGAACCCTGCAGCGCTTCTTCCCGGACGCCGCCCTGCCCAACAAGGCCCGGCCCCTGGTCTTCGGGGAGCAATTCGCCGACGGGGCCCAGCCCGGGGATCTGAATCCGGGGTTGCTGCTCGATTATAGCCGCACCAAGGCCTATGCGTACCTGAACCGGGGCGGCAATATCGCCGGCATCTGCATCAACCGGCGCGGCCGCGATCCCGAGGGGGTGGTGGACGACGCCGAATACGAGGACTTCCGCACCGAGTTGGCCCTTGCCCTCGGGCAGCTGCGCGAGCCGCTCGGGGGGGGACCCCTGGTGCGCCGGGTCTGGAAGCGCGAGGAGCTGTACACCGGCGAACACGCCGAGGATTTCCCGGACCTGCTCTTCGAGATCGACGAAGGGTACTACACCTACATCTCCGAAGACAATATCGACCCGCGGCATCTGTTTATCGACCTGCGCGACTCACAGCACGCCCGCGAGGGGGTGCTCATCTGCTCGGGGCCCGGCTTTGTCCGGCAACCCGACCATCAGGGACCGAAACCGAGCCTGCTGGACGTGGCGCCGACCCTGCTCTATGCCCTGGACGCGGCCATCCCGGCCGACCTGGAGGGTCGGGTACTGGGCGAGTTGTTCACCGCCGAATACCGCGACACCCGGCCCGAGGTGTGGTCCGACCAGGAAAGTCGGACCTCCCGCGGCGAAGGGTACAGCAGCGACGAGGAACAACTGATCGCCGCGCGCCTGCGCGGCCTGGGCTACATCGAATAGAAAGCACAAATGGCGATAGTGGTGAGAGAGGTGAGCGGGTTCGACCGGGCGGCGTGGAACCGGAGGGTGGAGTCGGTGCCCGAAGGCACCATCAACCAGAGCACCCACGTCGAAGGGTTCCACATGGTCACCGGCGGCGGGTACCGGTCGCGGTACCTGGTGGCCGAGGACGAGGCGGGCGAGGTGCTGGGGCCGCTGGTGCTGCTGAACGGTTTCTTCGGCGCTCAGGAGGTGGTTACCCATCCGCTGCTCAAGGGTATGGC
>JADZBP010000105.1 GCA_020852055.1 Candidatus Latescibacterota bacterium
CTCTACAACGAGCTGCCCGTCGCCCGCCGCCTCCTCGATGCCGTCTGCCAACTCGACTACCCCGGAGACCGGCTCCACATCCAGGTCCTCGACGACTCCACCGACCAGACCACCCAGATCGCCCGTGACGCCGTCGCCCACTGGCAGGCCCAAGGGGTGGACATCGACTACCACCACCGCCACGACCGCACCGGCTACAAGGCCGGCGCCCTCGAAGCCGGACTGGCCAGTGCCAAGGGCGAGTTCATCCTCATCTTCGACGCCGACTTCCTGCCCCCCCCCGGGGTGCTCAAAGCCGCCATCCACCACTTCACCGACCCGCAGATCGGCATGGTGCAGTTGCGCTGGGGCCATCTCAACCGCCCCTACTCCCTGCTCACCCGCCTGCAGGCCCTCTTCCTCGACGCCCACTTCGTCGTCGAACACACCGCCCGCAACCGCTCGGGTCGCTTCTTCAACTTCAACGGCACCGCCGGCATCTGGCGCAAACAGGCCATCCGCGACGCCGGCGGCTGGCAGCACGACACCCTCACCGAAGACCTCGACCTGAGCTACCGCGCCCAATTGGCCGGCTGGAAATTCCTCTACCTGCCCCGGGTCGAGGTGCCCGGCGAGATCCCCGTCGAGATGAACGCCTTCAAGTCCCAGCAGCACCGCTGGACCAAGGGGGCGGTGCAGACCGGCCGCAAGATCCTGCCCCGCGTCTGGCGCAGTCCCCTGCCGCTCAAGGTCAAGATCGAGGCCACCTTCCACCTCACCGCCCACGGCTCCTACCTGCTGATGCTGCTGATGGCCCTGCTGATGGGCCCGGTGCTGGGCCTGCGCGCCCTCCTGGGCTGGGAGCGCCTGCTGATCATCGACCTGCCCCTCTTCTCCCTGGCCACCCTGGCCATCTCCGGCTTCTACCTGGTCGGCCAGCGCGAACTCTATGCCGACTGGAAAAGCCAGATCAAATACCTACCCCTGCTGATGGCCATGGGTATGGGCCTGTGTATCAACAACACCCGCGCCGTGCTCGAAGGCCTGGTCGGCCACACCAGTCCCTTCCTGCGCACCCCCAAATACGGGGTGGTGGCCGGCAGCCACCGCCGGGTCTGGCACTACTCCAGCCGCGTGCCCCTGCTGGTGCTGGCCGAACTGGCCATGGCCGCCTACTTCGCCTGGATGATCCACCAAGCCTGGACCATCGGCCTCTACGCCGGCCTGCCCTTCCTCCTGCTCTTCCTCGCCGGTTTCCTCTACACCGGACTCGCTTCCGCCTTGCCGGGGTGGAAGAGGCCGCTGGCCGGGTGAACACCGCCCCGGATCGGCCCGGCTCCCCCCTCGACAGGAGCGCGGCGGCGCTGTATCTTCGGACCCTTCGCCTGTGGCCGCTGCGAGGCAGCGGGGGCGCAGAATCCACCCCAAACTGAGAGCGACCCGATTCGCCGACCGCCCATGCGCAAAGTGCTGATCCCGACCAAACTCGATCCCATCGCCGCCGAAACCCTGCGCACCCACGGCTTCGAGGTGGTGCAGGAGCCCAAGACCCCGCTGGCCGACCTGGCCGCCGCCCACCCCGACGCTGCGGCGCTGATCGTGCGCAGCGAGAAGGTCGATGCCGCCCTGCTGGACCGCCTGAGCGAACTCAAGCTGGTGGTGCGGGCCGGCGCCGGCTACGAAAACATCGACACTAAACACGCCCGCCGGCGCGGCATCGACGTGATGAACACCCCCGGCGCCAATGCCAACGCGGTGGCCGAAGAGGTCGTCACCCTGATCCTGGCCGCCTACCGCCACGTGGTCCGGGGCGACAACACCACCCGCGCCGGGCAGTGGGAGAAAAACGCCCTCATGGGGCGCGAACTGGCCGGCAAGACCGTGGGCATCGTCGGCATGGGCAATATCGGGCAGTTGCTGGTGAAGCGGCTGGGCGGTTTCGAGGTGGAGGTGCTGGCCTACGATCCCGTGCTCTCGGAGCAGCGGGCCGCGGAGCTGGAGGTGGAGTTGTGCGCCCTGTCCGATCTTTTTTCCCGGGCCGATATCGTCTCGCTGCACATCCCGGAGACCCCCGAGACGCGCGGCCTGGTGAACGCGGACCTGCTGGGCCGCATGAAGGAAGGGGCATTGCTGGTCAACTGCGCCCGGGCAGGGGTCATCAACGAGGACGATCTGCGCGCCGCCCGGGCCAGCCGCCGGCTGGGGTACTGCACCGACGTGTACCCCAAGGACGAGCCCGGCCCCAAATCCGTGGCCGACATCGCCGACCTCATGCTGCCGCACGTGGGCGCCAGCACCGAAGAGGCCAACGCCACCGCCGCCCGCCGCGCCGCCGAACAGGCCGTGGCCTATTTCGCCAGCGGCGTCACCACCTATGTCGTCAACCGCGCCCTGCCGGTCGGGCTGGACGAACGCTACCAACTGCTGGCCTACTACGTCACCCGCGTGGCGCGTGGCTTCCTGGGGCCGGGGGTGCAGCCGCAGCGCATCGAGGCCAGCTTCTACGGCGACCTGCGGCAGTACCAGGATTTCCTGCTCGCCTCGGTGGTGCTGGGGCTGAGTTCGGGTTTCGACCCGCTCTTCGATCACCAGCAGGCGCTGCAGTACCTGGCGGAAAAGGGCATCGCCTACACCAGCCGCGAAACCGACGAGAGCAAGGGGTACGGCAATTCCATCACCATCGACCTGATGGAGAGCAGCCACCGCACCTCGAACCGGTGCAGCGTGCGCGGCACCATCGCCGAAGGCCTGCCCATGGTGTCGCGCCTCAACGATTTCGACCGGCTCTACTTCGAGCCCACCGGCCACAGCGTCCTGGTGGTCTATCGCGACCAGCCGGGCATGCTGGCCACCCTCACCCAGGTGATGGCCGACCACAACACCAACATCGACGACATCCGCTCCCCCCACGACCCGCGCACCGGCGAATCCCTGGCCGCCCTCAAGGTGAACAAACCGGTGCCCGACGCCGCGCTCGAACGCATCCTGGCCCAACCCGGATTCCGGCGGGCCACCGCCTTCACCATCTGAAGCTTCCGCCCCCAGGGCGGCTACTGCTCACACAGCCTTCGCAACAGGTCCCGGAAGTAGCGGTAATTGTCCAGCGAGATGTCGGGCGGAATGCCGTGGTCCACCTCGGCCACCAGCCCGCCACCGCTCTCCAGCATCTCCTGAACCTTGGGGATCACCTCGCGGTCGATTGCCCCGCGCCCGGCCGCCAGCGCGCGCTTGTCGATGCCACCCAGAAAACCCATACCCCTGCCATAGCGACGCCGGTACTCGCGCACATCGGTGCCCGCCGCGGCCTCCATCGGGTGCATGACCGCGATGCCCAGATCGAGCCAGATCGGCGCCAGTTCGCCGATGTCTCCATCGGAATCGAGCATGACCACCGGCACCCCGTGCTGGTGCACGATCTCCATCAGGGTGTGATAGAAAGGCAGGCAATATCTCCGGTACAGCGCCGGGGAGAGCAGCGAGCCGTGATTGTACGCCATATCCTCCCAGAACATGACCCAGTCCAACTGGACCCCGGCGGCAAAAACCCGCCGCGCCAGGCTCGCGTAGAGGAGGGTGAGATGCTCGATCATCTCCTCCACCCAGGCCGGGTCATCGTGGAAGGCATAACAGGCGTTCTCCAGCCCCATCCAGCTGCGCAGATAACCAAAGGTCCCCCCGAACCACACCCCCAGCGGGGTGTCACGTGTCGGCGACGCCGCAGCCACCTGGGCCAGGTCCGCCGGCAGCCTTCCGGGGGCCTCGGGATCGAGCCGGCGCCTGTATTCGGCCCAACTGGCGCGGTCGGTGACGGGGTGGGCCAGGTACTGGGGCATGGCCGGGGGCGGCGTGTCCTTGCGCACCCGCGTGAGGTCGCCGCTGGCCAAGCGGCGGACGAGGTACTCGTCAGTCTCCTCGATGAGCGCCTCCTCGAAGGAGGGCATGATGCCGGCATGGAGGGGAAGCCGGTCCCGCCCCCAGATCTCGATATGGTCCATGCCAAAGTAGTCGAAGAGCCCGCCGTGGTCTAGCCCCTTGGGCAACCCCTCGCGCTCCCAGCGCTGGCGCGTCGAGTCGTACGCAAAATAGTCGCCGTAGCTCGGGCGGTCGGGGCCACTGCAGGTCAGGGTGCGGATAAAACGCTCGCGCTCGTTCACTCGTCGGATCCCCTCCGTTGGTCCTAGGCTCCGACCGCCGGCCGCTCAGTCGAAAACCGGGCGGGCGTAGGTCGGCCGGTGCACCAGCCGCTTCAGCCCGAGGCGCAGCCGCGCCTGGGCCGCGGGTCCGAGGCGCACCCGCAGGTGGCGGCTATCGACCCGCGTCGGCGCACCGCCGTCGTCGGCGCGCACCTCGGTGAACTCGTGCTCGGCGCAGCCGCCGGCCTGCAGCAGCACCTCCCGCGCTTCGAGGAGGTCGGTGTTCACCAGGTGCAGGTGCAGGTGGTCGGTCTGCACCTGGTCGCACAGGGCGGCCACCTGCGGCGGCAGGCCGGGCCGCTTGGCCGCCGGGTCGAAGTAGCGTACCGCCGCGTGCACCATACCGCCGTGGTACACCGCCGCCGGCGTGCCCATGGCCATCTGCATCATGCCCTCGGGGACCACCGGGTTGATGTTCTGCCAGTGGTGCACGTCCTGCCATTCGGGCCCATCGTCCCAGGTGGTCCAGTCGAGGGTTTCAGCCTCGATGCGGTCCAGGCGCCGCCGCATCTCGGCGCCGGTGAGCTCCAGGGCCCGCTCCGGGAAATCCGGATTGCGGCCCACCATGTACTCGAACCACTCGTGGATGTGGAAGCTGCCCGCCTTGCCGCAGCCGGGCAGGGGCTGGTCCTTGGGCAGCAGCCGGTCGCCGTACTGCTCCTGGATGCGGTCCAGATCCTGCTGCTGGCGGCCCACCGCGTACGCGTGCATCAGCAGCCGCAGGGTCGGGCCCGAGGTGTGGGGGATGTACTCGAACCAGCCCCGATCGCCGTGTTTGTTGGGGATCATGATCCGGCCCTGCTCCACCCGCCGCATCTCCCACAGCCGGTCGGCCTGGGAGCGGAACAGGTCCAGCCACGAGGGATCGCCGGTGAGCAGGGTGGCGTTGCAGCCGGCGTTGCACATCGCCTCCAGCATCACCACGCCGCCGTGGGGCCAGCGCCAGCCGTAGTACCCGCCCCACCACCTGCCGCCCATGCGCTCGCCGATCTTCCCTGTGGGGCCGACATTGTCGGGGATCAGCCCGCCGTTGGCCGCGGTGCGGTCCATCCACGCCTGGAGGTAGTCGAGCACCCACTGCTTGTATTTGTTGTCGCCCGTGTACAGGTACGCGTTGGTGACCAGACTGGTGGCGTTGAGGTTGAGGGGCACGTCGCCGGGCACCATGCGCTCGTTCATGGTCTGGAGGATCTTGGCGTAGACCTGGTCGTCGGACCAATTGAGCTTGACGAAGGGATCGTCGCTCTCGTGACCGGGGATGTCCTGGTAGGGCGCCAGGTAGGGGGAGAGGTTGTCGCGATGGGTGACCCAGTCATCCCACTGCATCTCCAGGCAGGGCCCGGCGCTGCCGTTGATCGGCGAACGGATAATCTTGTGCTCGGCGTCCCAGTTGGGGGCCTCGGGATCCTCGCCGATGTACATGGCGGCGAACTTCAGGGCCCGCTGCCGGTCCACGTAGTGGTCGGGATCGGCCAGGCCGAGGTAGTGCAGATAGGTGTACGCCTCGCCGTGGTGCATCCAGTCATAGTACCGGTCGAACTCGCGGGTGACGGTGCCGAACTGGGTGAACTGCCAGGTCACCGAGGTCCACAGGCGCCGCGCCAAGCCGTGGATCTGCTCGCTGCCGCCGAGCATATAAAAGAGCGGGAAGGAGAGATAGCTCTCGTACCCATCGTCCGAACCGTCCATCCCGGGCCACTCCTCCCGCCAGATGAAGGTGCCGTCGGGCCGGGTGTACTTCTCGACGAACCTGGGCGCGGCGCGGTCCATCAACTCCATCAGGTGGCGCTGCCGGAGGGCCCAGTTCGGGGGGGCGCTGCGGCCCTTGATTTCGATGGTCTTCATGATCGTTCTCCTTTTTGCCTCGGTTTTCCGGGGGGTGCCGATAGATGGCTGCCCGGAGGAACGAGCGTCACTCGCCGGGAAAATGTCCTCGGTACTCCAGGCCCAGCAGCTCCCGCGAACGGGCCACGTTGCAGTGCTTGTCGGCATCCGGATGGCTGGCGGTGTGCAGGATGTCGAAATCGATGCTCTCGTTCTCCAGCGCCAGGTGACAGGCCCGGGCCAGATCGTGGCGGCAGACCCAGCCCAGGCCGCCGGCGGCAGGCGTGCCGTCCCGGTAGATGCGGCGCCGGCTGTCGCCGATGCTGCAGGGCCGGAAGACGATGATGCGCAGGCCGTACGCGTCGTGGTACTGGCGGCACACCTCTTCCTGCAGCCGTTTGGTGATGCCGTACAGGTCGCCTTCCTTGCTGCGGACCTCCGACGACAGGAACAGTCCATCCAGGTGTTGCACCACGCAGGACCCCATCTGCACCACCCGCCTGAGCCCGTGCCGGCGAGCCGCCTCCAGCACGTTCCACATCCCCTTGACGTTGATGAGGAAGGGCTTCACGTTGTCCTCGGGCGGGTCCTGAGAGCCGAAATACGCGGTCAGGTTGACCACCCCGTCCATGCCCTCCAGGGCCTGGTCCACCGCGCCGAAGTCGGCGATATCCCCGTAGATCTTCTCCCCCTCCCAGTCCCCGTCGAAGCGCCGGTACGCCTCCCAGGCGGCCGGATCGCGGTCGAAGGCCCGCACCTGGTGGCGCCCGGCGAAGTGCTCCAGCACCGCCCGGCCGACCCAGCCGGCGGCGCCCATGACGGCCACCTTCATGCCCCACCTCCTCCTGCCAAGGTCGCGGTTCGGGTTGCCTGCGGGCCGGCGCCCAGGTCCCTCCCATCGTTCAAAGCGGCAGCCAGCGCGGATGGTCGACGCCCTGGTCATCCAGGCCGCGGGTCAACGGGCGCTGGCTGGAGCCGTCGGCGCGCATCACCCAGAGCCCGGGCACCCCGCCGGTCTGGGCGCGGCAGAAGGCGATCAGGCTGCCCTCGGGCGACTCGCAGGCGCGGAAATCCCACACCGGCGGCCTACTCGAACTCAGCACCGCCACCTCGCCGCTAGCCGGGTCGAGCCGGCAGATCTCGGTGCCGCCGCGGGCCAACTCCGGCTTGAAATCGCGGTTGAAATGGTCGGTGTCGGGGCGCTGGTCCTGGTACTGCCACGGCACCTTGGCGCCGGGCAGCCGGCGCGGGAAGAGCACCTGCCCCTCCCGCGTCCAGGCCGGCACGTTCGAGCCGCCGCCGCGCTTGCCGGGGTACCCGTAGGAGGCCGCAAACCACATCACCTGACCCTGGGTGAGCAGGCGGTGCTCCGAGCCGTCCGGCCGGCTCAGGCGCAGGTCCGACCAGTCGTGCCCCGGATCGCTCCGGTGATGGCAGTCCTGGTACAGCAACCACTGGCCGTCCGGCGACCAGACCGGGCAGAAATAGAGATGGTCGGGGTCCTTTGCCACCAGGACACGCGCCTCGCCCTGCGGGTCGCAGGTCCAGATCTGGTACCCCTGGGGGCTGGCCAGGTGAAAGGCGATGCGCCCCCCATCCGGGCTGAGGCTGAAGCCGTAGGCCACCCCCTCGGCGGCCCCGGTGAAGGGACGTGCGTCCGAACCGTCGAGGCGCATGTTGAAGATCTGCGAGTACCCCGGCCGGCAGACCTGCATCAGGATACGCCCATCCTGCAAGAGCAGTTGCGGGGTGTAGAACACCGCCCTCCGCTCCTGGGTCGCCAGTTCCTCGAGGGTGCCCCGGTCGAGGTCGTAGACCCAGAGGTGCGTGGGGGTCTGGGTGTAGTACTGCTCGAAGGGCCGGCCGGGGCCGTCCCGCCGCGGCTCCATGCTCAGCAGCAGGACACGCCCGTCCGGCAGGAAGCTGCCCGGCTGCCAGGTGGCCTGGCCGGGCGCCTCGGGTTCGAGCACGCACAGACCGGTGCCGTCGGCGTTGATCAGGCAGGTCTTGCCGCTGGAGGTGAAGAAGAGCCGCAGGGGCGCCGCACCGGGCTTGCCGGATTCGGTTTCATCAAAACGACGGTCTCGCCTGGACATCGCTGTTTCTCCTGGGGACCCAACCTCTTCCCCTCTGCCATCTTGTTATCTAGTGTTGAGCCCCGGCCCGCCGGGTCACCCCATCCCGTGCTCTGTGCGGGCGATGACGCTGTCCTGTAACTCGCGGTTGAGGTTGGCGAAGTACTCGCTGTAGCCGCCCACCCGCACGATGAGGTCGCGGTGTTTGTCCGGCTCGCGCTGCGCCTCCAGCATGGCGGCGCGGTCGAGCACCGAGACCTGGAGCTGCAGGCCGCCGCCGGCGAAGAAGGCGCGGATCAGCTGGGCCACCTTGCCGCGCGCCTCCTGGCTGGCCATGAGGGCCGGCATGAAGCGGATGTTGAGCACCGGTGTGCCGATGGCCAGGTGCAGCGGCAGGCGCGTGGCCGAGTTCAGCATGGCCGTGGGGCCGTGTACGTCGCGCCCCTGCGCCGGCCCGACCGAGTCGGTGAGTACCTCGCCGGAGCGCCGCCCGTCGGGGGTTGCCCCTACCTTCTGACCCGCCCAGTAATAGGTCACGAAGAGGATACACGCCGGCAGGTACCGGCCGCCGCGCGGCGTCTCGTGGGCCAGAAGCTGCTCCCAGGCAAAGCGCACCATGTCGGCTCCGGGCTCGTCGACGTACGCCTCGTCGTTGCCGAATTTGGGGACCGCCAGCAGGCGCTGGCGCAGCGGCTCGTATCCGGCGAAGTCCGCGCGCAGCGCCGCCAGCAGCTCGCCGGGCGCCACCTTTCGCTCCTCGAAGACGCA
>JADZBP010000106.1 GCA_020852055.1 Candidatus Latescibacterota bacterium
GGTCTCGAGTCCATACGACCATACCTCCTTTCTTCTGGCCGAAGGCCAAAAACAAAACCCGCCGTCGAAATCTCTTCGCCGGCGGGTCCACGTTGCGCGCATCCTGAGGTGCGCTCGTTTATCCTGTTTTCCGCCGTCCTGTTCCATAGGCTAGCTTGAGCCAAACACAGACTGCCTGGTCCAGGCAGCCGCGCTGGGCTTCTAGGTGCGAATGGGAGGTGATAAGGGGCTTCATCATGGGGCCTGATCGCCGAAAGAGATGGCCGAAAGGTGTCTCAATTACGATGCCGATACCGCCAAAACAATGTCAAGGGGTTTTTGCGCAACGGCATGATCGTGTTGCCTTACCAAGACGTATTGCCAGGCTAGGATCACTATAACTCCCAACCTGGACCGACACAACAAAAAAGCCGACCCCCTCCTCAGAGGCCGGCTCCTTCCTTTTGCCTTGAATCACCCCCCTGGGCCGATTACCCCGTCTTCAACTCTCGTATCCGCTCGGATAACTTCTGAGGGTCGAGATGTAAGCCGACCTCGCTCCGCAGCCGGTGGGTCTGTTCAGCCCCTATAGCCAGGGCGCACTTTATCCACTGGTCCTGGGTGCCGAAGGACCAGTACAATTCCCGTGCCAACGGTACATTGATACTATGCTTGGCCGCTATGCGTTCAATGTCGCGGATGGCCTGTTCGTCAAGCGGCCAATGAGATCCCTCTTCCATTCCACCCCCTTGGTTTTCCTTTGGACGTTTTGCTGGGAACTGCGGTTCCGCCGGCGGTGTTGCGAATGGATGACTCTTGGGTGACTTGGTAGGGCTGGATGGGCTGAGGGGAAGGTCTTTCGCGGGGAGTGGTCGGGAAGGGAAGTCCGCGTGGCTGGGATGCGGGGTAGCGGCGCGACAGCGAGCGATGAGCGCAACGCCACAACGTATGGGGCGTAGCGGGGGCTGGGTAGTGGGGGTAGGGCAGGACGCGCCTGGCGAAAGGCCGAAGGGGTCGCTCCCCGACGCGATATAACCAGAATTCTCGCTAGAAGGTTTTCTTGCGGTACCGCTGGGCGTTGATGCCCAGCTGGTCGCGGTACTTGGCCACCGTGCGGCGGGCGATGCGCAGGCCCTCCTCCTTGCTGAGGCGGTCGGCGATCTCCTGGTCGCTGAGCGGATTGCCCGGGTCCTCGGCGCTGATGAGGGTGGAGATCTTCTCCTTGACGCTGCGGGCCGACACGTCCTCGCCCCCGTCCTCCCGCCCGACCCGGCTGTCGAAGAAGTACTTCAACTCCTTCACCCCGTGCGGGGTCTGCATGTACTTGCCGTTGCTCACCCGGCTGATGGTGGAAACGTGCATGCCCACCGCGTCGGCCACGTCCTGCAGCACCATCGGCCGCAGGAAACCCGGCCCCTTCTCGAAGTAGTCCATCTGCGCCCGCACCAGGTAGTTGGCCACCTTGAGCATGGTGGTGCGGCGCTGGTGGATGGCGTTGATCAGCCAGCGGGCGTCGTTGAGTTTTTTCGAGAGGTAGGTGTGTACCTCGTCCTGGCCGTTGCGCCGGCCCACCTTCATCAGCTTGGCGTAGGAAGGGTTGATGCGCAGGGAGGGCAGGTTGCCCTCGGTCAGGCTGACCACCCACTCCTCGCCCACCTTTTCGACGATCAGGTCGGGCGTGATGTAGGAAACGTCGGTGTCGAGGGTGAGCAGGCCGTTGTAGTTGCTGGTGCTCGAGGTGCCCGGATAGGGCTGCAGCTTCTCGATCAGGTCCAGCGCCCCCTTGAGCTGATCGTTGCTGATGCCCAGGGCGCGGGTGATGCGGGTGAGGCGCCGTTTGGTCAGGTCTTCCATGAACTCGCGCACCACCTGCATGGCCAGGTCACGCGTGGGCTCTTCGCGCTGCCGCAGCTGGATCAGCAGGCATTCAGCCAGGTTGCGCGCGCCGATGCCGGGCGGCTCGAAACCCTGGATCACCGCCAACACCGCGTCCACCTGTTCGACCGGCGCTTCGAGGGCCGTGGCGATCTCGCCGGTGGAACAGGTCAGATACCCGCGCTCGTCGATATTGCCGATGATGAACTCGGCGATCTGGCGCTCGTCCTCCCCCAGATCGGTGAGGATCAACTGCTCCTGCAATTGCTCGACCAGGGGCGGGATCGTGGTGATGCGGTTTTCCTGCGGCTCGCGGTCCACCTCCCAGTTGGGATCGTACTCGGAGGACTCGTTGTTGTAGGAGTTGCGGTCGAACTGGTCTTCGAGCAGGGCGTCCCAGTTGACCTGTTCCTCCATGTTCTGGGGAACCTCGGCCTCCTCCTTGAGCGCGTCGGCCACCGAGGGGACCTCCTCGACCTCCTCGGGCGCCTCGTCGCTCTCCTCCCCCTCCTTCTGCTCCAACCCCTCCTCCAACAGTGGATTGAGCTCCATCTGCTGTTTGATCTCCAACTCCAGTTCGAGCGTGGACATCTGCAACAGTTGCAGCGACTGGATGAGCTGGGGCGCCATCTTCTGCTGCAGACTGAGATTTTGGGAGATGCGAAGCATGAGTTTTGCTATATAAATGAAATAGGGGGAGCAACTTTCCCCCAAAGGTAGATCGGCCCCCAGCACCTGTCAAGCTGGAGCCCTCAATCCATCTGGAACTTTTCTCCGAGATAATGCCGGCGCACCTGCGGGTCGGCGGTCAGCTGCGAGGCCGTCCCCGAAGTGAGGATACGGCCGTCGACCATGATATAGGCCCGGTCGGTGATCTCGAGGGTCTCGCGCACGTTGTGGTCGGTGATCAGGATACCCAGGCCGCGTTCCTTGAGCCCGGCGATGATGGCCTGAATATCCTCGACGGTGCGCGGATCGATGCCGGCAAAGGGCTCGTCGAGCAGCATGTAGCGCGGTTCCATGGCCAGGGCCCGCGCCACCTCCACCCGCCGGGTCTCGCCCCCGGAGAGGGTGTCGGCCCGCTGCCCGGCCCGCCCCTCCAGGTCTAACTCGCGCAGCAGGGTGTGCAGCCGGTCCTCCAACTGGGCCGGCGCCAGGGAACGGGTCTCGA
>JADZBP010000107.1 GCA_020852055.1 Candidatus Latescibacterota bacterium
AGATGCAGGCGGTGCACCAGTTCGGCAGCGCGGGTGCCCGCCTCCAGGATCATCCCCGCCAGCAACTGGATCTTGGCATCACCGGTTCCCTGCAACAACTCCGCCGGCCCCAGTACCGCCGTGAGCAGGTTGTTGAGGTTGTGGCAGATCCCGGCGGACAGTTCCCCCGCGGCCCGCAGGCGCTGGGTCCGCACCAGTTCCTGTTGGGTGCGTTCGCGGTCGGTGATGTCGCGCACCACGGCCGTCAAGAAGGTGTTGTCCTGGCTTTCCAGACGCGCAATCGTCACTTCGACAGGGAACTCCTGCCCGTCGGCGCGCCGGCCGCGCAGCACCCGTTCAGCGCCCAGGTGGCGGACCGCCTCGGCGCTGGTGGAAAACCGGGAGACCTGGTTGATGTGGGCAGAACGGAACCGCTCGGGCAGCAACTCGTGTATTTCCTTGCCAAACATATCCTGGGCCGCACAAGCGAAAATCCGTTCTGCGGCCTGGTTGAACAGGACGATGCGATGTTCCCGGTCAGTGACCACAATCGCGTCGCTTACTGCCGAGAGGATATCGGCATAACGCCTTTCGCTGTACTTCAGCGCCTGCAACATGGCGAAGCGGCCGCAGACCTCGCCCATGGCATCGGCGAAACGCATCAGCATCTCGATATCTGCGAGGTTGAACGCCTGCTCTTCCCGGCTGGTCAGGGTGAGGATGCCGCCCGAGAAGGGCGCATCCACCGCGCTGCACACCTGGGGATCGACAGCGGCGCCCGAGGATTCGATTTCCGCCCGGTTGCGGCAGTACCGAGGCCTCCCGGTTTCGACCACGGCTCTCAGATCAGCGGTCAGCGGATGGGAAAGGGGGCCCGGTTGGTTTGCAGGGGCTGGTTCGCCCCCGGTGGCCGCATACCTGACAAAACGAGCGGCCGCCGCATCGACCAGTTGGATACTGCAGGTCCAATAGGGGATCAGGCGGCTCAGTTCCCGGTCGAAACACCTTGCCACGAGATGCCAGCCAGCCTCGTCCTGTAGCTGCAGACCGGTGGTGCGCACCTGTTCGATGGCAAGTCTGATGGCGATATCCCGCGTCCGCTCCCGCACCCGCGCTTCCAATGCGTCGATGTGGGTATCGCGTGGATCGGGGACCACCTGCAGGCGGACCGCGGCGATTCCCGAATAGTTCAGGTCGCGGTCCACGGCCTGGACTTGGAAGGTGTATTCGCCCGGGGGGAGGTCCTGGTATTCCACCCGCCGGGCATGGGAATTCCGCCAGGTTTCGTCATGCCCCAGCAGCCGGTACCGATAGACCATGGCCTCCGGGCGGGTCTTGAGGCTGATGCCGTGGAACTCAAAGGCGATGAGGCGCGCCCCGACCGGAACCGCCACCTCCAACTGGCGCTCATAACGCCGGTCCGCTACCACCGCGTCGATGAATATGGGAGGAGTGGAGGGGACGGGCGGGCGATAACGCGTCACCCCCCCGGAAGTGCAGAACCAGAAATCCCCGTCCCGGTCCTCGAAAATCGCCCTGATCTCATTGCTCGCCAGGCCGTCGCGGACGTTCAGGGTCTGGAATACCTGTCCGTCGAAGCAACTCACCCCGCCGCTGAGGGTGCCGATCCAGATCCTCCCTCGCCGGTCCTGGGCTAGCGAAAGCACCACATCTTCGGCCAGACCCTCTTGGGTGGTGAAGGTCTTGAATCGCTTCCCGTCGTACTGGCTCACCCCTCCGCCATGGGTCGCGAACCAGAGCCCTCCCTCGCGATCCTGGATCATCGAATGCACGGTGTTGCCAGCTAGGCCGTGGTGGGTGGTGAAGGTGGTGGAGGAATGGCCATCATGCCGGATCACCCCCCGACCTTCAGTGCTGAACCAGAACACCCCTGCCTGGTCCTGGGCCATGGCAGAGATCGGCATGCTGTAGGATATCCACGTACTGGAGGTCAACCCATCTGTCAGCGGGCAACTGCAGAAGGTCTGACCATCGTACTGACCCGCGCCGAACCAGAAAATCCCCTCGCGGTCCTGGAAGATCGCACCCACGTGCTCATCGGGTAATCCGTCTTCCGCCGTAAAAGTGGTGAGGGTCTGCCCGTCGTACCGGCAAATCCCCTGGCCAGAAGACGCGGCCCTAACGGCGAACCAGAAGACGCCCTCGCGATCCTGAAAGAGCCGAAACACCCGGTTGTCGGGCAGGCCATCTTCAGTGGTGAGGGCAGTAGCCGTGTGTCCATCCCACCGGCACAGCCCGGCACCGGCCGTGCCGAACCAGAGCGCTCCTTCGCGGTCCTGGCAGACCGACAACACCTGGTCGTCGGGCAGGCCGTCCTGGGTGGTGAAGGTGGTGAAGGTCTGGACCTCGTACCGGCTCAAGCCGCTCCAGGTCCCAAACCACAAGGCCCCTTCCCGGTCCTCGAAGACCGCCT
Source organism: Candidatus Latescibacterota bacterium (assembly GCA_020852055.1). Taxonomy (GTDB): domain Bacteria; phylum Latescibacterota; class UBA2968; order UBA8231; family UBA8231; genus SICG01. Next base: position 2,414 of record JADZBP010000107.1, read on the forward strand.
CCAGGGAATTGCTCCCCAGGCCGTCCGCGGTGGTGAAGGTGGCAAAGTGTTGCCCGTCATACCGGCTCACCCCCCCGTGTTTGGTGGTGAACCAGAGGTTCGCCTCCCGGTCCTGGAGGATGGCCGTGACCTCGTTGGCCGCCAGGCCATCCGCGGTGGTGAAGGTGGTGAACTCCCGGTGGTCGTACCGGCTCACCCCGCCGGCCGTGCCGAACCAGAGGTTGCCTTCCCGATCCTGGGCAATCGATAACACCGCATTTCTGGCCGCCAGGCCATCGGCGGCCGCGAAGGCGGTGAAGTGATGGCCATCGTACCGGCAAGCCCCTCCGGGGTTCCCATCGGCAAGGGAGCCAACCCCGAACCAGAGGTGGTCCTCGCGGTCCTGGTAAATGGCGTGGATCTCATTGGTCGGCAGCCCATCCTGGGTGGTGAAGGAGGCAAAGGCACGGCCGTCCCATCGGCTCAATCCCCTCCAGGTCCCGATCCAGAGATTTCCCTCGCGATCCTCGAAGAGCCGCAGCACATAATTGTCCACCAGCCCCTGCGCGGTGCCAAGGTGCTCAAAACGCTGGCCGTCGTACCGGTAGATTCCCTCCCCGTGGGTGCCGATCCACAGGGTGCCGTCCCGGGCCAGCACGATCGACTGCACTGCCCAGGTCGGCAGCCCGTCGCTGGCGGTATAGGTCTTGAACTGCTGGCCATCGTACCGGCACAGGCCCCCGCCATAACTGCCGATCCACAACACCCCCTCGGGGTCCTGGAGGATGGAGCGGATATAACCGCCGCGAAACCCATCCACGGCGTCGAAGGTGCGCCAGAGGCCCCTTCCCCGTCCTGCCGCCTGCCGCTTTCCCGGACCTGCCTTGGTCTGTTTTCCGGGACCTGCGGGGGCTGAGTAGAGATCGAAGCGCCCGGCCAGGTATTCGTTCTCCGCCGTAGGACTGGCCAGCCGCTGCTGGATCTCCTGCCATTGGGGATCAGCCGAAAAAGCCCGGCGCAACTCATACACTACCTGCTGATATCCAGGGTCTTCCTGGAGAGCCGCTCTTTTCTCGGCTACTGCTGCCGGTGATGAGAGCGCGAAGAGCCGGCTGAAAACGCTCTCCACCGCGGGCCGGCCTCGCGCCGAGGACGCGACCAGGCCGTGCCTTTTCAGGATGGGCGCCAGGCGGGTTTCGTAGGTGAGCTCAAACTCGGAGAGGCGAGCCGATGGCACCCAGAAGGAGAGCCGGGCCAGTGTAGGCGGCAGACTAGGCGCAGGAGCGCTCATGAGCAGTTCCCCTCAATGTTCGGCAGTGGTCCTGCGGGACGCCGATGTACTTGTCAACTGAATATGCACAAATTCACTGAGCCCCTGTAGTTGGCCGGGTATGCTGGATCGGATGGCGATTTCAGGTCTACTGGTCGCCAGCGGCAGTTATCCGCTTGCCTTGGGTCTGGTTCGAATGTACTGTTGGGCCCAGTGATATGAGGTCTCCAGCGGCCCGCAGAGCCCTATCCCACCCTATGGTCATAGCACAGTGAATCTCAACCAGCCCGGGACCTATGTCCTCCTGCTCCACCTTCCCGCCGAAGATGCCATCCGGGTGGGGCGGCTGGGTCGAGTGGAATTGCCCGCTGGCTTTTACGCCTATGTTGGCAGCGCCCTTGGGCCCGGCGGGCTAAAGGCCCGCCTGCGGCATCATCAGGGGCAACCCGCACGCTCTCACTGGCACATCGACTACTTGCGCCGGGCGACACATCTGGTGCAGATCTGGATCAGCGCGCAGAAGGTCCGCCGGGAACACGACTGGGCTCACCTGCTCTCTCAGGTCTGCGGTGCGGTTCCAGTCGCAGCAGGTTTCGGCACCTCGGACTGCGATTGTTGTACCCATCTGTTTTGGTGGGCGGAGGCGCCAGCGGTGATCTGCTTTCGCCGCTTGGTCCGCACCCACTTTCCCGCTGACGCACCGGTGGATGTTGTGGAGTCATAGCTGCCGGGCAAGGGTAGGCGGTTTTGGTTTTCCCTCAGCAATCAGGGGAGTGTCAGCACGAATTTTATCCAGGAAAGGAGGGGTGGCGCTTCCCCTGCTGCCCGAAGGCAACAGGGGAAGCGCCGCATTGCCTATGGATTTCACCTACCGTTCTGCGCCTAAGGCGCGGCAGACACAGATCTTCTACGACCGATTTTCCTATTCGGCCTTTCCCCATGTGGTACGGCTGGAAGGGGACGAATTGCTCCTTGCTTTCCGCCAGGCGCCCAGGGAGGATCGGGTCCGCCATACCCATCCCCGCTCCATCATCACCCTGATTCGTTCGGCTGACGGCGGCCAGACCTGGGACCGCCCTAACGCCAGCCAGATGGGGGCGGGTGGCGGCCAGGAACTCGGGCTGATCTATCTGGGCCATGGCAAGGTGGGGGGGGCGCTGGCGGCCCACGAGGTGGTGCCGATGCACGAAGGGGAGCGCAGCGGCTTTGCCCAGGTGCACGAGCACGAGTACCCCTTCCGCAATGTGGGGGCCCTGTGGTGCTGGAGCAATAATTTCGGCCTCACCTGGCGGCTGGAAAATGCCATCCTGGTTGGCGACGGGCTGCAGGCCTGCGCCCCCCCGGTGCGGCTTGCGGACGGGACCCTGATGATTGCCTCGTACGGTGCTCTTGGGCGCAGCAAAACCTCGTCAGCGGTGGTGCACCGTTCCCAGGACGGCGGTGCCACCTGGTCCGCGATGGCCACGATGGCGCGGGGCCGGCCCCAGACGCGCCACTATCACGAGCCGGTGGTCCTGGAACTGGCGCCAGGCCATCTGTTGGGGATGCTGCGCTTTGCGGATCAGGGGCAATACCCAAGGGGTATTTTTTGGCAGAACGAGTCGCTGGACAATGGCAAGACCTGGAGCCGGCCCAAACCCACACCGGTGCGGTCCGGCGCCTGCCCGCGCCTGTTGAAAGTGCGGGACGGCCGGCTGTTATTGACCTATGGCCGCCGCTTTGAGCCCTATGGGATCTATGCGTCGCTCAGTGAGGACCAGGGCAAAACCTGGAGCAAAACCTCCTGGCGGCTGCGCCAGACGCCGGATGCCGACCAGGGCTATACCTCTTCCGTGGAATTGGACGGCGGGCACATTTTTACCGCCAGCTACGCCAAGGATGCCAGGGGTATAACCGGGATCACCGGCACGTTCTGGCAATTGCCCTGAGCTGTGGGGCGTCGATGATCATCCCCGGTCTCAACAGTGACTTGAGCATCTCGGCCGGGAATAAGTTTACGCGAGACACCCGCGCACCTTGCGCTGGGCCGCGATGACGCGGTCTTCCCAGTCCTCTTGCCCGGCGCTGGGAATGCGGCCTTCGCGGTCCATGGCTTCGAGGACGCTGGCCATGCCGGCGGCCAAGGAGACCGCCGGGCGAAACTCGGGCACGTCGCGGCAGAGTTTGTGGTTGCTGTAGTAGGTGTGGTGGGCGAAGATGTCGCGGCAGATGCCCGTGGTGGGCAAGTCGAGGGCCAGCAGGTCGGCCAGGGGTAGGCCCACCAGCTCCACCTCGCGGCCCACCACTTGCATGGCCGTGCGGTGGTGGTCAGCCCAGGTGATAAAGCCCCGGTCGACCATGTTGTAGATTTGGCCGAGGCAGTGCTTCTTGCCCAGGACATTGGCAAAACAAAGGGCGGCATCGTCGACGTGGAGGTGCTGGTGCAGGGCGGTGCCGTCGCCGCACACCAAGAGAGGTTTGCCCCTGCGAATGCGGTCGAGCCAGGAGAAGTCGCGGGCGATCTGCCGCAGCAGACCCTGTTTGGGGCCGTAGGTGGTGGAGGGTTTGATGATGGTGACGGGAAAACCGTGACGGTAGTACGCCTCCAGATAGGCGGCATCCGCTGCGGCTTTGTGCTGACCATAGGGGGTGATGGGGCGCAGGGGATGATCTTCGGTGGTGGGAAACCAGTCGTAGGCAATGCCGTAGGTGCAGACGGTGGAGCACTGGACAAAATGACCCACGCCTTGAAAGGCGCGCACGCTGCTGAGCGCGTCTTCGCGGTTGAAGCAGATCATGTCGATGGCCGCGTCGAAGCGCTGCTCCTGCATGAGGCGCTCAAACCCCTCGCGGTCTTGGCGGTCGCCCTGGAGCCGGCGGGCGCCGGCCGGCAGCGAGCCGCTCTGGCCGCGGTTGAAACAGGTCACCTCGTGCCCTTGGGCCAGGAGCAAGCGGACGATGCTGGTGCTGATATTGCCCGTGCCACCGACGATGCAGACTTTCATGTGCACCTCCTCATTTTGAGAAACTAACGCACGACTCCATTTCCAGGGCTTCCATCATCAAAAGTGCGGGAGAACCGGTTAAGGCGAACAGGGGTGGGGGAGTTCAGGGGAATAGCGGGGGGTGTGACGTACCGGCAGGGAATAGGCGCATTGGGGCAAAATTGGGGTAAAAATCGAGGACGTATATAAACGCGAGCAGTATTGCACATCCAGTAACGATGTATAAATATTTGTTAATAATGGTGCCGGGAGCCGGAATCGAACCGGCACGGGATCTTACTCCCAACGGATTTTAAGTCCGTCGCGTCTACCAGTTTCGCCATCCCGGCGCAGAAAAAAAATTGGAGGCGACGCCCGGAATCGAACCGGGGATAAGGGCTTTGCAGGCCCCTGCCTTACCACTTGGCCACGTCGCCTCCGCTATTGCAGCAGATGGAGAGATGAAAATAGTGGATGGCCTATTTCCTGTCAACCAGAAACCCCTACTTTTCAGCCGCTGCTGTTTTAATTAACTTTAGGCCCGCCTCAACCATCTAATTGCTCTGGAGCAGCGGCATGCGACAGTACCTGGACCTGGTCCGCCACGTCCTGGAAAAAGGGGTCGCCAAGGAAGACCGCACCGGCACCGGCACCCTGGCGGTATTCGGGTACCAGATGCGTTTCGATCTGGCCGAGGGTTTTCCCTGCCTGACCACCAAGAAGCTGCACCTGCGCTCGATCATCCACGAACTGCTCTGGTTCTTGCAGGGGGACACCAACGTGGCGTACCTGCGCCAGCACGGGGTGAGCATCTGGGACGAGTGGGCCGACGAGCAGGGGGAGCTGGGACCGGTGTACGGCAAGCAGTGGCGGGCCTGGGCCAAGGCCGACGGCCAGAGTGTGGATCAACTCCAGCAGGTGGTCGATATGCTCCGCCGCAACCCGGACAGCCGGCGCCTGGTGGTCAGCGCCTGGAACGTGGGTGAGATCGAGCGTATGGCCCTGCCGCCCTGCCATTGTCTGTTCCAGTTCTTTGCCGCCGAAGGCCGGCTCAGTTGCCAGCTCTACCAGCGCAGTTGCGACGTGGGGCTGGGCGTACCCTTCAACATCGCCAGCTACAGCCTGCTCACCCTGATGGTGGCCCGGGTCTGCGGCCTGGAGCCGGGGGAATTCGTCTGGACCGGGGGCGACGTACACATCTACAGCAACCACATCGAGGCCCTGCAAAAGCAGATGGGCCGCCAGCCCCGACCGTTGCCGCGCATGCAGATCGCCGACCGCCAGCAGGGGCTCTTCGACTTCTGCTACGAGGACTTCTCGCTGGTCGGCTACGACCCGCATCCCTCTATCCCCATGCCCATTGCGGTCTGAGTTCCCCATGCTCATCGCCGAGGTTGCCAAGCGGGTCGCGGTGCAGGGGGAATTGGGCTCGTACAGCGAGCTGGCCGCCCACGAGTTCTTCGCCGCGCCCATTGCCATTGTGCCCTGCCCCACCTTTGCCGGGTTGTTTGCGGCCGTGGCCGAGGGCCGGGCGGATTTTGGCATGGCCCCGGTCGAGAACTCCCTGGCCGGCAGCATCCACCCGGTCTGGGACCTGCTGGCCGAGCAGGCCCCGCCGATTGCCGGCGAAATCACCCTGCGCGTCGACCACTGCCTCATCGCCCATCCTGGCACCCGCCTGGAGGAGGTGCGCCGCGTCTATTCCCATCCCCAGGCCCTGGCCCAGTGCCAGGAGTACCTGGGCACCTTGAAGCACGCTCAGGCCCAGGAGGTGTACGACACGGCCGGGGCGGTGAAGATGATCAAGGAGGGGGGCCGGCGGGACGAGGCGGCCATTGCTTCGGCGCAGGCGGCCATCGATCACGAAATGGCCATCCTCGCCGAGAACATCCAGACCGACCAGCGCAACTACACCCGCTTCCTGGTGCTCTGCCAGCAGCCTCTGCCGGTGGGCGAGGGGAAGCGCAAGAGCACGCTGATCCTCGATCTGGCCGACACCGCCCGAACTCTGCCGGCCATCCTGGCGGCGTTTTCGGGCCGGCAGTTGGAGGTGCTCAAGGTGGAGTTGCGCAAACGCCTGGGCCTGCCCTGGGAGTACCGCTGTTACCTTGAGGTTTTGACTGAGGCAGGGTCGCCGGCGCTGAGGGCGGCGATTGCCGAGACCCGCAACCTGGCCGGCTGGCTGCGGGTGATCGATGCCTACGCGCCGGGGCAGACCACCATCGCCCGGCTGCACACGCGCTCCTAGTCCTCCACCAGCACCACGCCCTGGCGGCTGTGTTCGTCTACCCGCCAGATCCCTTCTTCCCCATCCTCGTCCAGATCGGCGCGCACCAGCACCCAGAAGCTGTGGCGGCCGGCCTTCGATTCCCAGCGATACCCGTGCAGCCACTGGGTGGGCATGCCCTGGGTGCTGTCGGCCGGATCAAAAAAGCGGCGGTGCTGCTGGAAGTAGAGTTGCTCCAGGTTGCACACCTGCTCCAGCGAGGTTTCGAGTTCGAGACGGCGCTGGGTCTGGGGCGAGACCTGCGAGTATTTGGCGATGCCCAGGCCGATGAGCACCAGCAGGAGCAGCAGGGTGCCGAGGAAACGGTACAGGATCATGGGGCGACCAGGTGTAGTTCCAGGCCTTCGCGGACGGCGCTGGCAGCGAGGGTGAGGGCCTCCGGATGGCAGGTATAGGGCTCGGAGGGCAGGAAGGGCTCTAAGGTACCGCGGTCCTGCCCTTGGTTCAAGTTGAGGTCGGCAAAAGCAAAGACCCGGTAGTTGCCCGGAGCCAGGCCGGTAAAGTCAAAGGAGCCGTCGCGGTGGGTCTGGACCAGCCAGCAGCGTTCGGGGCCCTGGGCGCCGACCCAGGCCGGCACCGGCTCGCCGGCGGGGGAGAGCACCCGGCCGCTGAGGCGGCAGGCCTGCTCGGGCACCGAGAAGGTGAGGGTGAAGAGGCTGTCGCGCAGGGCTAGGCCGGCCAGGTCGCGCAGCGCGGTGGTGCGGCCCTGCAGCCGGTACGGCCCCGGCGGCCAGGGGACCTGCGGGATGAAGGCGAGCACCGCGGGGGAGCGCCACTGCCAGCGGCCGGCCGGGCTCTGGGTGCTGTCGCTGGCTACCCACAGATCGGCCAGTTCGGTCGGGGCCATGGCTTCGGAAAAGACCAGCACCAACGAGTCCTGCGGGGTCAGGTCGCCGCCGGGGGCGGGGCGGGTGGTCGCCAGGGTGGGCGGGGCCTGGTCGGGGCGGCCGTTGCCGCGCACGGGCTCGCGCCATTCGAGCGGCTGGCCCGCTACCTCCAGGCGGGTGAAAGAGTACGACCTGCCCGCCTGCTGCGGGGTGGTGCGCGCGTAGAGTTTGCGCCGGTCTCCGGGCAGCTGATACAGGAGTTCGACGGGCAGCCCCTGGATCTCGATGGTGACCTGCTCCGGGTCCACCTCCTGATCGAAGAGCAGCAGCAGGCGCTCTTGGTCGAGGGGCTGGACCCGGGTCAGCTGGGGGGTGGCGGCCGAGGCCCAGAGATCCAGATCCCCGGCCTCGAGGGTGGCCCCCTCCACCAACTCCAGGTCGGCGGCAGGCAGGGCAAGGGCTTCCCCCGCGTCCCAGGACTGGTCGGCATCGCCGTCGGCAAAGGCGACCAGGCGATAGGAGCCGGCCGGCAGCCGCGAAAAGACGTAATGGCCGTCGCTGCCGGTCTGGGTGCGGTAGTCGGGCGGGTCGGTGAGCAGGCGGCGGGGGCCCGGTTTCAGGCGGTAGGCCCAGACGTGGGCGCTGGCGGCGGGCTGGTGCTGGGCAAAGACCCGGCCTTCGAGGCGGCCCTGATTGAGCTGGGGGCCGGTGGCAAAGGCCAGGGTGAAGGATTGGGCCAGGGTATTGCCGCGCAGGTCGCGGGCGCCGGTGCCCAGGGTGATCACATAGGTCTGGTCAGCGGCCAGGCCCTGCGGAAAATGCAGCCGCAGGCGGCTTCCCTGCCACTGGTATTGCACCGGCGAGGTGGGGGAGATGAAGAGGGCGGCCTCGGTGCGGCTGCGCTCCATGGCCTCGCTGAACATCAACTCGACCCGGGTGTCCAGCGGGACCTGAACGGCGTCGGCAGCGGGCAGGTGGGAGGTGATGGCGGGCGGGATTTTGTCCACCGAGCCTCCGGCCGGCGGCCCGACCTTGGCGCAGGCCCACAGGAGCAGGGGCAGGCAGAGATGCCACCTCAGGCTGGTATTCACCTCAGGCTCTGGGGTGCGCCTGCTGGATGATCTGGCGCAGCCGATCCAGGGACACCTGGGTATAGACCTGGGTGCTGGAGAGGGCGGCGTGGCCCAGCAGTTCCTTGACCGCGCCCAGGTCGGCGCCGGCCTCCACCATGTGGGTGGCAAAGGTGTGGCGCAGGAGGTGGGGACTGAGGGACTGGCCGGTGGAGACCTGGCGCAGATAGCGTTTGACGTTGCCCTGCACCGTGCGCCGGTGCAGGCGGCGGCCCTTGCGGTTGAGGAAGAGGGCACCGGCCTCCACCTGGGTGATGTCCAACTCCATCAGCAGGGCGGCCCGGTGCTGCAGATAGGTTTTGAGGGTCTGGAGGGCCGGGCCGCCGATGGGCACGATGCGCTCGCGGCGGCCCTTGCCCAGCACCCGCACCGTGCCTTCGTCCAGGTCGAGGGCGCTGAGGTTGAGGCCCACCAACTCGCTCAGGCGGATGCCCCCCCCGTAGAAGACCTCGATGATGGCCCGGTCCCGCGCCCCGGTGAACTCGGTGGCGGGGGGCAGGGCGATGGCTTCCTCGATCTGGGTGAGGGGCAGATAGCGCGGGGGCCCTTGGGCAGGCTTGGCCGAACCCACCAGGCTGGCGGGGTTGTCGGCCAGGATGTGTTGCCGGCACAGGTTGCGGAAGAAGGAGCGGATGACCGCCAGTTTGCGGGCCACGCTGTTGGGCCGCAGGCCGCGGTGGCGCAACTCCTCGACGAAGCTCTGCACCACCTCGCGTTGCACCGCGTTGACCGGGATGCCCACCAGCGAGATGCGCGGGTAGAGGAAGCGGGCGAACTGCTGCAGATCGCGCCGATAGGCGTCGAGGGTGTGGCGGGCGTAGTTGCGCTCCTTTTCCAGGTACTCGAGGAAAAGGGCGATGCCCTGCTTGATGCTGGAGCCGGCGTGCAGCGGGGCGGGGGCGGCCATGGGAGGCTCAGCCTCCCGAGTCGGCGTCCACGGCGACGGCGGCGGGCGTCTCCAGTTGGGTGTGGCAGGAGCGGCAGTACAGCACCGGCGGGTTGCTGCGGCTGCCCTTCTCGAAGACCAGGGGCGCCTCGCAGTGCGGGCAGGCCTTGGCCACCGGCTTGTCCCAGCTGGCGAACTTGCAGGTGGGGTAGCGGTTGCAGCCGTAGAAGACCTTGCCCTTGCGCGACTGTTTCTCGACCAGCTCGCCGGTGCCGCACTCGGGGCAGGAGACCCCCAGGGGCAGGGGTTTGACGTTCTTGCACTCCGGGTAGCTGCTGCAGGCCAGGAAGCGGCCGTAGCGGCCGCTCTTGACCACCATCGGCGACTGGCACAGATCGCAGATGGCGTCGGTGGGCGGTTGGGCCTGCTCCTCGGCCAGGGGTTTGGTGTTTTTGCACTGGGGGTACCCGGGACAGGCCAGGAAGCGGCCGTTGCGCCCCCACTTGACCACCATCAGGCGGCCGCACTCCTCGCAGACCACCGTCGACTCCTCCTGCAGGGCCTGCTTGAGCTCGCGGCGGCGGGAGTTGGCGTCCTGCAGGGCGTGGTTCCAGGAGGAGTAGAAGGTGCGCACGGTCTCGATCCAGTTGTCGTCGCCCTCCTCGATGCGGTCGAGTTCGTCCTCCATCTGGGCGGTGAACTTGACGTCGAAGATGTGCGGAAAGGTCTCGACCAGGAACTTGTTGACGGTGTGGCCGCGCTCGGTGGCGATCAGGTTGCGCTCCACCCGCTCGACGTACTCGCGGTCCTGCAGGGTGGTGATGATCTGGGCGTAGGTGCTGGGCCGGCCGATGCCCTTGGCCTCCAGCTCCTTGACCAGCGAGGCCTCGGTGTAGCGGGCCGGCGGCTTGGTGAAGTGCTGCTCCGGCTTGAGTTCCTGGACCTCCAGGTCCTGGCCCTTGGCCAGGCCGGCGGGCAGGATGCGGCTGTCTTCCTCATCCTCGGCCCCCTCCTCCTTCTCCTCCTTGCTCTCGGTGTAGAGCAGGGTGAAGCCGGGGAACTTGGTGGAGGAGCCGTTGGCCCGCAACAGATACTCGCCGGCGCTGATGTCCACCGTGGTCAGGCTGAGGATCTGCGGCTTCATCTGCGAGGAGACGAAGCGTTTCCAGATGATCTCGTAGACCCGCGCCTGGTCGGTGGTGAGCAGATCCTTCACCTTGGCGGGATGCAGGTTGACGTAGGTCGGGCGGATGGCCTCGTGCGCATCCTGGGCGCCGCGTTTGGTCTTGTAGGCGTTGGGGGTCTCGGGCAGGTATTCCATCCCATAACGCTGCCCGATCTGCTCCCGCACCTCCACCACCGCCTCGGCGGCCACGCGCACCGAGTCGGTACGCATGTAGGTGATCAGACCGCGGGTCTCGCCTTCGATCTCCACCCCTTCGTAGAGCTGCTGGGCCACGGTCATGGTGCGTTTGACCGAGAAGCGCAGCCGGCGGGCGCACTCCTGCTGCAGGGTGCTGGTGATGAAGGGCGGGGAGGGATGGCGCAACTGGTCGCGCTGCTTGACCTCGGTGATGGTGAAGCGCTGCTGCTGCAGCTCGCCGACGATGCGTTCGGCGTTCTCCTGGTTGGTGATCTCGAGCTTTTCGCCGCGGTGCTGCAGCAGGCGGGCGGCAAAGGCCTCCTGGGCGGCGGTGCGGCAGCGGGCCTCGATGGACCAGTACTCCTCGGGCTTGAAGGCGGCGATCTCCAGGTCGCGCTCGCAGATCTGGCGCAGGGCCACCGACTGCACCCGGCCGGCCGAGAGCCCGGAGTGGATCACCTTCCACAGCAGCGGGCTGATCTCGTAGCCCACCAGGCGGTCGAGCACCCGGCGGGCCTGCTGGGCGTTGACCTTCTTCATGTCGAGGTGCCCGGACTGGGCGATGGCCTCGCGCACGGCCTTGGGGGTGATCTCGTTGAAGAGGATGCGGCGGACATCCTCCTCCTTCATGTCGATGGCGTGGGCCACATGCCAGGCGATGGCCTCCCCTTCGCGGTCGGGGTCAGTGGCCAGGTACACGGTGTCGGCCTCCTGGGCGGCCTTGCGCAACTCGCTGAGCACCTTGCCTTTGCCGCGGATGGTGACGTAGCGGGGTTTGAAGTCGTGCTCCACATCGACGCCCAGTTCCTTGGGCGGCAGGTCGCGCACATGTCCCATACAGGACTTCACGATAAAGTCCTTGCCGAGGATCTTGTTGATGGTTTTGGCTTTGGCGGGTGATTCGACGACTACCAGTGATTTACCCATCGGTTTCCCTATGTTCCCCTGCTGCGGATATTTCCAAATTCCCGATCTTACCTATTATATATTAGACTCGATGCAATAGCAACAGCGGCCCCGGGAGGCCACATTCAGGAGCAAGGTGGCGATCTACTGCAAAAAACCCGCCGAATTGGCGCAGATTCACGCCAGCTGCCAGGTGGTTTACCAGGTGCAGCAGGCCCTCGAGGCGGCCATCACACCGGGGGTGACCACCCTTGAGCTGGACCACCTGGCCGAGCAGATCATCCGCGCCAGGGGGGGCCGGCCGGCCTTCAAGGGGTACCACGGTTTTCCGGGCTCCATCTGCGCCTCGGTCAACGAGGAGGTGGTGCACGGCTTTCCCAACCAGCGGCCCCTGCAGGCGGGGGACTTACTCACCGTGGACGTGGGGGTCGAGCTGGAGGGGTTCTATGGCGACGGGGCCTTCACCTGCGGGGTGGGGGCCCTCAGCGGCCCGGCCCAGCATCTGCTGGACACCACCCGGGCCTGTCTGGAGGCCGGCATCGACCCGGCCCGGGCCGGCGGCCGGCTCTCCGACATTTCCCATGCAGTGCAGTGCCGCGCCGAGGCGGCGGGCACGGCGGTGGTGCGCCAGTACGGGGGGCACGGCATCGGCCGGGCCCTGCACGAGGACCCGCATGTCTCCAATTACGGCCCTCCGGGCCGGGGCCCCCGCCTGCAGCCGGGCCTGGTGCTGGCCATCGAGCCTATCCTCAGCCTGGGCGCCCACCAGGTGGAGGTGGACGAGGATGGCTGGACCACCCGCACCCGCGACGGCGCCTTGGCCGCCCACTGCGAGCACACGGTGGCCATCACCGAAGCAGGGCCCTGGGTGTTGACCCTGCCCGGCGACGGTCCCCGATGAAGGTGACCCTGCTGGGCACCGGCACCTCCTCGGGGGTGCCGCGCATCGCCTGCGACTGCGCGGTGTGCCTGTCCGCGGACCCCAGGAACAAGCGGCTGCGCTGCTCCATCCTGGTCGAAGCCAGCGGCGGCAATATCCTGATCGATACCACCCCCGACCTGCGCCTCCAGGCCCTCAGCCACGGGTTGCGCCAACTGGACGCGGTATTGTTCACCCACCCGCACGTGGATCATCTGTACGGCCTGGACGAGCTGCGCTCCTTCTGTTTCGACCGCCCCGATCCCATCCCCTGTTACGGGGACCAGGGCACCCTGGAGCGCATCGAGCGGGTCTTCGACTATGCCTTCAAGCCGGTATACAAGAACATGAAGGAGTCGGTGCCCCAACTCAGCCTGCACCTCGTCGACGGTCCCTTCGAGGTGTGCGGCTGTGCGGTGGAACCGCTGACGGTGTATCACGGCCGGCTGCCGGTGCTGGGATATCGCTTCGGTTCCTTTGCCTATGTCACAGACTGCAACGCCATTCCCCCTGCCTCCCTGGGCCGGCTGCGCGGGCTGGAGGTGCTGGTCCTCGATGCCCTGCGCCACAAGGAACACCCCACCCATTTCACCGTCGCCCAGGCCCTCGAAGTGGTCGCCGAACTGCGGCCGCGCCGGGCCTTCTTCACCCACATCGCCCACGACTTGGACCACCAGGCCACCAACGCCGCCCTGCCGCCGGGGGTGGAGCTGGCCTACGACGGTCTGACCCTGGAGTTCTCCTAAAAAAAGAGCGCGACCACCTTTCGGCAGCCGCGCTCTTCCCCCCACCCCTGCGTCAGACGCAGGGATTCACTGATTCAGCATTTGGACCAGCCGCAGTGTTTGCAGGCCAGGCAGGCCCCCTCGTGGGACACGGTGGAGCCGCATTCGGGGCAGGTGGTCAGGGTCTTGGCGCCGGCGGCGGCAACCGGCTCGGCGGGCGGGGCGCTGGGGGCCGCGACCGCCGGGATGCTCAGGGACTCGCCGTCGAGGCGGCGGTTGAGGTGGCGCTCCAGGGCCTTGCCGATGGCATCCGGGGTGGAGAGGATCTGTTCGCCGTTCTCCCAGACCGGCGCCGGGCCCGAGATGCCCTTGAGGGCCTTGATGACCTCCTGCGGATCGATGCTGGAGCGCAGGGACAGGGAGATCAGGCGGCAGATGGCCTCGGACTGCGCCGCGGCGTTGCCGCCCGCCTTGCCGATGGTGCTGAAGACCTCGCAGACCCCCTCGTCGTCCTCGTTGATGGTGACGTAGATATTGCCCTCGCCGGTGCGGATGCGTTCGGTGACCCCGCGGGTGACCGAAGGCCGGCGGCGCGGGTGGCGGACATTGTCGCTGGCGACCGGGGTTTCGGCGGCCGGCGCGGCCTCCTTCTTCGCCTCTTTATTGTTATCGGTCTGCAAGATGCCCTCGCGGCTGCCCTCGCGGTACACCGTCACCCCTTTGAGCCCCTCTTTGTAGGCGGTGATGTAGATATCGGCCACCGTCTCCACCGCGATATCCTCGGGCAGGTTGATGGTCGAGGAGATGCTGCTGTCGGTGTACTTCTGGATGACCCCCTGGATTCTGACGCGGAAATAGGGATCGATGTCGTGGGCGGTGACCACGTAAGCGGGCAGATCCTCGTCGTCGCCGAAGAGGGCCTTGACCAGCGGGTGGTAGACCTTGTATTCGCGGAAGCTCTCGCCGTCGGCCTGCTTGACCCGGCGCTTGTAGCTGGTGCAGAAGATCGGCTCGATGCCCGAGGTGGTCTGGGCGACGATGGAGCCGGTGCCCACCGGGGGCATGGTGATCAGGGTGCTGTTGCGCAGGCCGAAGCGGCGGATCTTGTCCTGCAGGCCCTGGGGCAGGCTCTGGATGAACTTGCTCTTGGCCACCCCTTCCCAGTCGAAGAGGGTGAAAGCGCCCTTCTCGCGGGCCAGGTCCACCGAGGTCTCGTAGGCGTGGTGGCAGATGGTCTGCATGATCTGCTCGACGGCTACCAGCGCCTCGGGGCTGTCGTACTTGATCTTCATCAGCATCAGGGCGTCGGCCAGGCCGGTCACACCCAGGCCCACCCGGCGGTCGGAAGAGACCGCCTCGCGGATCTTGGGCAGGGCGTGCCGCTCCATGTTGTATTCGATGACGTCGTCGAGGAAACGCACCGCCACCCGGGTGCTCTCGGCCAGGGCGCTGTAGTCGAGGGCTCCGTCCTTGCCCACGAAAAGGGTCAGGTTGAGGTTGCCCAGGTTGCAGGCAGTGTAGGAAGCCAGGGGCTGCTCGCCGCAGGGGTTGGTGCTGGTGAGGGGGTTGGCGTACTCGACGTTGTGGTACTCGCGCATGGTGTCCCAGAAGATGATGCCCGGCTCGGCGCTGGCGTGGGCATTGGTGATGATCTTGTTCCACAACTCGCGAGCCCGCACCGTGCGGTACACCTGGCCGCCCCAGCGCAGGTCGAAGTCGCGGTCGGCCAGCACCGCTTCCATGAACTCGTGGGTGACCAGCACACTGATGTTGGCGTACTGCACCTTGACGCGGTTGGCGTCGTTCTTGATGGTGATGAAATCCTCGATGTCCGGATGGTCCACCCGCAGGGTGAGCATCAGGGCGCCGCGGCGGCCGGCCTGGGAGACGGCATTGGTGCTCTCGCTGAGCAGGTTCATGAAGGCGGTGCAGCCGGGCGACTTGTCGACCGTGGCGTTCACCGGCGAGCCCTTGGGGCGCAGGATGGACAGGTCGGTGCCCACCCCGCCGCCGGTGCGATAGACCATGGCCGACTCGCTGAGGCAGCGGTAGATGCCCTCGAGGCTGTCCTCTTCGATGGGGATGACGTAGCAGTTGGAGAGGGTGGGCTTGCGGCGCGATTCCTCGCGGCCGGCCCCGTGCATCACCCGGCCGCCGGGGATGAACTTGAAATCGAGCAACAGGGAGAAGAAGCGGTCGTACCAGTATTCCTTGTCCTTTTCGACCGAGGCCATGGCGCGGGCGATGCGGTCCCACATCTGCAGGGGGCCGGTTTCGCCGGGGGCCAGGTACTTGCTGCGCAGGACATCGACCGCCAGGTCGTTATCGGGGTAGTAGGTCTCGGCATCCACTGCTTTTTTGAGCAGGGCATCGTGGCCGTTCCGCTTGAGACCGTGCCCTTCGAGCTGGACCAGCAGGTCTTCGAGACGGTGGACGCCGACGGGTGACTTGGCGGAGGATTTGGACTGGTTGGACGGCATGGGTCTCTCCCTTGGGGGCATAAGGTGGCCTGTGCCTGCGAAAGGGGGGTTTCACAGAGCCGGGCGGGGAAGAATTTATCGGGAATTCGTCAGAAAAGCAGGCCCCGGATTTGCTGGCCTTTTGTCGCCTTACTCCACAATATCTTGTGGAAGCTTTTCAAAGATACACGACATGCGGAGGGCTTGTCAAGGAGATTTTTGGTCGGAGCTGAGGGCTGCGGGAGGGCGGTTTTGGCCCTTGTTTTCACTGCACTTCAGCCGCCCGAATACCTCGAAAAGGGGGTGGAATCAGGGGGCGGGGATCAGAAAAAAAGTCTTGAATTGGCCCCAACTGAGGGCCTCGATTGCGGTGATGCCGGCCGGTTCTATGGTGGCGCTGAGCTGGCCGGCGGGCCAGACGAAACGCAGGGAGTCCCCGGTAGCGGTGAGGGGCAGCGTCTGCCCGCGGCTGTCCAAGACCCTCCAACTTCCGGTGTTGGCAAAGCTTAGCTGCCAGTCCTCACTGGCCGGGCCATCCAGCTCGAGCTGGACCCGGCCATCGGCCAGCCGGGTGTGGTGCAACCTGGTCTCCCGCCAGTGGGCCAGGCGGGCCGCCACCTGGCCCACCGGGGCCACCCAGATCCGGCCCCCCAGGCCGGCCAGATAGTCGAGGTGGACACCCAGATCCTCCTCCCGCACCTCGCAGTACCCCGCCTCGTCGATGGGATGCAGGGCTTCCACCAGCCAGCCGCCGTCCTCAAGGGTCTGATCAGCGGCGTGGTTCCAGCGCTGGGGAGCTTCGCCGGTGCAGAGGAAAAAGGCCTTCAGGCCGATCAACCGGGCGGTGGCCGGGTCGTTGTCGGGCGGCTCACCTTCGGGGGGCGGGCCCAGCCGTCCGGTGAGGTAGTACCGGGCGGCCTCCTGCATCACCGCCTCGTCGGCCCGCGAAAAGGGATAGGCCAGGCTGGTGACCGGGGTGCCCGGGAAGAGCCCTTCGAGGGCCTCGCGGGCCGAGCGCAATTCCTCCTGCATGGACACGGCCGAGACGGTGTCGAGGCCCACATGGGTCCAGGTGTGGCTGCCCATCTCGTGGCCGCGCCGGAAGCCGGCCTGCCAGTCGGCCAGGGGCGCCGAGGGCAGGTCTTCGTATTTGCCGCGCTGGAAGAGCCGGTCGACGATTAGGTAGAAGGTGCCGCGGAAGCCGCGCGCCTCCAAAAGGGGCATGGCCACCGCGGCTTGGGAGGGGTAGGCATCGTCGAAGGTGAGGCTGAGGGCGGCTCTGGCCCCGGCCGGCCAGGGCGAGAGCGAAACCTCCACCTGGGCAGTGGCAGTGCCGCAGAACAGCGCGCCGGCCAGCAGTATCCGGTTGAGCATCGTTTGCCTTATTGGCTGCCGACGACGGCGAATTTGCCCTTGGTGCTGTGGCCCGCCTCGTCGGTGGCCACAAAGAAATAGACCCCCGAGCCCACCAGCACCCCGGCCTGGTTCTGACCCCGCCACTCTATGGTGCCCTGGCCGGGCGTTCCGTCGAGCTGGGCGACCAGCTGGCCGCTGAGGGAGAAGATGCGCAGCGAGGCGCCCAGGGGCAGGCCGGCAAAATGCAGTGTAGAGCCGGACCCTTCCAGCACGAAAGGATTGGGATAAACGGTCAGGCTGCCGCCGCCGGGAGTGGTCACCTCGCCCAGGTGCAGGCGGCTCAGGCCGTCGAAGGTGCCGATCCACAGCTCGCGTTTTTCCGGGTCGAAGAGCAGGGACTTGACCCGGTTGTCGATGAGCAGGCTGTTGCTCTTGGTGAAGGTGAACTCTACCTCGCCCTGGGACGAGATCCGGGTCAGCCCCCCTTCGGTGCCCACCCAGATATTGCCCAGGTCGTCCTGCTCGATGGTGTTGATCTCGCTGGAGGGCAGCCCGGTTTCGGCGGCATAGGTGCGCCAGCTCTCCACCCTGAAGGTCCGGCTGGCCCGCGAGTAGGTGCCGCGCACGGCGTTGAGGCCGCTGTTGGTGGCCACCCAGAGCCGGCCGCTGCGGTCCAGCAGCAGGGCATTGACCCGGTCGCTGGTCAGGCGTTGGTCGTAGACCTGGTTGATCAAGAGCGAGGAATCGTCGGCCGGGTCGAAAGGGGTGCCGCCGTCGTCGAAGAGGATCAAGCCGTCGGTCTCGGTGGAGATCCACTTGATGCCGGCCGGGGCGATGACCACCTGGCCGATGTCGTGTTTGAGCGCCAGGCTGAGGGCGGGGTTCTCGAAGAGCTGACTGCGGGTGGGCGGGAAATTGTCCATCACCACCAGGCCGATCTGCACGTTGGCCAGCCACATCAGGCCGGTGGAATCGCGGCTGATGTCGCTGATGGCCACGAAGTTGGGGTCGTTGGGCACCCCCTTGAGGATGGAGTTGGTCTGGTTGAGGCGCTGCCAGGTACCGGTGGAGTCGCGGATGACCACCCCCTGGCCCCAGGTGCCCACCCACAGCCGGTCGGCGGTGTCGGTTTCCAGGCTGACCAGGGTGTTGGAAGGCAGACCCTGGCTGCGGTCGTGGATCTGCCAGTGGGTGCCGTCGAACTGGTACAGGCCGTGGGGATCGGAGAAATCGTTGGGCACACTCGACACCCATAACTCCCCGCTGTCGAGCAGCTTCATCTCATAGAACTGGTTGGCGCCCGGTTCCGAGGGGGCCGGCGGGGTGAGGGCGCCCACGGCCAGCAGGCCCTGTTTGCTGCCCACCCACAGGGCCGAGTCGCCCTGGGAGAGGGAGGTCACCTGGGCGAAGCGGGGGGCCGTTTGCCTGGCCCATTCGCCCGGGCCGGTGCGCCACATGAACTTGCCGTCCTGCAGGCAGATCACCGCCCGGTTTTGAAAGCTGCCCATCCCCAGCACCTTCAGGGTGTCGGCGTAGTCGGGCGCGAAGCGGCCAAGCTGCGGGTCGAAGGCAAAGACATTGCGGTTGGCGGCGGCCAGCAGGGTGTCGCCCTGGACCATCAAGGTGTGGGTGGCCCCCAGGAAACTATTGGTCTGCCAGCTTTCCGGGTCCTGCAGGTTGGGCTGGTCGAGGGATGCCCAGGCCACCCCATCGGGCGTGGCCGCCCACAGGGCGCCGTTGAAGATGACCAGGTCGTTGATCTGGAGGTCCTTGGCCAGGTCGCCGAGGCGGTGATAGGTCTCCCGGACCTCTTCCTTGTCGACCAGGAAGACGCTGATCCCCCGGTCGGTGGCGACATAGACCCGCCCCCCGGCGGCGACGAGGGCCTCGATTCGGAGATCCTTGAAATCGAGGTAGGGGGGATCGAAGCGGTGTTCGGCCAGCCGGAACCGGCTGAGGCCCTGGCCCTCGGTGCCGAACCAGAGATCGCCGTGCTCGTCGGCGGCCAGCGAGAGGACCTGGTTGCCGGCCAGCCCGTCGAGCCGGGTGAAGCGCTCAAAGGTGCGCTGGCCCGGGTCGAAGCGCAGCACCCCGCCGGCAGTGGCGTTCCAGACCTGGCCATCGAGGACCAGCACCTGGTTGATCTGCCGCATGCTGGTGTCGCCGGTCCACTCCTCCTGGGCCCCGGCGCTGGCGGCCAGCAGGGCGAGCAGCAACAGGCAATAAAAATTGCGGTGATTCCCCATCGTTCTCAGCTCACATCAGGGTCAGCGGGTCCACATTGACGGTCAGGGCGGTCTGGCGCCGGCGCGCGGCTTCGCGCATGGCCGGCAGGGCCTGGGAGGTCCAGCCGTGCAGCTGGGCCGCAGAGGGCCCGCGCAGCAGCGCCTGCCAGCGGTAACGGCCCCGCAGGCGGGCCAGGGGCGCCGGGGCCGGTCCCAGCAGCGTATTAGCGGAGCCGCTGGCCTGGCACAGGCACCGGGCGCCTTCGCGGGCGGCCTGGGCTACCTCCTCCTCCTCGTTGCCCTGCCACAGAAAGGCCACCAGCCGGGCATAGGGCGGAAAGGAGGCCTCCCGCCGCTCCTCCAGTTCGGGGCCGACAAAGGCCGCAAAATCCTGGCGGGCCGCCGCCCGCAGCGCCGCGTCCTCGGGCAGCAGGGTCTGGATCACCACTTCGCCGGGCAGATCGCCCCGGCCGGCGCGGCCGGCCACCTGGGTGAGCAACTGGAAGGTGCGCTCGGAGGCGCGGAAATCGGGCAGGTGCATGCTGGTGTCGGCGGAGATGACCCCCACCAGGGTCACCCGCGGAAAATCGAGGCCCTTGGCCACCATCTGGGTGCCCAGCAGTACATCGGCCTCCCCCTGGCGGAAACGCTGCACCAGCTCGTCGTGGGCGCCTTTCCAGCCAGTGGTGTCCACATCCATACGGATGATGCGGATACCGGGGAACTGCTCCTCCAGCGCCTGCTCCACCTTCTGGGTGCCCACCCCTTCGAGCCGCAACTCAGCGCTGCCGCAGCCCGGGCAGAAACCCGGCAGGGGGATGCGGTAATCGCAGTAATGGCAGCGCAACTGGGTCTCGCCGCTGCGGTGGTAGGTCAGCGAGACCCGGCACTGCTGGCACTGCACGGCCTCGCCGCAGGCGGAGCACAACACGAAGGGCGAAAAGCCACGCCGGTTCTGCAGCAGGATGATCTGCTCGCGGCGTTCCAGCCGGGCCCGGATCTTGAGCCGTAGGGCGTGCGAAAAGAGGGCCCGCTGCTTCTTCTGGAAGGGTTCCTGCCGCATGTCCACCACCTCCACACTGGGCAGGGGCCGGTTGTCGATGCGGCTGGGCAGGGAGAGCAGGTGGTATTTGCCGGTGTGCAGGTTCCAGTAGGACTCCAGGCTGGGAGTGGCCGAGCCCAGCAGCACCACCGCCTCGGCGCGCTGGCCCCGCACCAGGGCCACGTCGCGGGCGTTGTAACACAGGGGCTGGCGGCCCTCCAGGTCCTCCTGCTTGTAGGCCCCGTCGTGTTCCTCGTCGACCACGATCAGGCCCAGGTCGCGCACCGGGGCGAGGATGGCCGAGCGGGCGCCGATGACCAGGCGTTGCTGGCCTTGCCGCAGCCGCCGCCAGGTGTCGTAGCGCTCGCCGGCGGAGAGCTGGCTATGCATCACCGCCACCTGCGGGCCGAAGTGGGCCACGAAGCGGCGCACCATCTGCCAGGCCAGGGCGATTTCGGGCACCAGGATGATCACCCCCCGGCCCTGCTCCAGGGCCCGGGCCGCCGCCCGGATGTATACGAGGGTCTTGCCGCTGCCGGTGACCCCCTGCAGCAGGGCGGGGTGGAAGCGCCGCTGGTCCAGCGCGGTGTCGAGGGCCCCCAGCACCTGCTGCTGGTCCGGGGTGGGATCGAGGGTCTCGGCTAGTTGTTCGCCCAGATCGGCCAGCGGATCGCGCCAGACCTCCTGGGCAAAGGTCTCGACCAGGCCGCGGCCGCTCAGCTCGCGCAGCAGCCGGGCGTCGAAACCCCGCTCGCGCAGGGCCTCGGCGGCCAGGGGGCCTTCGGCGAGCAGCTGGGCCAGGCACTGGGCTTGGCGTGGGGCGCGGCGCTGCAGGGCTTCCATCTCGGCGCTGGCGCTGGCAGCAGGCCGCACCCAGCGCCGGTGCAGAGCGCCGACCTGGGCCTGGGGCAGGACCGGTTCGATGGCAAGGTAGCCGGCTTTCTCGAGACGGCGCAGCAGTCTTTCGAGATCCGGGCGGCGCAGGCGGCGCTGCAGGGTGGACACCTTGAGCGGGCCGCTCTGGCGCAACTGGGCCAGCACCAGCTCTTCGCCGGCGTCGGCCGGGCAAGGCATGCCCTCCTTGAGGGAGACCAGGCGATTGGAGGTGAGTTTGATGCCGGGGGGCAGGGCAGCGGCCAGGGCGCTGCCCAGGGGGGCGAAGTAATAGTCGGCCAGCCAGCGGCACAGGCCCACCACCTCGGGCGCCAGCAGGGAATCGCGGTCCACCACGCGGAGCAGGTCGCGGATATCCTTGACCTCGGGCGGCGGTTCGGTGAACCCCACCACAAAACCGGTCAACTGGCGGCGGACCACCGGCACCAGGACCGCGCTGCCGACCTGGATCTCGTCGGCTAATTCGGCGGGCACTCCGTAGGTGAGTTCCCGGGAGACCGGGGGAGGCAAAGAAACCTCGACATAGCGGCGGGTCATCGAGCCGAGTCGGGCCGGGCCCGGGTGGTGCTGTCGGGCCGGGCGGTGAGCCGCTCGAAAACCTCCCTGTCTATCGCTGCCACCCCTTCCTTCGACGCCCGGACCCGCACGGTCCGGTTGGGGTCGCCCAGAGTACCCTGGGCCACGGGTTGGCCCTGGAAGCGGTAGCGCAACCCGCGTCCATTGCCCGCCCAGATCAGGAACTGCTTCTTGGCTTCCAGGCGGCGGCTGCTGCCCGGCTGGAGCACGGTTTCGAAGAGGCCGCGTTCGTCCCAGCGGACCTGCACCCAGGTGGGCTCGACGGCCTCGATCTCCAGTACCAGGCCGCCGGGAGTGGCGGGGGCAGCGGCTGGTTCGGCCGCCGGCGCCCCGGTGGCCGGCACCGCGGCTGGCGAAGTGCCGGCCGCGGCTGGCGGCGGCAACTCGGCGGCTTTGGGCAGCTGCGGGTCGGTCATGGCCGCCGGCATGGGCGGCGCCGCCGTGTCGGCCGCGGTTTCGGGGGCCATGGTGGTGGTGGTCTGGGGCTGGGCCCCGGACTCAGGGGCCGTCTGGGTCGGGCGCTGGGGCGCCAGCTCGGGCCTGGGGCCAGCCTGCCGGGCCTGGGGCGCCGCCCGTTCCGGCAGGGCGGTGGTGCGCGGCTCGTCGCTGCGGTTGTCGGCCAGGTACAAGGCCACCAGCAGCACCAGCAAGAGGGCGCCGCCGCCCAACACCAGCAGGCCGCCGCGCGACTTGGGCGGTTTCGGCTCGCTGAACGCACCCACCGGCAGCGACGAGGGCTGCCAGGCCGGGCTGGTGCCCGGATCGGCCGGCAGGTCGAGATCCTCGCCCAGGGACACCTGCGGGTGTGGCCCCGGGGTGGGGGAAGGCGGCACCTCGAGGGCGGGGGGCGGAGACCCGAACTGGTCGTTGTACTGTTTGAGGATGACGTCCCCGTCGAGGCCCAGGTGGTCGGCGTAGGACTTGAGGATCATCCGGATATAGATCGGCTCGACCACCTTGAAGTTGCCCGACTCCACCGACTGGAGCACGTTGAGGCTCAAGCCAAGCTGCCGGTGGATCTGCTCGTGGGTCTTGCCCTGCTGCTCGCGCGCCTGGCGCAACTTGGTGGCGATGGTCTCTTCACTCATATTTCCGCGCAGTGGTCATGGGGAGGGTTCACGGGAAGGTGGGGAAACGGTATCCAGCCTTATCCAGCAGAGTCGACAGCAGGGCCAGCGGCAGGCCCACCACATTATAATAACAACCTTCGATGCGCTCAATGAACAGGGCCCCGCCGCCCTGGATGCCATAGGCCCCGGCTTTGTCGGCCGGTTCGCCGCTGGCCAGGTAGCGGTCGATCTGGGCCTCGGTGAGGGGCCGCATCCGCACCTGGGTCTCGGCGCAGTCCTCCAGTTGGCGGCCGTCGCTGCCGGCCAGCGAGATCCCGGTGTAGACCTGGTGGGTGCGGCCCGAGAGCAGGCGCAGCATCCGCGCCGCGTCGGCCGCGTCGGCCGGCTTGCCCAGCACCTGGCCGTCGAGGTGCACCACGGTGTCGGCGCCGATGACGATGGCCGGGCGGGCAGGTCCGTAGTGGGTGCGCACCGCCTGCAACACCGCGCCGGCCTTGAGCCGGGCGGTTTCGATGGCGTGCCGGGCCGGTGAGCCGCCGCCGTGATCGGGTTCGGCGGCGGCGCTGTTCCACTGCACGAAGGGCAGACCGATCTGCTGCAGCAGCGCCGCCCGCCGCGGCGAACCCGAGCCCAGGATCAGCAGGGGATGGGGGTGGATGCTCATCGGGGGCTCAGGGGGATTCGACCAGCAAGGTGACCGGGCCTTCGTTGTGGATCTCGACATTCATGTGGGCGCCAAAGACCCCGCGTTCGACGCGCAGGCCCTGTTTTTCCAGTTCGCGCAGAAACATCTCGTAGAGCGGTTCGGCCAGCGCCGGGGCCGCCGCCTCGGTGAAGCTGGGGCGCCGGCCCCGGCGGCAGTCCCCGTACAGGGTGAACTGCGAGATGGCCAGCACCGCGCCGCCGGCCTCCAGCACCGAGCGGTTGAGTTTGCCCTCCTCGTCGGGGAAGACGCGCAGGTGGGCGCATTTCTCGGCGCAGAAGCGCACGGCTTCGACCCCATCGTCGTGGCGTATACCCACCAGCAGGACCAGGCCCGCGCCGATGGCGCCCCGCACCTGGCCTTCGACCAGGACCTGGGCCCGGCTGACCCGCTGTACCAGAATTCGCATAGATATTGGAGAAAACGGGTGGATCGTCTCGCAGTTTCATCCCAATTTATCACATCCCCCCGGGCTTAGCAATCAGCGCCGGCTGTCGCCGCGCTCGAACTGGAGCTGGGGGATGTCCTTGAACTGGAATTTGAAGTAGAAGGCCCGGTCGTGGGTGAAGCTGCTGGGCTTGATGTTGAAGGTGAAGGTCCAGTCGTGGAACTCGCGCTGCAGTGAGAGCAGTTCGGCGTTGACCCGCCGGCTGTCGAGGAGTGCCACGCCGGGGGCGCGCAGGTCGTAGTTGAGCGAGTAGTCGCAGCGCCAGCGGCCCCGGTTGAAACCCAGGGCGCTGCGCAGCCAGGAACGGGTGAGGGTGCTGGCGGCGCTGCGGCTGCGGGAATAGTAGTGGCTCAGTTGCAGCTGCCGGCCGCGGCCCGGGCGGCGGATATCGCTCTGCAGGCCGCTCTCGAAACCGAATCCCTCCCCGCCCAGACTGCCCGAGTCGCGGCTGAAGCCGGTGTCGGCTTCGTGTTCGGCGCTGCCGGCCTTTTTCTGCTGGCCGGTGAAGCGCAGCGAAGAGGTCACCTCGAACTGCTGCAGGCGAGGCCAGAGCTGGAAGTGATCGCGGGTGTCGTAAAATTCGGAGCGCAGGCTGAGGCGGGTATCGAGGTGCTGGCCGGCGCCCAGGCTGAGGGAGGTGAGCAGCGGGCTGAGGGGCCGGCGCTGGCGGTCGAGGGCGTAGTTGGTGGAGAGGTTGAGCTGGGCCAGGCGCACCTTGGCCTCCTCCTCGCCTTTGAGCCACTTGGCCCAGAAGGTGTTGTCGAGCCGGAGGGCCAGCTGGCGCTCCTGTTTCCAACTGGCTCCGGGCCCGCCCAGGCCAAAGACCTCGCCGGTGTCGGTGTGGGCCGCCTGGTAGTTGAGGGTGGCGCTGGGTTTGAGCACGTGGCGCAGGGCGGTCAGCCGCCAGACCCGCGGATAGAAGAGCCCGTAATAGGTCTGGGTGAGGGCCAGGCCGGCATTGAGGCGCTCGCTGCGCACCCCGCGGGCCTGGGGGCCGGCGTGGCCCAGGTCCGGGTCGGTCCAGTTCTCGCTCAGGGTGGGGCTGAAGCTCAGCCATGGGAAGGGCCGTTGTTGGCCGCTGAGGCCCAGCGAGAGATCGGCGCCGGTGCGATTGGTCTGTTCGCCGGGGGCGCGGCGGCGCTGGTGGCGCACCTTGCCGCTGCCTTCGTAGAACCAGTCCTTGTACCAGGGGGCTTTGGCGGTTTTGGCCTCCCGACCACTGGACCACAGCGCCTTGCGGGCGGAGCGCAGACTCAGTTCGGGGAAGACGATCTCAGAGCGCTGGGTGTCGAGGTTGCGGGTCTGGCTGGCGTTGAGACTGAACGTATGGCCGCCGGCCCAGCGCTTGGTGAAGCTCAGGTTGGAGCGCAGGGTGCGGTTGAGCCGTTCCTGCAGGTCGGTGCTGTTATTGCGACCGAAATCCTTGTTGCTCTGAAAGGTGCCCGAGGCGCGCAGCGAGGCGGTGGGGCCCAGCTCCTGGTTGTGCCGGATATTGGTCCACCACTCGAGCTGGCTGCTGCTGCCCTGCTGGCGGTTCTCCAGGCGGGTCTCGATCTCGCCGTTCCAGTGGTAGCGCCAGGCGTGGTTGAGCCGGGCACGGGCCAGCCAGCCGGTGCGCTGGCGCAGATCGGCCGACAGGGCGAGATCCCAGTACTCGCTGGGAGCCAGATAATAACCGAGGTTGCGCAACTCCCACTCACTCTGCGCCGAGCCGTAGCTGAGGGGCCGCCGGCCGAAACCGGGGGTGAGCACCCCGGACTGGCGATCCTGGCGCAGCGAAAAAACGTAGAAGGGGATCCAGAAGAGCCGGTGTTGTTCCAGGCGGAAGTACACCGGCCGGGCGACGGCCATGTCGCCGGCCATCACCTTGATGCGGGGGCTGTAGAAATCGAAGTGCGGTTCTTCCTGGTCGCAGGTGGTGTAGCTTCCCTGGCGAACGAGGAATTCCTTTTCGGTGCGGGCCTGGATCTGCTGGCCGGCGTAATACCCTTTGTCGTAGGCGACGCGGCCCACCTGGATGGTGCCGCTGGTGTCCTTCAGATCGTAGAGGATGTGCCGGCCCTGCAGGGTTTCGCTGCCCCGCTTGAGCACCGGCAGCCCCGACCAGGCCCCGGCGCTGTCCTGCCGGCCCCAGGCCTCGACCAGTTCGCGTTGTCGCCAGTAGACGATACGCGCCGCCTCCAGCCGGGCGCTCTGGTGGACTACACTGGCCTGGCCTTCGAGCACGATGGAGTCGCCGGCGCTGCGCACCCGCTCGGCCTGGTAGGAAAAACCCGGATCAGCGGGAGGGGTCAGGGTGGCGAGGGCGGCCTGGCGGGCGGCCTCGCTGGTGTCGGGGGGGGCAGGCTGGGCCCGCAGGGGCAGGACCAGCAGCAGTACCCAAAGAAGGGAGATCGCTGCCCGCATCAGCCGGGGAGCGGATGGCGCTGGCGGTACACCTCGTAGAGCACCAGTCCGGCGGCCACCGAGGCGTTGAAGGAGCCGATCTGGTCCCGCCCCATGGGGATCTGCACCACAAAGTCGCAGCCCTCGCGCACCAGCCGCCGCAGACCGGCCCCCTCGC
>JADZBP010000108.1 GCA_020852055.1 Candidatus Latescibacterota bacterium
CAGGCCATGCAGGGGCAGATCTACCTCAACATCATCCAGGTGCTGTCCGACAAGCTCGAGGGCGACAACGAGCAGTTGCGCCATTTCCAGTTGGACCGCGAACGGGTCGACCGCCGCGTCCAGCAGCTGGAGCGCCACATCGAGGCTCAGGGACGACGCGCCCAGTTAGCCCTCGAACTGGCCCTGCAACAGGAGGGGCTGGAGCAGGGTGAACTCGAGCTGTACGTCGAGGAGCAGTTACAGGATTTGATCCCCCGCGTCCTGATCGCCGACGACGAGGCCGGCTTCCGCAACCTGGTCAGGAAGGCGCTGCCGGCCTTCCAGGTCTTCGAGGCCGAAAACGGCAAGACCGCCCTGGATCTGGTGCATGCCGAAAGGCTCGACCTGGTGATCACCGATATCAAGATGCCGGTCATGGACGGCTTTGCCCTGCAGGCGGCGCTGCGCGGCCAGTTCCCCGACCTGCCGGTGCTGGCCGTCTCCGGGTACGCCGATGCCGAGGAGGTGGAGAAACACCAGTTCGCCGCTTTCGTCGACAAACCGGTCAACCTCCAACAGCTCCAGTTGCTGGTCGAGGATCTCATCTCCCGCAAACAGCAGCAGGCCTCCTCCTGAGCCCGGTCCGGTCCGTGTCCTCCCCCTTCTGGAAAACCATCCGCCGGCACCCGCTGGCCCTGACCGGCGGCGGCCTGCTGGCCCTGCTGGCGGCGGCGGCGCTCCTGGCCCCCCTGCTGGCCCCCGCCGATCCGCTGGCCCAGGATCTCTACCACCGGCTGCAGCCCCCCGGGAGCGGCCACCTCCTGGGCACCGACGAATTTGGCCGCGACATCCTCAGCCGGGTGTTGTACGGAGCCCGCATCTCCCTGCGCCTGGGTATCCTGGCCATCACCGCCGCCCTGGGCGCCGGCACCCTGCTGGGCCTGGTCGCCGGGTACCGCGGCGGCTGGGCCGACAGCCTGATCATGCGCCTGATGGACCTGATGCTCGCCTTCCCCAGCATCCTGCTGGCCATCGCCATCGTCGCCATCATCGGTCCGGGGATCGACAACGTGATGATCGCCGTCAGTATCGTGCTCATCCCCCAGTACGCCCGCCTGGTGCGCGGGGCGGTGCTCTCCATCCGCGAACTCAACTACGTGGAGGCCGCCCGCGCCCTGGGCGCCACCGACACCCACATCCTGGCCCGGGCCATCCTGCCCAACTGCCTGGTCCCCCTCATCGTCCAGTCCACCCTCAGCCTGGCCACCGCCATCCTCGATGCCGCCGGCCTCAGCTTCCTGGGCCTGGGCGCTCAGCCCCCCCTGCCCGAATGGGGGGCCATGCTCTCGGGTGGCCGCGACCTGCTGCTGCGGGCCCCCTGGGTGATGGCCTTTCCCGGCCTGGCCATCTTCGCCGCCGCCCTGGGCCTCAATCTCTTCGGCGATGGCCTGCGCGACGCCCTCGACCCGCGCGGGGCGGCGCTGCGCCACTAATGGAACCCATGCGCTCCCTCCTCCTTCTGCTCGTTGTGTTGGCCGGCTGCGCGGCTCCGGCCCGCCGCAGTCCCTTCGCCCCCGACCAGACCGCCCTGCAGAAACGGGCCATGCACTACTTCGTCAAAGCCAAGGTCGCCGAGGAAAAGAAGGACTTCAACGCCGCCATCGTCGCCCTGCGCAACGCCGCTGATCTCGACCCCACCTCGCCCACCCTGCTCACCCGGCTGGCCGACGACTACGAAGAGATCGACGACTTCCTGATGGCCGAGGCCTTCTCGCGCAAAGCCCTGGAGTTGGACCCCAAACTGCTGACCATGCGCTACCTGCGCTTCCGCCTCTTCGAGCGCCAGGGCCACCACCTGCAGGCCGCCGGCGAGCTGGAGGCCATCCTCGAGCTGCAGCCCGACAACTGGGCCCTGTACTCGATCCTGGCCCGCATCTACCTCGAAGCCGGACAACAGCAGCGCATCACCCGCACCTTCGACCGCCTGCTCTCCCGGCACGACGCCCCGCCCGAGGCGCGCGCCGACGTGGCGGCCATCTTCACCCGCACCGGCCACCAGGACAAGGCCGAAGCCATCTACCGCAAGCTGATCAAGGAAGACCCCCGCACCGAGGACGCCTGGCTCGGCCTGGCCGACCTGTACCTGGCCCGCGGCCAGCGCCAGCAGGCCATCGGCTGTTACCGCCAGGCCGCCCAACTGCTGCCCGACAGCCCGCACGCCCTGTACGAACTGGCCCAGTTGCTGGCCCGCGTCGGCACCGTCGACGAGGTCCTGCCCGACCCGGACGTCCATTTCCTCTACCGCCTGGGCGTGACCCTGGCCGAGAATGAACACCACGAGCTGGCCGCCCGCCTCTTTGAGTACATCGTTGGCCAGCGGCCCACCACGGTCGAAGGTTGGCTGCAGCCTGCCCGCTATTACCTGCATGCCGGCGATTACCAGCACGTCGAATCCGTCATGGCTCAGGCTCTGGAGGCGATGCCCGACAGCAGCGAGCTATACCTGTTCCTGGGGGCCGCCCGCGAGCAGGCCCTGCGTTTCGAGGATGCCACCACCATCTACCGCCAGGGCCTGGAACATTGCCCCGACGACACCGACCTCTACCTGCACTGGGGCTTCGCCCTCGAAAAACTCGAGCGCTGGGACGAGGCCACCGAGGTCTACCGCCGCGGCCTGAGCGTGAGCCCGCCCGACCCCGAACTCTACATCCGCTGGGGCATCGTCCTGGGCCGGCAACAGCACTGGCAGGAGGCCATCGGCCGTTTCCAGCGGGCCGTGGCCCTCGATTCCCTCAACGCCGAGGCCTATCTGCACTGGGGCATCGCCTTGCAGAAGCTGCAGCAGTGGGAGCCGGCCATCGAGCAACTGACCCGCGCCAATGAGCTGGATGAAGAGGACACCTTCAGCCTCTTCTATCTGGGCAGCTGCCTCGAACAGGCCGCCAGCCACCGGACCGACACCGACTATCTGCCGCGGGCCATCGAGATCTTTCAGCAACTGCTGGCCCTCAATCCCAACGACGCCTATTCCCTCAACTACCTGGGCTACCTCTACGCCGACCGCGGCATCCACCTCGAAGAAGCCGTCGATCTGCTCCAGCGGGCCCTGGCCCTCGAACCGGACAACAGCGCCTTCTACGACAGTCTGGGCTGGGCCTATTTCCGCCTCGGCCGTCTCGACCAGGCCAAGGACAACCTCGACCGGGCCCTGGCCAAGATGGAGACCTACCAGGGCGAAGAACAGGCCATCATCTTCGATCACGCCGGCGACGTCGCCCAGGCCATGGGCCGCCATTCCGAGGCGAGGCAGCACTGGCAGCGCGCCCTGGACCTGGTCCCCGAAAATGCCACGGTGCAGCACAAGCTACAGCCCCTCACCACCCCCTGATGCCCTGGCTGGTCGCGCTCTGTCTGCTGCTCGGCGCCTGCGCCCCGCCCGCCCTGCAGCGCCAGGGCTGGACCCCGGCCCGGGACCCGGCGCAGATCATCGACCAGGCCCGGCGCGACCTCGACGCCCTGGGCGATCTGAAGGCCGCCGCTGAACTCACCCTCGTCCAATCCGGCCAACGGCAATTCGCCAGCGCCGCCCTGCTCTTCAAACCGCCAGACCTCTTCCGCATCGAGGTGCGCGGCCCCCTCTTCGTCCATCTCTTCACCGCCCTGCTCCAGGGGGATTCCCTGGTGGTGGGCGACGGGCAGGGCTCCTGGCGGGAAGGGCCTTTTGCCGATGAGGTGGTCTCGCGCCTGCTGGGCCTGGACCTTTCTGGCTACGACCTGCGCTACGCCCTGCTGGGCCTGGTCGCCCCCGCCCCCCTCGACTCCCTGGCCTGCCCGCGGGCCGACCGCTGCTTGGCTTATCTGGCCGGCTCGCCGCCGCGCCGCCTGTGGCTGGACCCCCGGCGCGGCTTCGTCACCGACGAGCAGTTGCTGGGCCCCGAGGGCGAGGTCCTGCTCAGCCGGAAGCTGAGCGACTACCGCCGGGTAGGCAGCCAATACCTGCCCGGCCGGGTGGAGCTGCATCAGGGGGCCAACGCCCTGGTGATCACCTTCCGCACCTGGGAGCTGAACACCGGCCTCAGCCGTCCGGCCTTCATCCGCGGCATCCCTCTGGACCGGCTCGAACCACTCGATTAAATTGTCTGCACCACGCTCCGTTCACCCCCAGACAAGGAGTCTGAACCCATGGCAAAACTGAGAGTCGGCCTGATCGGCGGCGGCGGCCCCGGCAACTTCTTCGGCGGCGTGCACAAACGCGCCATCTCCCTCGACGCCAGCCGCGAGTTGGTGGCCGGCGCCCTGCGCAGCAACCCCAAAGCCGCAGTGAAAGCCGGCGCCGACTACGGTATTCCGGGCTATCCCTCGTACCAGGCCCTGCTCGAGGCCTGTGTGAGCGGCAAGGAAAAGCTCGACTACGTCACCATCGTCACCCCCAACTTCGCCCATTACGGGCCGGCCAAAGCCTTCCTCGAAGCCGGCATCCCGGTGCTCTGCGAAAAGCCGATGACCATGACCGTCGCCGAGGCCCAGGACCTGGCCCGCATCGTCAAACGCAAGAAGGTGCCCTTTGTCCTGGCCCATACCTACACCGGCCACCCGATGTTGATGATGGCCAAGGAACTGGTGCGGCGCGGCGACCTGGGCGAGGTGCGCAAGGTCGAGGCCTGGTACAACCAGGGCTGGCTGGCCACCGCCCTCGAGAAATCCGGGCAGCAGCAGGCCTCCTGGCGAACCGATCCCAAAAAGACCGGCATCTCGAACTGCGGCGGCGACATCGGCACCCACGCCTTCATGGCCGCCACCTGGGTCAGCGGCCTGGCAGTCAAGCAGGTCTCCGCCCGCCTCAACACCTTTGTCAAAGGCCGGGTGCTGGACGACGACTTCAACGTCATCGGCGAGCTGGAAAACGGCGGCACCGCCCTGATCACCGCCACCCAGATCGCCATCGGTTACCGCAACGACAACGGCCTGCGCCTCTACGGCACCAAGGGCTCGTTGGAGTGGCACCAGGAGCGGGCCGAGGAGTTGGTGGTGCGGCGCGGCGAGATGGACGAGCACTATTTCATCGGCGCCGGCTTCAGCTTCCTGCCCGACGCGGTGAAACCCTACCTGCGGGTGCCGGCCGGCCACCACGAGGACTTCTTCGAGGCCCTGGCCAACCTGCACCAGACCATGGAATGGTCCATCCGCCGCCAGCGCGGCGAGAGCGCCCCCGCCCCCTTCGCCCATCCGGGCGTGGAGGAGGGTGTGGCCGGCATGCGCTTCGTCGCCGCCGCCGTGGCCAGCTCCAAGAAGAAAGGCGCCTGGACCAAGGTCTGAGCCCCTGCCCCAAAAACCAGAAGAGCCGGCTCCCGCTGCAGGGAGTCGGCTCTTGGTTTTTCCGGCGACAGCTTCAGCGCTCGTAGGTCCACCCCAGACTCAGGCTCCGGCCCGGACCCGGATTAAAAGGGTCGGCCTCGTAATCGTCTAACAGGTTCGTCCCCAGGCAGTAGAGCGCCGCGTGTCCGCCCAGCCGCCACTCCACCTTCAGGTTCACCTTCAGGGGATGATGCAGCGGCACGGTGCCGAAGTGGGCCGTGTCGTACGGAATCCCGGCCTCGTCCGCGACCGGCCGCTCCCGCATCACATAGGCGACCTGCCCGCGGGTATGTTCGAGCCAGCCCACCAGGCGGGTGCGGCAGCCAGGCTCGGCGCGCACCTCCAGGGCGAGTTGGTGGGAGGGCACCCCGGCGCGCTGCGACCCCTTGTTGACCGTCTCCTCCGCCGCGTGATCATGGCTGCGCGCCCGCAGGTACACATAGGAGAGCCGCGTGTTCAGCCCCCAGGGCCGGGTCCGCCAGGACAGGCTGTTCTCCACCCCCTGCGCCACCAGCCGCTCGATATTGACCGGGGGCTCACCCCCGCCGGCGATCTTCTCGATGCGGTCGAACACCGCCGTGTAGTAGTAGTCCGAGCGCCAGTGCAGCGTTTCCCCGCGCAGGTCCAGGTCCACCCCAACGCTGCCGCTGTAGATCCGCTCCGGCTTGAGCCCGCGGTCGTGCAGGCTGTCGACCTTGGCGTATTCACCCAGGGTGGGGAAACGGGTTTTGCGCGCCAGCGAACCCTGCACCCGCCACCATCCCGCCCCCCCCGCGTACACCGCGCCCACCACCAGGTTCAACCCGTCCCGCGTACCCGCCACCACCGCCCGGCTGCCGGCCCGGTACGCATCGGTGTAGGTGAAAAGGGTGCGTTCCTTGAACGCCAGCAACCACTGCGCGTCGTAGGAGATGCCCGCGCTCAGGCGCAGCCGCTCACCCAGCGCTCTTTCCTCCTCGGCGGCCAGAGTCAGCGAGAAGGATTCGAGGTAGGAAACCCGGTAAGCCCGCAGGCCATACGAGGTCGCCGCGATATGCGGGGATGCCGCCGGGGAGATCGCCTGCTGGCGGGCGTCGAACCAGTCGTCGCGGCACAGCAGCGCCAGGGAGAGGCGTCCGCGCTCTTCCTGTCCCAGGCTGAGGAAGAGGTTGGCGCCGGCGGCGCCGTAGGTCTTGCGGTCCAGGTAGGGATCGAGGTCGAACCCGGCCAGCACCGCGGCCTGATCCTTGGGGTAGCGGTGGTCCGTCGAGGCGTACCCTTCTTCGTCGGCCTGCCGCCGGGTGTGGTACAGCAGCCCCTTGAAGCCGATGCCCGGACGGGCCAACTGGAGGTAGGGCGCCAGCTGATAGGTGGGCGCCGCCGGCCAGACGAAGGCCCGGTTGCGCAAGGCCGCCTTTTTGATCTGGAGGGGTGTGCTCAGCGCCAGCACGGGGTCCTGCCACAACCCATCCTGGGCCTTGTAGTCGCTGTACGCGTTGGCCTCATAGGTATTGGTGCGCGCCTCGCGCCGCTGGAACCGCGCCACCACCCCGCCCTCCCATCCCGCGCCGAGGTCGCAACCCGCCTTGCCCGCC
Source organism: Candidatus Latescibacterota bacterium (assembly GCA_020852055.1). Lineage (GTDB taxonomy): Bacteria > Latescibacterota > UBA2968 > UBA8231 > UBA8231 > SICG01. Next base: position 6,909 of record JADZBP010000108.1, read on the forward strand.
AGTTCCCATTGTTGGTGGTCGGTGTGGTCCCAGCGGCCGGTATCGCCCAGGTAGCTGTCCTTGGCGGGCAGCACCACCTCGTCGAAGGCGCGCCCGTACAGGCCGTACGGCACCAGCCGGTCGAACCAGGTCCGCCGCGCGCGGGCGTCGAGCCGGCCCGAAGGCCGATACCCCTCCTCCCGGTTCAGGCTAGCCGTCAGCCAGTAATAGGCGCGTCCGGGCGCCGCCCCAGCGGCCAGGTCGAGCATCACCCGCCCCCCCTGCCCGTATTCGGCGCGGGCCTGCACCCCGGGCCGTAGCGGCCGGCGGGTGATGGCGTTGATCACCCCGGCCGCCCCGCTGGTGCCGTACAACGCCGAGGCGGCGCCGCGGCGGACCGCCACCCGCGCCAGGTTCAGCAGCGGGACCCGGGCCAGGTCCAGGTCTGCCGAGTACACATCCCCCAACGGGATGCCGTCCATCAGCACGGCTACGCGGTCCTGCTCGAAGCCGCGCACCAGCACGCGGGTGTATCCCTTGGTGTGCAGGCCGAGTTGCAGGCCCGGCACCCCGGCCAGGGCCGCCGCCAGGTCAGCGGCCCCGCGGGCCCGCAACTGCTCACCCGCCAGTTGGGTGGTGGTGCCGGCCGCTTCGACGGTGGATTCGCGGCTGCCCTGCACCACCACTTCGCCCACGGTGAACACCGTCGCCAGACTGTCCTGGCCGACGGCGGGAAAGGCGGCCAGCAGCCAGCAGGCAGGCCACCAGCGGGCCTTGCCCTTACTGATAGGAACCCCCCGAACCGAGCAGGAACTCGTCCCCGAAATGCACCGCCGTCGGGGTGGTGATCGCCCCGGCCCGCACGGTGAGCGCCGTGGCCCCAGCAGCCAGGTGCTGGCCCTCGTAGAGCACGTAGCGGTCGGTTTTGCCGGCATCGTGCTGGTTGTGCAACTGGAGATCGTAGTAAACCAGCAGATAGTACTCGCCCGGAGCCACCTTGCTCAGGGTCAGGGTGTACTCGGCGCCCACCGCCGCCTCGGCAGAGGTACGCGCCTCGTAGTCCGGAATGGCCTGGGCGGTGCTCAGCGTCCGGAAGAGACCGGCAACCAGCACCCCGGTCCCGGTGGTCTTGGCCGTGCCCGAGTAGGTGGCCTTCACCACCACCGTGCCGCCCTCGTCACCGCCGCCGGAACTGGCCGGCGACCCGTTTTCGTCCTTGCCCCCGTCCCCGCCGCACCCGACCCCTGCCAGCAGCAGTGCCAGCAGCAACAGCCTGCATCGTTTCATCTTTTTGCTCCCCGGCAAATGGTTTTCCTATGGTCTAGGATTCTCAGGGCCCGACCCGGCGTCAAGATTTCTTTGTCAAGCGCCAGCCGCTTTCCTAGCTTATATGCTAGAGCGCAGCGCGAGAGGACAGCGGGGGATGCAGATCTACATCGGCCTGGACGACACCGACAATGCCGACAGCCGCGGCACCGGCCATCTGGCCCGGCAGTTGGCTGCCAGCCTCGCCGAAGCCGGCCTGGCCGAGCCAACCGGCGTCACCCGGCACCAGTTACTGGTTTCGCCGCTCATCCCCTATACCTCGCACAACAGCGCCGCCTGTATCACCGCCAGGGTGAATGACACCGACCTGGACCCGACGGCGGCCCATTGCCGCGCCTTCCTCCTGGCCCACAGCGCTCCTGGCGCCGACGCCGGGCTCTGCCTGGCAGGGCAGGAGGCGGTGAACGCCGAGGTGGTGGCCTTTGGCAAAGGGGCCAAAGAGCAGGTGCTGGCGGTGGAGGAGGCCTGGGAACTGGCTTCCCGCTGCGGCCTGCTGCTCGAAGGCCTGACCGGCACGCGCCTGGGGGTGATCGGGGCGCTGGCGGGGGTGGGGTTGTGCCAGGGCGGAGAGGACGGCCGCTTCCTGTGGCTGCCGGGTTTGCGCGAGTTGGCGGGCATCCACCCCGCTGCCGCGTTGCGGGACCAACTCTGCCTGGGGTCGATCCGCACCCTGCAGGGCGCCGAGGTGCCCGCCGCCGAGTTGGTGGAACTGGGAACCTGGCCGCGGCCCCTGCTCAGAGGTGGGCGGGCCGTCTTATTTGTCGAGGAGGCAACAAGTGATGAGCATTGTCAGTGGCGCGTCCTGGCCAAAGAGCCGCTCAAACATCTTTCAGCATGAAACCACCAGGGTGGTGGTCCAGGTTGCGGTGCTGGTGGGCCTGGGCATCGCCGCGGTGCTGCTGCACAAAGCGCTGAGGGCCCCCCTGCACCTGCCGGGCCGCCAGGGACTGATCTGGATGGCCCTGCTGGCTGGGGGCCGGGCCGCCTCGCCCCTGCCCTGGGCCGGCACCCTCACCGGCCTGGGCGCCGGGCTCTGCGCCTTTGGCGGGTTCTTCGACCCCCTCAGCGGCTTCATCTACTCCCTGTCCGGCGTGCTGGCGGATTGGGTCTACACCGCGTGGCCCTTGTTGCGCCGCCACGCCTGGGCCTTTGCCCTGGCCTGCGGCCTGCTGCACGCCCTCAAACCGCTCCTGCGCTGGGGCATCAATGCGTGGTACCTTCCCCTCCAGCACGGCTCCCTGGCCGGGGGCCTGGCCTACCCGCTGGCCACCCATTTCCTTTTCGGCGCCCTGGGGGCGCTGGGCGGTCTGTACCTGCTCAGGACGCTGCGCCGGCTTTGACCCGCCCCGCGAGGGCGTGAAACACCTGCAGCGCGGCATAGGCGTCGTTGGCCGCGTAGAGGATCTGTTTCTCGCTCAGGGTCCGGGCCGACCAGTCGGAGGTGGTGGTGCTGCGGGATTTGAGCAGCTTCTTGCGGAAGAGCATGGCGATGGCCGCCCGCGCCCCGACCTGGTTCTTGTAGCCCAGCTCCCCGAAGGTGCTGTTGAGATCCACCACCCCCCGCGGCTCGATGCCGAATTTCTCGACGATGAATTTGAGGTCGTCCTTAAGGCCAAAGCCGATCTTGGCGATCCCCTCGGCAGCCAGGAGTTCGGTGATCGCCGGGTGGCATTCAGTCCGGTGCGACTGGAAGATGTAGGCCTTCTGCAGGGTGGCGAACTGCAGCACGTGCGGCCCGCGGGATTTCTCGTTCTTGACGAAGGTCGGCCGCGACTCGGTATCAAAACCCAGCGCCGGGTGTTGCCGCAGTTCCGCCATCGCCTGTGCCGCCTCCTCGGCGGTGGCGACCACCCAGACATGCTCCAATCCCAGCCCCACATAGGGCTCCAACTGGCCAATCTCTTCCCTGTTCGGCGGCGGTGCGGGTCTGCTCATCGCGCTTGGTCTGCTCGTTCGGGTCAGGTGTCGTATTTGATGCGGGGGTCGAGCCAGGCATAGAGCAGGTCGGCCACCAGGTTGACGAGGATGAAGATGCCCGCCAGCAGCAGCACCCCGCCCTGCACGGCCCGGAAGTCGCGGGCCTGCACCGCCAGGAAGAGCCAGCGGCCCACCCCCGGCCAGGCAAAGACGGTCTCGGTGATGATCGCCCCGCCCAGCAGGTAGCCGAACTCCAGGGCGATCACCGTCAGCACCGGGATGAAGGCGTTTTTCAGGGCATGCCGCCAGATGACCTGGCTTTCGCGCAATCCCTTGGCCCAGGCGGTGCGGATATAATCCTCCCCCAGCACCTCCAGCAGGCTGGCCCGCGTCATGCGCGCGATCACCGCCAGCGGCACGGTGCTCAGCGCCAGCGAGGGCAGCACCAGGTGCCGGATCAGATCCCCCAGAGCCACCCAGTCGCCGGCCAGCAGGGCGTCGAGCAGGTAGAAGTGGGTGCGGGGCACAAAATCCAGATGCGCCGAGAGCCGTCCCGAGATGGGCAGGACGGGCAGATACACCCCCAGGAACAGGACCAGCATCAGCGCCAGCCAGAAGATGGGGATGGAGATGCCGGCCGTGGCCCCCACCATACACAGGTAATCGAGCACCCCGCCCCGCCGCACCGCCGCCAACACCCCGGCCCCCACGCCCACGCCCACCGCGATGAGCATGGCGAAAAAGGTCAGTTCGACCGTGGCCGGAAAACGGCGTCCCAGTTCGGCGGTGATCAGCTCGTGGGTGTGCACCGAGTACCCCAGCCTGCCCTGCAAGAGATCCCCGAAGAAGCGGGTGAACTGCACCCAGAGCGGCTGATCGAGCCCCAGCTCGGCGCGCAGGGCAGCCACACTCTGGGCATCGGCCCTTTCCCCCAGCATGATCTGGGCCGGGTCGCCGGGCACCAGGTGGATCATCAGGAAGACCAGGACCGAGATGCCCACGAAGGTGGGGATCGCCAGGCCCAGGCGTTTGAGGATATAGAGCCGCATCTTCAGCGATCCAGGAAAACCCGGTGAAACCAGTGGCTGCCGGTGGGATGCAGGGCAAATCCCCGCACCGGCCGGGCAAAGGTGATGGTCTGGGTGGCGTGCACCAGAGGCACCCAGGGCACGTCGCGGTGGATCAGCTCCTGCACCCGCCGGTAGAGGTGGGCGCGGGCCGCCTGGTCGGGCTCGCGGCGGGCCTCCCCCAAGAGCTGGTGCACCTCCTCGCTGCGGTAGAAGGCGATATTAGCCGCCGGCTTTTCGGCCGCCGCCAGGTCGAGCAGCACGTACAGGAAATTGTCCGGGTCGCCGTTATCTCCGGTCCAGCCCAGCAGGGCCATGGGGTGTTCGCCGTTGGCCAGCTTGTCCAGGTAGGTGCCCCACTCCCATTGCACGATCTGCGCCCGCACCCCCACCGCCGCCAGGTCGGCCTGGATGGCCTGGGCGATCTTGTCGGGCTGGGGCATGTACGGCCGCGAGACCGGCATGGCCCACAGCTCGGTGTCGAAACCCTTGGGGAACCCCGCCTGGGCCAAAAGCTGCCGGGCCAGCGCCGGGTCGTGCGGGTACGCGGCGATGGTGTCGTTGTACCCCCACATAGTGGGCGGGATGGGATTCTTGGCCGCCTCGGCCAGGCCCTGGTAGAAATTGTCCACCAGCGACTGCTTGTTGATGGCGTGGTTGAGGGCCAGGCGCACCAGCCGGTTGTCGAAGGGCGGTTTATCCATGTTCATCGCCAGGTATCCCACGTTCATGCCCGGCTGGGTCAACAACTGCAATTGGGGATCGGCCTGCACCTCGGGCACCAACTCCGGATTGAGGTCGTCGATGCCCTGCACCGCCCCGGTCTTCAATTCTAGATAACGCACCGAGGCGTCCTGCACTGGTTTGAACACCAGCCGGCGCAACACCGCCTTTTCCCCCCAGTACGCCTCATTGCGCTCCACCACCAGCCGCTCGTCCTTGCGCCACTCCACCAGCCGGAAAGGCCCCGTGCCCACCGGGTGTTTGAAGTAATCGTCGCCGTATTTGTCCACCGCCGCCGGACTCACTGCGGCGCAGAAATTCATCGCCAGGTTCGAGAGGAAGGGCGCATTGGGTTCCTTGAGCCGCACCACAAAGGTCGAATCGTCGGCAGCCTCCATGCCGGCGACAA
>JADZBP010000109.1 GCA_020852055.1 Candidatus Latescibacterota bacterium
AACGCCGGCAGAGGCGCACCACCGGGTTCGCCTCCAGGTCCATCTCCTCGCCCTTGCCCATGGCCATCTTGATGCCGGTCCACACCAGCAGGGCGCCGAAGACATAGATGATCCAGTGGAACTTGGCACGCCTCACTTCCCGGGCCCACGGCGTGTCGTATCGCTCCAAGCCTGGTTTTTAATGCTGTCGGGAAAGCTGACGGGAAACCGCCCGGCTTACCCGCTCCGTGGCCCGGCCGATGGCGGCGGATAGGCACCGTTGGGTATCCTCGACGATTAGCCGGTGGCCAGTAACCAGGCTGATGTCGACCCGGCAGCACTGGTCCACCCCGCCGCGCGGGCCGTTCAGGTCGGAGAGTTGGACCTTCACGGTGCATATCTGCCGGCTGAAGCGGGACAGGGAAAACTGCAGCCGGCGTTCGATTTCGCGGCGCAGGGCAGCACCTACTTTTTGTTGGTGGGCGCGCACTTCCATTCTCACCTTCTGCCTCCCGGGTCAAAAATCGAACAATTCGCCCAGCAGTGACTTTCGCTTGCGGTGAGAGTTGTTACCGTGGTTTCGGCCGTAGCCGTGACGGTCATGGTCGTCGTCATGGTGGTGATCGTCGTCATGGTCCCGGTGGCTTTGGCGACCCGGGTGTGTCGGTGCGCCGACTCCCCGCCCCTCTCCTTCCCCCACGGTGCGTTCGATGATCTTCTCCAGTTCGCCCCGGTCCAACCACACGCCGCGGCACTGGGGGCAGGCGTCGATCTCGATGCCCTGCCGGTCTAGGGCTTTTAGTTCGGCCTTACACACGGGGCAGTTCATGGGGTTGTCCCCCCGTTAGGGGTTGGCGCATGGGACGTATTACTCTAGAGTAGTATACACGAGCTGGCTCCATTTGTTTAATAGATTATCATGAATTGTTCCATCGGGAAAGACGATGTATGTGACTATGGCCCCTCCTGCTGCGGCACGCTGATTGAGGGCCTCCGTTCGGAGGCCTCCGTCATGGATTCTGGATGGGCTTCGGGTCGCGTATCGGGCTGATTCGATACAGAAGGAGATAGAGCACCGGCAACACCACCAGGGTGAGTAGGGTGCTGCTGAGCACCCCGCCGATGACCACCGTGGCCAGGGGGCGCTGCACCTCGGAGCCCACCCCGGTGCTGAGGGCCATGGGCACAAAACCCATACAGGCCACCAGGGCGGTCATCAACACCGGCCGCAGCCGGATCTGGGCGGCCTGGCTGACGGCCTGGCCCAGTTCCATGCCCTGGTCTAGCAGCTGGCGCACATAGGAGACCAGCACCATGTCTCCCAGCACCGAGATGCCCGACAGGGCGAGGAAGCCGATGGCCGCCGACACCGAAAAGGGCTGCCCGGTCAGCCAGAGCGCCAGCACCCCGCCCACCATCGCCAGGGGCACCCCGGTGAAGACCCGCAGGGCGTCGATGGCCCGGCCGTAGGTCAGATAGAGCAGGATACAGATCAGGCCCAGAGTGAGGGGCACCACCACCCACAGCCGGGCATTGGCCCGCTCCATGTTCTCGAACTGTCCGCCCCACTCCAGCACATAGCCTTCGGGCAACTGCACCTGTTCGGCAATGCGCTTCCGGGCCTCGGCGACGTACCCGGCCAGATCGGTCCCGCGCACATTGGCCTGCACCGTGACCCGGCGCCGGCCCCACTCGCGGTTGATGGTGGACGGGCCCTCGGTCAGGGTGAGGGTGGCCACCTGTGCCAGCGGCAGCACCGCACCGCCGGCGGTGGGGATCAGGGTCGAAGCTAGGGCCTCGGGGTCGGTGCGCTGCCGGTCGGGTAGCCGCACCACCAGCGGGAAGCGGCGCTGGCCCTGGCGCACCTCGCCCACCTGTTTGCCGCCCACCGCCTCAACCACGTCCAGCACCTGCCGCGTCGAGACCCCGTAACGGGCGATGGCCTCGGGGTTGACCTGCACCTCCAGCACCGGCTGGCCGGTGAACTGCTCCCCCGTGGCTTCGGCGGTTTCCGGAATGCCGGCCAGCACCTGCTGGACCTGCCCGGCCAGGCGGCCCAGTTCGTCGAGGTCATCGCCCAGGACCTTGACCGCCACGTCGCCGCGCACCCCGGCGATCATCTCGTTCATGCGCAGCTCGATGGGCTGGCTGAAGGCGGTGGTCATGCCCGGCACCCTGGCGAAGACCTGGCGCATGGCCTCGACCAGCTCGGCCTGGGTATGCGCCTTTTGCCATTGGTCGCGGGGTTTGAGGGCGATGAAGAAGTCGGTCAACTCGATGCCCATGGGGTCGGTGGCGATCTCGGCGGTGCCCAGGCGGGTCCAGATATGGGCGATCTCGTCGGGGAAGCGGGCCAGCAGTTCGCGTTCCAGGCGGTCGTTGAGTTCCACGGCCTCGTCGACCGCGACCCCGGCCAGGCGCACCGTGTTCACCGCCAGGGCCTGCTCGCCGAGTTTGGGCACGAACTCCCCGCCCATCCGGCTGGCCAGCAACCCGGTGCCGGCCACCAGCAGCAGGGCCAGGCCCAGGGTGAGTCTGCGCCAGTGCAGGGCACCGTTCAGCACGGGGGTGTAGAGCCGGCGCAGCAGGCGCACCAGCAGCGGCTCGTGGGCCCTGAGTTTGGCTGGCAGGAAGAGGCTGGCTAGCACCGGCATCAGGGTCAGGGAGAGGACCATGGAGCCGGCCAGGGCGAAGATCATGGTCAGCGCCATGGGCCGGAAGAGTTTGCCCTCGATGCCCTCGAGGGTCAGCACCGGCAGGAAGACCAGGATGATGATGAGTTCGCCGAACATCGTCGGCTTGCGTACCTCCACCGCGGCGTCGCGGACCACCTCGAGGCGGGACCGGATGCCCTTGGCTTCGCCCAGATGGCGCACGCAGTTCTCGACCATGATCACCGAGCTGTCGACGATGAGGCCAAAGTCGATGGCCCCCAGGCTCAGCAGGCTGGCGGCGATACCGGTCTGCAGCATGAAGTTGCCGGCGCAGACCATGGACAGGGGGATGGCGGCGGCGACGATCAGGCCGGCGCGCAGGTCGCCGAGGAAGGCGAAGAGCACCGCGATCACCAGCAGGGCGCCGAAGAGCAGGTTGTGTTCGACGGTATCGATGACCTGATCGACCAGTTCGGTGCGGTCGTAGAGGGTCTCGACCACCACGTCGGGCGGCAGCGAGGGTTGCACCTCGGCCAGTTTGGCCTTGAGGGCCCGGGTCACCTGGGCGCTGTTCTCCCCCATCAACATGAAGCCCAGGCCCAGCACCGCCTCGCCGCGGCCCTCGGCGGTGACGGCGCCGCGGCGGATCTCGTGATCGAGCTGCACCCGGGCCACGTCGCGCACCCGCACCGGCACCCCTTCGTGGGCGGCGATGACGATATTGCCCAAGTCCTCGGTGCTGGTAGCCAGGCCCACACCGTGCACCAGCAGGGACTCGCCGCTGCGCACGATCTGGCCGCCGCCGACGTTCTGGTTGTTGTCCTGCAGGGCCTGCACCAGCTCGGCAAAGGTGACGTGGTAGGCGATCAGGCGTTCGGGTTCGACGACCACGTGGTACTGTTTCTCGTACCCGCCCCAGGAGTTGATCTCGGCCACCCCGTGCACCTGGCGCAGATGCGGCTTGATCACCCAGTCGTGCAACTCGCGCAACTCGGCCAGCGAGCGGTTCGGATCGGTCGAGCGCACCACATAGTGGAAGACCTCGCCCAGACCGGTGGAGATGGGGCCCAGTTGGGGCCGCTCGATGCCGGCGGGCAATTCGACGCTCTGCAGGCGCTCGGTGACCAGCTGGCGGGCGTGGTAGATGCTGGTGTCGTCATCGAAGGTGGCCACCACCTGCGAGAGCCCGAACTTGGAGGCCGAGCGGAGGTTCTGCAGCCCGGGCAGGCCGCCCAGGGCCAGCTCGATGGGCAGGGTCACCTGCTGTTCCGCCTCCAGCGGGCTGAGGGCGGGCACAGTGGTGTTGACCTGCACCTGCACCGGGGTGGTGTCTGGGAAGGCGTCGACAGGCAAATGCCGCAGGGCCTGCCCGCCGAGGAAGACCAGCAGCAGCGCCAGGACACAGACCAGCCCCCGGTGCCGCAGCGAAAAGTCGATGAGGTGGTTCAGCATGGGTTTCCTTCCGATGTCGGCGGGACCACTGCGGCACTGCTAGTCATCGGCACAGCCGGCGCCCAGGCGCGAGGCGAGCAGTTGCGACTTGATGCTGAAGCCATGGCGGACCACCACCTGGTCGCTCGCTTCCAGGCCTTCGAGCACCTCGCGCTGGCCCTCGTGCGCGGCGCCCAGACGCACGGCGCGGGCTTCGTACAGGTCCTCTTCCAATTTGATGAAGACCAGGGACTGGCCCTCCACCTCGGAGATGGCCTGCAGGGGCACGGTGAGCCCCTGCTGTGGCTGGCGCACCAGGATGCGGGCCCGGGCGAACATGCGCGCCTTGAGCTGGCCCTCGGGGTTGGGCACCTCGGCGCGGGCGCGGGCCAGGCGGGTGCGCCCGTCGATCTCGGCGGCGATCCAGGTCAGCCGGCCGGCAAAGGTCTGCCCGGGCAGGGCGTCCACCTGCAACTCGACGGTCTGCCCCACCCGCACCTGGTCGAGGTGGGTCTCGGGGATACTCAACATCGCCCACATGGTGGAGCGGTCGGTGAGGGTGAAGAGGGGCTGGCCCGCCTCGACGAAGGCGCCCGGCACGGCCTGACGCTCGACCACCTCGCCGGCAAAGGGGGCGCGTAATCCCAGCAACACCTGCTCGTCGGGGTGGTCGGCCAGTACCTCTATCTCCGCTTCGGAAAAGCCCAAAGCGCGGGCCTGCTGGCAGGTGGTGCGGTGCACGGCCTCGGCCTCCTGCAGATCCTTGGCCGGCGAGATGCCCTCGGCGCGCAACTGGCGTTCCCGCTCCAGGGTCTGGTGCGCCAGCACCGCCTGCGACACGACTTCCGCTAGTGCTGCCGACCAGATCCGGGCGACCACTTGGCCGCCCGCCGCAACATCCCCCAGGTCGGCGCGCACCTCCCGCACCACGCCGCTGACCGGGGCGCTCAGCTGGGCGATGCGGTTCTGGTTGAAGGCCATCTCGGCATAACACTCCACCGCCTCGGCAACCTGGCCGGCGCCGGCTGGCGCCGTTTCGATTCCGATCAAGTCGGCCGATCCGGCGGAAGGCAGGCGCACCTTCACCGCGCCGCCGGGTTTGAGTCCGGCCGCCAACTCGGGATGGCAGATGCCGCACTCGGCTTCGGCGACGCCGTGCTCCTGGCACAACAGCTCCGCACTGCCAGCATCCACCTGCTCCTTGCTCTTGGCCTGGTCTTTCAATTCGGGGTGGCAGAGGAAACACTCGTCTTCATAGAGACCGTGTTCGTTGCAGTAGAGGCGGGCTTTGTCCTGCAGTTCGGGGTGGCATATCCAGCAGCGGTCCTCGTAGCGGCTGTGCTCCTGGCACCAGAGCCGGCCCGGTTCGCGCAGGGCGGGGTCGCAGATGAAACACCAGGCTGTGGGGGCGTCATGGGCGGCGCATTTCTCCCCTGCGGGTTGGGCGGCCGCGCTTTTCGGTGGCTCTTGTTTGGGGGCTTCGGACTGGCCGCAGCCGGCCAGCAGGGCCAGGGCGGCGAGACAGGCAAGGATGGGCTTCACGGGCAGATCTCCTCGGTGTTGGGATGAAGGGGTTGGCATTCACTCATTCAGGTGGTCGCCCACCGCCTGGGTGAGTCGGGCCAGGGCGAGGTGGTGGTCGAGCAGGGCCTGTACCAGGACCAGCCGGGCTTCGGCCAGCGCGCGCCCGGCATCGAGGATCTCCAGGTAGCTGGAGGCGCCCTCGTCGTAGCTGCGGCGGGCGAGCTGGTACCCTTCCTCGGCTCGGGGTACTACCCGGTCGCGGTAGAGCAGCAGGCGTATCTCGGCGGTGCGCACTTCCAGGTACGCCTCCTGGACTTCGAGGAGGGCCTGGTTCCTGCGGCCTGCCTGCAGGGCCTCGGCCGCTGCGGCTTCGGCCTGGGCCCCGGCCAACACCCCCCGCTGGGCGGGCACACTCCACAGGGGCAGGGTGAGGGCCACGCCGGTGCGCCAGTACCGGTCTTCCTGGCGCACGTGCTGGCGCCCGGCCGATACTTCGAGGTCGGGCACCAACCCGGCGCGGCTCAGTCCTTCACCCGCGCGCGCAGCCCGGGTGCGGAGGTCGGCGGCGCACAGGTCGGGGCGTTGCTCCAGGGCCCGTTTTTGGAGGAGGGGCAACTCGGTGCGCAGAGGTTGGTACTCCAACCCGCCACTCACCTCTAGGGGAGCGTCGGGCGCCTGGCCCAGCAGGGCATTGAGTTCGGCCCGGGCGAACTGCAACTGGTTGGCAGCGGTGGCCTGTTCGGCAGCTACGCGCCCGGCTTCCACCTCGGCTCGCAGCACCTCGAGGGGCGAGGCATCCCCGGCCTCCACCCGCTTCTGGGTCTTGTCGCGGAAGTCCTCGGCCAGGCGCAGATTTTCACCGGCCCGGGAAAGCAGGTCGCGGGCAGCCCACAGCCGGCCGCAGGCCGCACTGGCAGCGGCGGTGATCTCCAGCCGGAGGGCCTCGTAGTCGGCTTCGGCGAGCTGGGCCTGATACCCGGCCAGGCGGCTGCGGAAACGGGGTTTGCCGGGAAACTCCAGGACCTGGCTGAGTTCCAGGTTGCGCTCTCCGTAGGGGGCCTGAAAGCTGGTGAGTCCCTCGTACTCCAGGGATAAGTGCGGGTCCGGGGGCAGGCGGGCGCCGCGCTGTCGGGCCCGGGCTGCTTCCCAGGTTTTGCGGGCGGCGATCACCCGGGGATGGTGCAGCAGGGCCTGTTGCTGTACTTCCTGCAAACTCAGGGCTTGCCCGGTAGCGGCATCGGGTCCGAGCAAGGCCAATACCAACAGCACTCCGAGCCGGAGGGCCCGAGATCTGGGTCTCATGGAGGACTCCCGCAAAGTAGGGTAGACGGAGAAAACCCGGGCGCGGTGCCGACACCAGGGCCGGCACCGGTTCAGGCGGTGAAGCAGTGCGGGAGGATCAGATTAGTAAGACAGTGGAGTGGTGCAGATGGGCGGGGGGCAGGATGTTGGGTGGAGGCCGATGCAGAGCGGCTCCGGAAGTGCGGACAGGTTCCAGGAGGATCGGTGCGGGGTGCTGCCAGGTCAGGGCCGACAGATGGCCGGTGGTGAAGTGCCGGCCGGCAGGGCCTTCGGCAGCCGATGCATCCGGCAGGAGCAGATCCGCGCAGGGACCGCAATCTCCATCCGAGACCAGCAGCACCATGGAGATCGCAGCCGGTGTCCGGTGGTGCTGCGGCACGGTTTGGCCGGCGCAACCCTGGCCGGCGCCGGGGATCTCCACCGCCATCTGGCCATCGGCCTGCAGGCACAACACCGCTCCCGGGGAAAACCCCTGGGCGGCCAGATGGAAAACCGCCATCCAGGCCGACAGCAGGCAGAGCGTTTTGGAGCGCAGTTTGTCTTTCAACATGGAGATCTCACAGGGCCAACGTCTGTTTGGGTAATATATCCTCCTGTGCTTTGCTCGGCAACTATCCTGGACAGCTGGTACCCTTCCTACAAGAATACCCCGCCGGCTCCCCCTCCGCAGTGCGATGAACTGCCCAAAGCGTTGTCGGCGCTGCCAATACTCTGGTCATAACAAGTTAACCCTTTACCCCTCAACACTTAGCGCTGTTCCCTACCGCAGTCGTCCATTTCCTTGACGTTTCCCGCGCCTGCCGCGCCGATCCGCCACCCCATCCTGCACCACGCCCTAAACAAAGAGCAAGATCCTGTTTTTCAGTTACCTGCGGTCCATCCCGACCCAAGGTCTGCCCTCGGCCCTTCCTGTTGGCACCGTCCTTGCGATATCACCTGCCAGAGACGAAGGATACGGACCCAGACCAAGAAGCGAAACCAAACCAAGGAGCCCAGCCATGAAATACACCCTGATCGTCGCCGCTAGCGTCGCCATCGCGACCTCCGTTTCAGCCTACCCCGTGAGCCCCAAGATAGGGGTTGCCAGGGCCCATTCAGGTCTGGCTGGGTCCTGGCAAGGGGCCATCCAGACTCCGGGGGGCGCACTCCAAGTTGCCCTGACCTTGGAGCGAAGCAATAGCCAGGGTTGGCGCGGGATGATCACCATGCCGCAACAGGGAGTCCAGGATATGCCCATGGACATGGGGACCATTGAGGTGCAGGGAGACAGTATGCGGTTCACGCTGCATGATACCGCTGGCGACCTGTTCTTTTTGGGGGTGCTCTCGGTCGATCGGCAGACCCTTGCCGGGGTGCTCTCGGTGAACCGGCAGATCCCGACCAGCGCCGCTGCTCAGGCTGGTACTGGTCTGACCTTCTCGGTACGGAGGATCGATGAAGCTATGGTCGCGGCTCTGCGCCAGGCCAAGCTGGCCATGCCCGGCGCGGTGCTTGTCGCCGATGAGCACCAGCGGGTCATCGCCCGACGCTACACCAACGACCGCCTGCGGAATCTGCTCCTGGAACGCCAGCCATAGGGGGTCGGCTCGCGAAACGGAGAATTAAGAGTGGGGGTCGCCTAGTGGATAGGGGAGCCGGTCGCCCGGACTCCCCTATCCACTAGGCGATTCCTTTGCAGGTTAGGGGTGGAGTCCCTGCCAGCCCTGCCAGGCCATATAGGAGGCGAGCACGACCAGCAGGAGGCAGGAGATATAGGGGGCGCGCCGCACGGCCTCGCCAAAACCGCTGAATCGGCGCTGGGCGTGTTGCACACTCCAGGCAGCGAGGGCGCCGGTGGCGACCATGGTCAGGGCCAGGCCGAAGCTGAAGGCGCCGACCATGACAAAGCCCAGGGTGGCGCGTTTGAGTTGCAGGCAGACGAGCAACACCGTGAAGGCGGCCGGACAGGGCATCAGCCCACCGGTGATGCCAAAGAGCACGATCTGCGGGGTGGTGACCGGGCGGCCGCCGAAGCGCTGGAGGATGTCCCGGGCGTGGGCGCGCTCGTGGTCATCCTGGAATTCCGGGCTGGCGCCCTCCTCATGAGAGTGCCCGTGTTCGCGGAACTCCACCCTGCAGGTGTGGCCGTGGCCACCGTGGTTGAGGGTGAGCAGGGCGTCGAATTCGTGCGGCTCGGGGATGGGGTGGCTCGATTCGAGAAAACCTTCCCTGGCTACGAACTGGAAGTGCTGCCTGGTGCCATCGGGGCGCACGGTTTCGAGAGCCACGGATGCGGCCTCGGGCAGCGAGGCGCCCGCCGGGGCGTGCAGGCGGAAGACGGCCGGGACCCCGTTCTCGAAGACACTCAACTCCACCCTGCCATGGCCGGTGTCGAGGGTGAAGGTCTCGCCCGGGTGAGAGGTATGCGCATGGTGATGGTGGTGATGGTCGGCGGCCCGACGTAGCTCCCGGCGCGTGCGCAGGTACATCCACAGCGCCAGCGCGAGCACCGCGGCCGCTGAACCGAGCTGCAGATAGGGCTCGACCTGCTCTGCCCCCCACTGGTCGCCATAGTGAAGTACCGCAGCAACGAGCACCCAGATGATCAGCGAATGAGAGATGGCCGCCGACACGCCCAGCAGCACCGCCTGCCCGATGGTGCCGCGGATGGCGATGATAAATGCCGCCATCATTGTTTTGGAGTGGCCCGGCTCCAGGCCGTGCAGGGCGCCCAGCAGAATGGCAGCGGGGATAAACAACCACAGGTGGGTTGCGCCGCTCTGAAGTGCGTGGAGAAAGTCAGGCATGGTGGTGGCTCCCTAGCCGACGAAATCTTTCAGGGCGTGGTTCAGCGTGGTGCGGGCTTGTTGCTGCTTCAGCGCCTCGGCAACACCGGGCTCCAGATTTCCCCCGGACAGGGTGAGCCCCCAGGGATCTTCCGGCGTTCACTACTGATCCACCTCCAGACAGTCGAGCGGCAGGGGCCGGTCGTCTGCCTTCAGCACCAGGGCGTGGAAGCCGTCTGCCAACCCCTGCATCCCGAGCACCACCGCAGAGCGGGTTTGCACCTCGGCGCGCAGGTCTATGGCAGTGACGGGAGCACCATCCAGCAGCACCCTCACCGTGCCGTACTCCGGCCCGCGCGGCGACCACAGGCGAAAGGCGCGGCCGCGGAAATTCCACTTGGCCCGTTCGCCGGGAATGCGGCAGACACTGCCCTGACCAGTGTGCCAGACCGGACCGGTTGCCCGGTCGTAGGAATGCTCGGCGATGCCCGCCCCGGCGACCGCTTCCGAAGCCAGCCAGCATTGCGTGGCCGGCCGGGGGGTACCCGTCACCGCGAAGTGTTCAACAGTGAGGTGGGTGTGCGTTTCGAGCAGCAGCGCCAGGCATGCCCGCGGCGTCGCCAGCGAACCCCCCCAGACGCGTTTGCCGTCCAGGGTCACCGCCGCGCGGCCGGCCCGCACCACCACCCGCACCTGCCGCGCCTCGCTGGCAGCGAGCGGCCCCTCGCCCAGTACCTCGGGTTGCTCATCCTCCCCAACCCGCAACATGCGCCAGCCCCTCTGCGTCAGCTCCAGGCCGGTGTGCTGGGTCCAGGTCACCGGCGCCGGCTTGCCATCGGCGCGGCCCTCGGTGGCCAGCGGCGCCCGATAATCCCAGGCGAGGCGCACGGTGCCCGCAGCCAGCCGGATGCCGGCCTCCAGTTCAAAGGGGCCATAGGCGCTTCTCGTCCGGGTGAGACTGCGCGAGCCATGGGCGCTGAGGGTGAAGCCGCGCGGCCGGAAGGGCTGGTCCCAGGACCGCGTGGCCGCGTTGATGGTGCCGGCGCCGCCCTCGGCATGGCGCGAGGGGAAGAGCACATCGAGGCGGCCGCCCACGACCTCGGCGGCCAGGGTCTGTCCCCAGAGTCCAAAGTATTCGTGGGGCACCGGCTCGGCGTGCCAGAGTGAGCCGTGCTGGTAGAGGCTCCAGGCTTCGGGCTGGTGCGCCTGCTCGATGGGCGCCCGCATCAGCAGCTGGAAGTTGCGGTTCATGCCCACCGAGGTGCGCGGGTCGTACACGTACCCGTCATGGGCAAAGGCCGGGAAGGACTCCACCGGCGCCGGGTAATAGGTATCGGTCTCCAACTCGGCCAGCAGCACCGGCTCCGACCATTCACCCATAGGATCGACCGCGGCCAGCGCGGCCTGCCCCCAGGCGAAGTGCGCCCCGGAATCCAGATCCGCCAACACCAGCCAGTCGTGCTGGCGCCGGATCAGCGCGGTGGCGTAGGCGCGGTGGTAGCGCGACGAGTGCTGATTCCACTGCTGCACCTGCGAGGTGCGCAGGATAGGTCTGGGGGCGCGATGGAAAGGCCCCTCCGGGCGCTCGGACCAGGCATAGGCCAAGCCGCTGTCGGCCCCCTCGGCCGGGGCTGCGGCATTGGCCCAGGTGGTGTTGGCGGTGCACCAGTCGTAGCTCATGTGGTAGCGGCCGGCGTGGTACACCACCTTCGCGTCGGGGGCGATGGGTGAGGGGTGCTGGTCGCCTTCGAAGCGGAACTCGGGATCGGCGAAGACGGGTCCCACCTCGGCCCAGGTAGTGCCCTGGTCGGTGGAGCGGTGGACCCGGCAGTGGGTGATGGGTTTGCCCTCGCCGAAGGCGTAGCCCTCGAGGTAGTAGCCGACATAGGCGTACCAGTTGCCCGAGACCGGGTCCTCCAGCAGCGAGGTGTTCACCGGCCAGAGGAAGGGTGCCGATCCGCGCACGATGGGATTGCCCGGCTGGCGGACGAAGGCGTCGAAGCTCGGGTCGCCCAGGATCGGGTGGCGCAGCCAGGCATCGGCTTGGGCCGGCAGCGCATAGTCGATGGTGGCGCGGCGGGCCGGCGGCATTGGCCAGGGTGCGGGCAGCACCGGCACCACGCTTCCATCCGTCCCTCGGTGAGTGGGCGACATCGCGATTCCTCCTCGCCGGTCAACGATCGGCACGAGGCAAAGGTACCTTGAGAGGGGAGGCCCGGCAAATGGGGCCATGCCGTGGTCCCCGCATCCTGCCCTTGAGGTTGGCGGGCCTACACCCCGGTCAGGGTTATTGGCTGGTGCTCGAAGGCGAAATCCTCACCAGTCCTGCACCGACCCATCCTCCCGCCGCCAGTGCGGTGGTTCGCTGGGCTGATGCGGATAGGCGGCGGCTGCTTCCTCGTTGATCTCGATGCCCAGACCCGGCGCCTCCGGGCAGAGCAGGTATCCCGCCTCGGTTTTCAGGCCGTGTTGGATGACCTCGTTCATGAACCCGCCCGGCGGGGCGTACTCCTGCACCGCGCAGTTGGGCACGGCCAGGTTCAGGTGCAGCATGGCCGCGGTGCTCACCGGGCTCGAGGTATAGTGGCAGGCCAGTTCCTGATAGTGCACCTCGCCCATGGCGGCGATCTTCTTGCCCTCGGTGATGCCGCCGGTGTGGCACAGGTCGATGCGCAGGTAATCGATCAACTCCTGCTCGATGAGTTCGCGGAAAGCCCACTTGGTGTGCAGTTGTTCGCCGGTGCCGATGGCCACGTCGGTATGGGCGCGCAGGGTGGCGAAGGAGCCGGGATTCTCGGAGCGGATCGGGTCCTCGACGAAGTAGGGGCGCAGGGGGGCGATGGCGTTACACAGCTCGATGGCGCGGATCGGGGTCAGGCGGGTGTGCACCTCGAAGATCACCTCCACCTCTTCCCCGACGCTCTGGCGCAGGGCGGTGAAGTGTTCGACGCCGCAGCGGATGGCGCGGCTCAGATTGAAGCCGTCGCCGACGTTGTCTCCCGGGCAGATGCGCAACACCTTCCAGCCTTCGGCCAGCAGGCGCTGCGCGTTGTCCACCAGTGCCTCCGGGGTCGCCCCGCCCACATGGCGGTAGACCAGCACCCGGTCTCGCGCCGCGCCGCCCAGCAGCCGATAGGTGGGCACCCCGAGGGCTTTGCCGGCCAGGTCCCACAGGGCGATATCGATGCCGGCCAGGGCGGACTGCAGCACCGGCCCGCCGCGCCAGAAGGTGCCGCGGAAGATGTCCTGCCAGAGGTGTTCGATACGGGTCGCGTCCTGCCCGATCAACAGGGGTTTGAGGTGTTCGAGGGCCTGGACCACAGCCAGGGAGCGGCCGCTGAGCGAGGCTTCGCCGAGCCCGTGCAATCCCTGGTCGGTGATGATTTTCACATAGACGAAATCGCTGACGGGGAAGATCTTCACGGCGCTGATTTTCATCGGTCCCTCCCTGGCTTCTTGTGCCGAAGTGGTGAATAGAGATTATTCATCTGCAGGGGTTACGAGCAATGAGATGACGAACTGAGGATGTAAGGGCAATGTCCAAAGAAGAGCTGATCAACGACGCCTATCACCCGAGCCAGATCGCGCGGCGGGTCGAGGATTGGGGCGCAGCCAAGAAGAATATCGATACCCTGACGCTGGTGGTGCTGTCGGTGCTCGCCGGCGCGTTTATCTCGCTCGGGGCGCTCTTTTTTACGGTGGTGATCACCAAGGCCACCTTCGGCCTCGGGGTTTCCCGCTGGCTGGGCGGCCTGAGTTTCTGCCTCGGGCTGATCCTGGTGGTGATCGGCGGGGCTGAGTTGTTCACCGGCAACAACCTGCTGGCCATGGCCTGGGCGAGCAAGCTGGTGAGCACCCGCGACCTGCTGCGGAACTGGTTCTTCAGTTACCTGGGCAATGTGATCGGCTGTCTGGGCACGGTGCTGCTGGTGGTGTGGGCCGGCACCGCCAATATGGGAGGCGGGGCGGTGGGGGAAGCCGCGCTCCAGATCGCCCGGGCCAAGGCGGATCTCTCGTGGGGGGAGGCCTTTGCGCGCGGCATCCTGTGCAACGCCCTGGTGTGCCTGGCAGTGTGGCTGGCGATGGGCGGACACAGTGTGACCGACAAGATCCTGGCCATCCTCTTTCCCATCAGCGCCTTCGTGGCCATCGGCTTCGAGCACTCGGTGGCCAATTGGTTCATGCTGCCCTACGGGCTGGCGCTGGATACTCAGGGGATGGTATCGGTAGCCGGGGTCGGCCGCAACCTCGTGGCCGTGAGCCTGGGCAATATCACCGGCGGCACCCTGATGGTCGCCGGGGTGTACTGGCTGGCGTACCTGCGCGGTGGGCGTCGGCAGCAGAAGCAACCCTCCTGAGTCAGCGCGGGCCTGCGGCGCGGCAGCCGGCGCCCATCCGCTCAAACGCGGCGGTACTGAAAGAGCAGCGATCCGGGCTGTTGGTCGATCTGGGCCACCAGCTGCAACAGCGTTTTGCCGCGCACCCTTTTCAGCACTGGCGCATCAAAGGTTGCGCTGGCGCCGATCTCGTATTCGGCCTCCGGGTCGATGCCCCGCAGCGCGAACTCCATCGTCGGGAAGGGGCTCTCGTGCCGGCGCAGGAAAACGGCGAAGCCATCTCCCTCGGTCGGCCGGTGGTACTGGTAGGCGCACCAATCGTGGGCTGCCATGGTCAGCGGCAGCAGTGGATGGAAATCGCCCAGATAATAGGGGCGCAGCCGCTTCAGCTCGGCGATGGCCCGCCGGGCATCCTCCATCGGGAATCCCTCCACGCGGATATCGCAGTAGAGCACCACCCCGGTGGCCATGGCGCTGCGGAAATCGTACGGGCTGAAGGACCACACCGAGGCGGTGTGCAGGGGCACCCAGCGCGAGAGCCCGGCGGTCTGCGACTGATCCCCCAGCTGCAGGCCGCGTCCCTGCTCCGGCCCGCCCACATCGGAAAAATCGCTGCGCCATAACGGGAAGGCCCGCGACACGGTTTCCAGGTCGATGCGCCGGCCGCCGCTCGAACAGTTGTCGATGGCCAGGCCCGGATGGCGCCGGAGCAACTCGTCCCACATCGCGTACAGGCCCTCGATGTGCCGGATCTCGGTCATGCCCACCCGGTCGGCCGCATCGGCGGCCTGCCAGAAGGGCAGGGGCTGGATGTTGAAATCCTGCCGGTAGATGTCCACCCCCGAGGCGGTGATGATCCGCGAGACCGCGTCGATGATGTACTCCTGCACCTGGGGCAGCCCCAGATTCAGCAGCGAATTCTCGGGGCTGTGCTCCAGGCGCAGCAGGAACTCGGGGTGCTCGCGCTCGATGGGGGTGCCGGTGCGCACCCGCTCGGGCTCGAACCAGAGCACGAATTTCATGCCCCGCACATGAGCCGCCTCGCCGATGAAACCCAGCCCCTCGGGGAACTGGTCCTGGCGCACGTTCCAGTTGCCCACCTCCTCCCACCACCGCCCCCCCGAACCGTACCAGCAGGCATCGACCCAGAAGGCCTCGCCGCCCAGGTCGGCGATGCGGCCCAGCGCCGCCAGTTCGCCCTCGCGGGTGACCACACAGGTCTTGTGGTAGGTGGACATAGTCATGTGGGCCACGGGCGGGATCACCAACTCCCCGCCGAGCCGGGGGCAGTAGTGGGTGAGCAGGAGACGCCGCAGGAGGTTGTTGCCGGCCATGGCCTCCTCGCCCTGCCAGCCGATGAGCAGGATGCGCGGGGTGCGGATCTTTTCCCCCGGCTTCAGATATAGGCGGCAATGCTCCATGCCCGCCGAGATGCGCAGGTTTTCCTCGCTGCGCGCCAAGGCGGCGGCCCACTGGCCCGACCAGCCGATGGCCAGCACCACCCCGCCGCCCGGGCATTGCAGATTCATGAAGGGCAGCACCCCGTCGGAGGAACGGCCCTGGTTGGGGGCCAGGCGCAGTTCCCGGCCCGGACGCAGGACCTCGTCGACGGGCAGAAAGTCGTCGGCCACACACTCGCTGCCTTTGGCCCAGTGCAGGACCACCTGTTCCCCGCGGCCCCAGGCCCAGGAAACATCGAGGGGCAGGAGGTGGTCGATGATGGGGGTGTCGGCGCGGCCGGTGTTCTCCAACTCCAGGACCCAGTCGAGGGCCGGGAAGGCGTCGAAGCGGCGCAGGTGGGCGGTCACCACCAGGCCGGTGGCCGGATCGCGGTACCGGCGGTGGGTGGTCTGCCCCCCCGGAGAGGGCTGGGTGGTCTCTTCCCGATGCCAACCGGGGATCAGTGCCGCTGCGGGTCGGCCGCCGTACTCGAAAGAGAAGGGCGGATTCGGGTTTTCCCAGACCTGATGCATCGCCACGGTGGACCTCCCTTCACCGGCTGGCGCCGCCGGAGGGGGCGGGGCCACCGGAACCTGGATGGACTGCGCGGTACCTGAGTAGTGCTGAGCCGGGCCGGTCTCCGATGGCGACCGACAGCCCCTGACCCATGAGTTGGGCGCCGGCAGCATGGCGGGTCTGCCCGCTGTCGAGGTCCGTGATCTCGTACACCGCTTCCGACTCCAGCCCGCGCAGCGGCAGGCGGGCTACCTCGAAGATGCACAACTCGCGGCGAAAGGCCTGCACCATACCCTCCCCCCGCTCCGGCCGGTGGAACTGCCAGGCCATCCAGGTTTCCTTGCTCACACTGTGTGAGGTGAGCGGGTAGAAATCGCCCAGGTAGGAGTCGGCCACCTGCCGCCACTGCCCGACCAGCTGGCGCAGCAGGTCGTAGTTGAGGTGGGGGTCGCGGACGTCGATGAGACAATTGGTGAAGGGGGCCATGTTGCTGCGGAAGATATAGGGATCGATCTCGGCCGCCCCGGTCCCGGAGAGGGGAATCCACAGGGCGATGCCGTACCCGCATCCTTGAGTGCCGATGGGTTCGCAGCGCCAGTCGGTCCGCCACAGGGGCACGGAGCGGCGCATGGTCTCCAGGTCGTTGCGCCGCCCGCCCGAGGCGCAGGAGTCGATGAGCAGCCCCGGGTGCCGCCGGCGCAGTTCGTCCCAGTAGGCCAAATACCCCTCGACATGGCGGATCTCGGTGAGGCCCTGCCGGTCCGGGGCGTCGGCAGCCCGCCAGTACGGCAGAGGGTCCATATTGAAGTCCTGCCGATACAGGTCGATGCCCTCGGTGCGGAGCAGTTGATCCACGTGGTCGGTGAGCCACTGGCGGGCCTGGGGGTTGCCCAGGTCGAGCAGGCCGCCGGCTGCCCCGCCGTGCACCCACTCGGGGTGGTTTTCGCTCAGCCAGGTATCGGCGTGCACCCGCTCCGGCTCGAACCACAGGATCGTCTTCACTCCGCGGGCATGGGCGTGGTCGGAGATGGCCTTCAGTCCCCTGGGGAAACGCTGGGTATCCACCTCCCAGGTGCCGGTTTTGGGCCAGCCCACCGGCGCACAAGGGTACCAGCCGGCGTCCATCCACCAGCGGTCGATGGGGATTCGTTCCTCCAGGTACCGGTCGATGCAATGGCGTTGGTTCTGCTCGTTGGCATCGACCATCTCGTTGAAAAGGTGCGAGCTACAGCCGTAGAGTTCGGGCCGGGGCAGTTGCCCTCCAGGCCTGGGCACGTTGTGGGCCAGCATCCAGCGCCGCCAGATATTCTGGGCGCGAAGCCAATCGCCGCGCCAGCACTGGAGCGCGATGAGCGGGCTGCGGATCTCTTCGCCGGGCAGCAGCCGGAGGTGGACCAATTCCTGGCCGGCCTGCACGCGCAGACCGGGTTCCTCGTCCCGGTTCCAGACCGAGGACCACTGTCCCGGCCAACCCACCACGACGATCACCCCCTGGTCCGGGGTGAATTCCAGGTTGAAATAGGACAGGTCGGAGTTGGTGGGCCGGCCGCCAGCCGCCCCGATCTGTTGGCGGGCGCCAGCCCCCAGCACCGTCTCCAGCGGGGCGTAGTCGTTGGGGGCGCAGGGGCTGCCCACCGCGTGGTGCAGCAGGAAGTCGCCGGGGTGGTCCTGCCCGAAACGGGCATCCAGGGCCTGGATGTTTTCGAGGATCGGGGTGGGGTGCGGGCCGGGATTGTGGAAATGGAGGGTCCACTCCACGGTGGGGAAGTCGCCGTACTCGACGGCCACCAGCCGCACCACCAGGCCGGTCTGCGGATCGGTGTAGGTGAGGGTATGTTCGGTGCGCTGCAGATCGAGGGAGTGATCGCTGCGGGTCAGCGGCCAGGCGGAAAGCAGCTGGTCCGAGGGGCGCCCGTCGTATACAAAGGAAAAAGGCGGCGGCACTCCCGCCCATGGGGCCCAGCACTGCGCTTCGGCCATCTCTTCGGGGAGCACGTCCATGGTTTTCCCTCTCTCCGCCCACGTTGGGCTGGGCGATAGACCATCAAGGTCCGAATATTCGCCAAGCCACCCACCCTGTCAAATTGGGCCGGAGCCGGCCGACAGCCCCCTGCTCTTGACCGGACTCGGCGCTAAAGCCTATATTATATTGATCGGAGAGGTGCAAAGCTTTTTTGGTAGCGCCAGGGATACGCGATACACGGGCGCCCAATAGAGTTCTTCCCCTGACAGGCAGGGTCGCTGCGGCGAAAAGAAGAACTATCTATCAAAATAGCCGTACTGCTGAACGCGATGTTTCGGTAGTGCGGTCTTTTTATTTGCAGTCCACGGCGATTGACCCTGAGAAGGAGAGGCTGCGATGCGGGAAGTCACGGATGAAGGCGATAGCGTGGTGCGCTCCTATTTTGCCGATATCGCCGGGTCCAGGCCTCTGAGCCGCGAACGCGAGGTGCTCTTGGCCGCCAGTATCAAGGAGGGCGATATCCGGGCCCGCGACGAGCTGGTGCAGGCCAACCTGCGTTTCGTCGTCGGGGTGGCCAAAAACTATCAGAACCGCGGGCTGTCTCTTTCGGATTTGATCAGCGCCGGCAACCTGGGGTTGCTGACGGCTGCCGAGCGTTTCGACGGCACCAAGGGCTACAAGTTTATCTCCTATGCAGTGTGGTGGATCCGGCAATCCATTCTGCAGACCATCGGCGAACACGCCCGCACCGTGCGCCTGCCCCTCAACAAGCTGGGTCTGCTCAAGGACATCTCCCGGGTTTCGCAGCGCCTGGGCCAGGGCCGCGAAAAAGACCCGGATGTGGAGGAGATCGCCGCTGAGTTGGAGGTTTCGGCCGCCGAGGTGCGCGACACCCTGCTGAGTGCCCGCGCCACCCGTTCGCTGGACGAGGCTTTTGGCGAGGATGGGGAGAACAGCCTGCTGGCCACCCTGGCCGACACCAACCAGGAGGCCCCTGACGCCGAGGTGCTGCGGGATTCGGCCCGGCAGCAATTGGAAAGCCTTTTCACCAGCCTCGACGACCGCGAGCAGCGCATCATCCGCCTCTATTTTGGCCTGGACGGCAGCGAGCCGCTCACCCTGGAGCAGATCGGCAGCATCCTGAATATCACCCGCGAGCGGGTGCGGCAGCTCAAGGAGCGGGCGCTGGCCAAGCTGCGCCATCCGGCCCGCTCGCCGGCGCTGCTGGCCCTGGCGGGCGAGCTGCCCAAGTAGAGATCAAACCCTGAGCATCGTTCACTTATTCCACCGCTTTTTTTCCGAAAGGATTTGCAATGTCCGGCTACAGGCCTCGCGAGCGAGATGGGTCCAGCGATCTG
Source organism: Candidatus Latescibacterota bacterium (assembly GCA_020852055.1). Lineage (GTDB taxonomy): Bacteria > Latescibacterota > UBA2968 > UBA8231 > UBA8231 > SICG01. Next base: position 19,270 of record JADZBP010000109.1, read on the forward strand.
AGCAACTGGAAGACCTACATGGACAAGCTCGAAGTCGAGGAAATCGATTACAAAAAGCTCGAGGTGCTGGTCAAGTTTCTGGCCCCCAACGGCAAGATCAAACCGGCCCGGCGCACCAAGGCTTCGGCCATCAAGCAGAACCGCGCCGCCCAGGCCATCAAGCAGGCGCGCTTCCTGGCCCTGCTGCCCTACACCAAGAGCAGCTGAGGCGCGACCTTCAGGCCGGGAAACCGCGTCAGGGTTTCCCGGCAATACCGGCCAGGTAGTCGTGGATCACCTCGAAGGGCTGACCCGGCGTTTGCCGCTGGGTTAGCAGCGAGAGGAAGCGGCGCTCCAGCGCTTGCCGCTGGTGCGGATCGATGGCCTGGTAGAAGGCGGTGCCGGCCCCGGACTTGAGCAGATGCTCCAGCACCTGGCCGGCGGTGTCGTAGCGGAAGACCACCTGCCCCTGCCAGAGCCGCTCGATTTCCAGCCCGGCTGCCTGTGCTTCGGCGCGCCAATGGTCCAGGTCGCGGGGGAAGTCGAAGGCCACCTGTTTCTGCAGCACCGCCGGGTCCTGGGCCACCAGTTCGCCAAAGAGCGCCAACTCGCGGCGCGGTGACTGATCCTGGTGCACCAGCACCGCCAGTTGCCCCTGCGGCACCAGCGCGTCTGCCGCTGCAGCCAGAAAAGGCCGCAGCGGGATATAACCCAGCACCCAGCTGGTGAAGACCAGATCCAAAGGCCCGGCGCTGCCCAGCGCCTCGAGGGCGTCCCCGAGAATAAAGTCGATGTTTTCCAGGCCGCAGGCTGCAGCCCGTTGGCGGGCTTCGCCCAGCATGCCCTCGGACAGATCCACCGCCTGCACCCGCGCCCCCGGGTCGAGCCGCCCGGCTAGCAACACCGTGCCGAAGCCGGTGCCACAGCCGGCCTCCAGCACCCGCTTTTTCCCCGCCAGACCGAGTTGGTCCACCAGTTCGACCACTGGCCTACCTGCCTCCTTGAGCCAGAATTCTTCGTAGTCCCCGTGGACCTGATCGTACGCGGCGCGCAATTCCTCCTGGCCCACCACCTCCTGCGCCCCTGACTGCACCTGGAAAAAGCGGGGCAGTTGATGCTTGACGGGCAGGTGCTGCGCACACAGGGCAGCGGAGACCTCGGGCGGGGTGGGCAACGGGCCGGCCGGCACATGGGGGGAGAGCAGCCGGCCCACACAGCCGGAGCGGGGCTGGCAGAAGTGGCAGCCCATATCGTCGAGGATGGCGGCGAGGGGTTTCTGCGCGACGTTGCCAAAGGAGAGGGGCACCAGGTTGCAGGGGCAGACCTCGCCGCTGCCGTCGAGGTAGAGGTGGGTGAGGCCGGCCCCGCAGCCAAAGACCTGGCTCGATTCGAGGTAGGTGAAACTGGAGAGGATGGGCAGATCCTCGCGCTGGGCCACTTCGTGCTGGTAGGCGAGGATCTGTTGCCGGTCGGCCCGGCGGAGCAATACCTCGGTGTTGCCGGCCAGCCTGCCGGTGGCGCTGGGTTCGAGCAGGTGCACCTCGCGGGCGCCCGACTGGCCGGCACAGGCCATGAAATTCCAGAAGGCGTTGGGGACGAGTAGTTCGCGGGTACACATGGTGACCAGATAGGGGTACAGCCCGTTCTCCCCGGCGATACGCAGGGCTTCGAGGGCGGTGCGGAAGGCTCCAGGCCGGCCGCGGCGCCGGTCGTGTTCCTCCGGGTCCAGGGCATCGAGGCTGATACCCACGGCAAAGACCCCGCTGGCGTGCAGGGCCCGCGCCCTCTCGGCACTGAACCCAGCCCCGGTGGTGTTGAGGGTCAGGCAGGTGCGCGAGTCGAAGGCGGCGGCGATCTCCTCCAGGTCCTCGCGGAGCAGGGGCTCGCCGCCGGAAAGGGCCACCATGACCGCCCCCAGCTCCTGCAACTGGCCGGCCACCTGGCGCAGCGCGGCCAGGGGCAGGTCCTGCTGGCTGCGGCCGGCGTTGTAGCAGTGCCAGCAGCGATAGTCGCAGCGGTTGGTGACCGCCAGGGTCACCGAATGGAGCCGGCGCTGGCCGGCGTCGCCCAGGTGGGCGAAGTTGGCGGCCAGTTGGTCGAAGGCCGGGCTGGGGTAGGGCGGGAAGTGGGTGTTGAGGACGAAGTGGTCCCGGAAGGGGATCACCTTTTCTTTGGCCAGGTAGTCCTTGAAAAAGGCCGCCACCCGGGGATGGAGCTGTGAGAAGGGTTTCACCTGGGCAATCTGCCCGAAGAACTCGTCGCCGCGCATGACCTGCTCCTTGGTGGGGGGTGCTGGTCCCACCACCTTCGGGTGCAAAGTCTGTGCCGGCCGGTGTGCCTTGCCCGGCACCGGCGCCCGGGCCGTGGGCCGGGGCTCGTTGCCGGCGCTTGCGCGCCCTTGCAGCGGATGGTTTTGGCAGGGCGGGGATTGGCGTACATTGAGGCCCTCCCACCCATCCATTGAGGCCCTATGACCCTCTTCACCGCCACGGCTCCGGTGCCCATGACCGAGGAGCAGAAGTTCTTCTTCGACCTGCGCGGCTGGATTCTCCTGCCCGCAGTGCTGAACTCGGCACAGATCGAGGCGGCCAAGGCCGAGGTGTACGCCGGCGCCAAACAGAGTTATCAGGGCGTGCTCCAGGAATTACTCGACCATCCGGCCATCACCGGTATCCTCAGCGAGATCCTCAGCGAGGACCCTTTTGTGGGGGAGGAGTACTACGGCTTCCGCTGCGAGGGCTCCTTCACCACGGTGCGGCCGCCGGGCTGGAGCAAGATGCAGCGGGGCGACCAGGGCATGCCCCATGTGGTGCGCCCGCCCCAGCAGGCCAATGCCATGCGCTACCAGGTGGCGGGCAACAAGATCTTTGCGGGGCTGACGCGGGTTGTATGGGAGTTGGAGGAGGTGAAGGCCGGCCAGGGAGGCACCACCTTCCTCAGCGGCTCCCACAAGGCGCATTTCGGCTACGGCGGCCCGGATCGCTGGCGGCCCAATATCAGCGAGTCGCCCTGGGAAGCCCAGATGCGGGCAATGATGGATGAATACAGTTGCCCGCCCGGTTCGGTGGTCATCTTCACCGAAAGCCTGGTGCACGCGGCCAACGACTGGACCAACCCGGACAACCCGCGCTGTGCGGTCTTCAACTGCTACAACTCGATCTGGGCCCAGTGGCACCGCGTCAACCTCAGCCACGAGCAGATCATGGCCATGCCGCCCCAACGCCGCACCCTCTTCCGCGGCACCTGGGCCCTGGGCGGCCAGGGAAACCACGCCTACGCCGAGGACAATCGGGCGCTCTGAGGCATCGTACCGAGGAGGATGAGGTGAGCCCCTCCTGGGTGTGGGAAGCGAAACAGAAAAGGGGATGCAGTTTTGCGCTGCGTCCCCTTTTCTGTTCCCAATTTCTACCATAAAAGATAGGGTGTCCCGGGGGAAAAGTCAAGGGAATTTTATCATAAGTTGTTTATATTCAAATAATTAAATTGATTTATGATCGGTGATCTTGTATCTTCTCACCGTCCTCTTTCCCCCGACAAAGGAGGCGGTATGATTCAGAAAAACCGCATAACCCAGGGAGGAGCCCTCCAGGTACAGGGGGGCCAGGTGGTGATCGGGTCGTGGTCCAAGGATCTGATGAAGGTGGTGGCGCAAAGCGCCCAGTTGCGGGGACTGCTGCGCGAGGGCAGGGTCGCGGAAGCCCGCGCCTTTCTGCAGGCGCGAAGGGCTGAGGAGCAGGCCGCACTGGTAGCCTTTGACATGAACCCCGAGGAGGTGCTGGCGCTCACCGGCATGGATGCGCAGGGCAAGCCGGCCTACCAGACGGCGGTGGTGGACCTGCTGCCCACAGAGGTCCTGACCAGCCTGATCGCCCCGCGCCTGGAGGAAGAGCGCTTCAACGTGGAGGTGCTGCGCGCCCTGTCGCCAAGGGCCTTTGCGCGCACGGTGGAGGAGACCCTCGACCCGGTGTACCAGCAGGAACTGCGGATCAAGGTGTCCTGGGAGTGGCTCGAAGCCGTGGCCGAGTTGGCCGATCCCAGCAAGGCAGCCGAGCTGTTGCGGCAGACCGACTCGGCCCTGCTCGAAGAGGCCCTCCTTGACCGGCTGGACCAGCTGGATCTGGGGGCAGTGGCCGGCGGCACGGATGCGGGCAGCGTCTCGCGTTTCCAGGTCTTTGCCGAGGGCCTGACCGGAGGGCGCCCCGGAGAGTATATCGAGGACGTGGAGACCGCCGCGGTACTGGATGCCCTGTACGAGGCAGCGCCCGAGTTGCTGAGCCAACTGGTGTGCAGTGCAGCCAGGCGCATGGGAGGGATCTGAGCATGGACAGAGTGGTCCTGCCAGATCTGAACCAGCTCCCCTTTGAGGCGGACAGCTTCCTGGGCAAAGCCCTGGCTGCAGGCCGGCAGTACGGCCAGTTGCCCGAGTATACGGGCGATGTACTCATGGCCTACCTGCGCGCCCAATCCCTGGCCTTTGCCCAGCGCTACCGCACCGGGATCGCCATTGGTCGGGAACGGCTGGAGCGGGGGTTGAAACAGGCATTCATCTGTGTGGAGTTGGGGCTGGAGGAACGCTCCGGGGGAGACCTGAACCAGGCGGTCGCCCTGCTGGCCGGCGGGGACCTGGAGACCCTGCGCCAGTGCGGCTGGGAGGAGGCCCTGGCGGGCCTGGCCCAGATGCGCACCCAGGCCCGCGCCTGGAGCCGCTGCCCGGAGGCGCTGCTGCTGCGAGAGCACCAAGACCAACTCAGGCAGTGGCGCCAGTTGGTGCCGGAGAGCTGGACCAGTCGCGATGCGGAGGGCAGGGAGGTCTGGCTAGATCTGCGCCAGGAACGCCCCCGCTTCCAGGAGTTGGAGGGCCGGGTTCTCTTTTTGCAGTCCTTGCCCGCGGCCTCGCTGGAGGGTCTGTTGCGGGCGGCCCCTGGGGGCAGGGACTTTGCCGAGGTGCTGCGGCAACTGGTCCTGGTCCTGGCGCTGGGGCTGGAGCATCTGGTGGCAACGCCGCGCGAGGTAGCACGTTTCCGGCAGACCTGCTTCACTGAGGGGAAGGTACTCCCCGCAGTGAAGGACCAGGTGCTCGGCCTCTTCGCCACCCACCTCGAAAACGCCCTACCGGCCGGCCGGGAAAACGCCGCTCTTCGCCGCGAATTGGCGGCGCAGATCGACGCGCTCGAACAGGTTGGTCTGGGTGCTCCGGAGAAATTCACCGGATTATTCATCGTGGCTGACCGCGCTGCACCTCCCGCTCTCCCCTCGGTCCCTCCCGGCCAATGAGCCCGCCGCGGCCGGAACAATGTCAAGGGGCATCAAAAAAACGCGCACCTCAAACGCGGCTGGCCTGCCCTGGGCGAACCAACAGGGTTAGGGTTGGAGGCGCAGAGCTTCGGCCCATCCGGTTCGGGGATAGACAACGGGCCCACGAAGTGGCCGCCAAGGTGGTGGAAATCTGAAATCCCACCCTCAGATAACTGACGGACGGTAGGGCCCGCAGCGGCGCCCATGGCGGATGTTCCGGCCTGCACCCCTGGTGTTGCCCGAAGATAGAGCGCCTTCGCCGGGGTTGCCAGGATGGCATACGATTTGCATGCTACCCGAAGATCAGTACATCTGAACTCAAGACCATTTTCGCTGGAGGACCCCATGCCAACGCGTTATCGCTCTCCCTACCTGGTTCTTCTGCTCTTGCTCGGCAGTGTCCTGGGACCTGCCCTGGCTGCTGCCGGGACCCCCGGCCCGCGTCTCCTGGAGCGGGCCCAGATCCTGCGCACCCTGGATCTGATCCGCCATGGCAGCGGCCGTATACCCCTCCCCGCTGCAGGGGTGCGCGCCAAGGCTGCCCAACCGAGCGGTGGCACCGGCACCATTACCGGCATGCTGGCCGGGCTCGATCCCGATGGTTTTGCTTCGGCCTCGGTCACGGCCTGGTCGGCGGATGCGACGGCTGATTCGTCTGCTGATTCGCCGCCCAGCCGCGATGGCATCGGCATGGCCATGGTCGAACCCGATGGCCGGTACCGCATCGAAGGACTCGCCCCCGGCGCGTACTATGTGTCGGCTTCGGCCAAGGGGTACCTGCCCCAGTACTTCAAGGGCGCCCGCACCCTGTCCGACGCGGTTCCGGTCAAGGTTGCCGAAGGAGAGACCACCGAGGGCATCGACTTTCCCATGGAGCCTCTCTCAGCTGGCGCCGGCAGCCTCGCCGGCACGGTCCGCTTCGAGGACGGCCACCCCATCTCCGGCGCCACCGTCTACGTGTTTTCGCCCGACAATCCCTTTTACAGCAGCATGGCCCAGACCGGCGAAGACGGCACCTATCTGGTCTCCGGTCTGATCGCCGGCGCCTACGTGGTCCAGGTCTGGGCCAGCAGCGCGCTGCCCGAATTTTACGACAACGCCCCTTCGCTGGAGCTGGCGACCCGGGTCGAGGTGGGGGAGACGGCGCGGACCGATCACATTGACTTCAGCCTGGCCACCGGCGGTTCGATCTCCGGTTATGTGCGCAATGCGGCGGGGGAACCCCTCGCCGGCGCCTATGTCCAGGCCTATATGTACGAAATCATGCCGGCGGTGGTGGATTCGGCCAATCAGCAGGGGGAGGGCGTGGCGGTCCCGGTCCCGTCCCCGGATGGGACGGTGAGTGTATCGATGCCGGTGGATCCCATCGTCGAGAAGCGCGGCGGGTACCTCGCTCCTTCTGGCGGTTGGGCGGTCTCGGATGAGCAGGGATTCTACCGCATCGGCGGTCTGAGCACCGGCAGTTATTACGTGATGGCCCAGGCCTCGAGCCGCTGGTACTATACGACCCAGTGGTACGATGGGGCGCTGGACCTGATGCAGGCCAAACCCGTGGCAGTGACCCTGGATGTGGAGACGGCGGGTATCGACCTGGCGCTGGCGGTGCCGGCGATGAAGAGCGCCCTCACCGGCCGGGTGACCGACCGCCAGGGGCAGCCGGTCGTCGAGGCCTTTGTCACCGTGCAGGATGCGGCGCAGTGGGGGTTCAATACCGGTGAGTCGGCCCCTGGCAGCGCCGGAACGGAGGGCATGGTCCGGAGCAATATCTGGGCGTACGCGGTGACCGACAAGGAAGGCAACTACGCGGTGGAGGAATTGCCGGCCGGCACCTACCTGGTTTCGGCGGCGGCGCAAAGCGGTTGGGAATACGTGCAGCGCTGGTACCGCGACGCTACCTCACCCCAGGACGCTGCCCCGGTGCCTCTGGGGGCGGAGGAGCGTCTGGCCGGAATCGATGTGGTGCTGCCCGTGCAGGTGGGTACCGCCAGCATCGCCGGGGTGGTGCGCGACAGCCAGGGACAGCCGCTGCCCTGGGCCTATATCGAGGTGCGGCCGGCGACGGCGGTCCTCGACCCCACGCAGCCCTCCAACCTGTGGGCCTATGCCCAGGCCGACAGCCAGGGCGCCTACCGGGTGGACCGGTTGCCGGCCGGGGCGTACGCGGTCCACGCCGCGTACGGCACGGGTGAGCTTTACGGACAGGGATGGTACCAGGGAGTGAGTATCCCCGAATCGCTGACCCCGGTGGCGTTGGCCGAGGGGGAGGCGCGCAGCGACATCGACTTCAACCTCACGGTGCGGCCGATCTACGGCGTCGTTGAGGGCACCATCAGCGATGTGAGTACCGGAGCACCCCGGGCGCGGGCCTATGTCGAGCTCTCGCCGGTGGCGCGCGACTACATCATGGACGCGCCCTTCCGCCAGTTCGCTGCCTACGCGGTCACTGACGAGGCCGGGCATTTTCAGCTGACCTATGTGCCCGAAGGCCAGTACACCCTGGTGGTGTACGCCGACGGGGCGGCGGCCAACAGCGCGGAGGCGGCCACACCGATCGGGGTGGTCGGGGGGGAGGTGGCCACCCAGGACGTGGCCCTGTCCCAGCTGCAGAACGGGGAAGGGGTCATCACCGGCAGCGTGACGGTCGATTACGGCGGGCCCATACCGATGTCCTCCCGGGCGCCGGCGTGGGATTCCACCGCGCCGCCAGCCCTCGAAGCGGTCGATCTCGCCAAGGGCGAAGAGGCCAGCGGCACGGCCCCCGAGATCGCGGTGGTGGTGGCCTATCCACTGGTCGACGGGCAGGTGAAAACCGCCGCACCCTACACGGCGGTTAGCGCTATCGACGGCAGCTATACCCTGCGCGGTCTGGCACCCGGCGATTATGTGGTGATGAGTTTCGCCCCCGGCTGTATCGGCGCCTACTACGACGCCACCTACGCTCCCGAGCTGGCCACGCCGGTGCACGTCGATGGCCAGCAGCCGGCCGCCGGCATCAACTTCGTGCTGGCTCCGGCCTATTTCTGGCGCCTGGCCGCTGCCGACGGCGCAGCCCCCGAGGCCGCGCCTTCCAGCCCGGGCGGTAATGCCGGTGCGGCAGGGGTGTACGGCAAGGTCAACGCCGGGGACGGCAAGGCGGTCCAGGGGGCGACGGTATACCTGCTCGACGCGGCGGCACAGCCGGTGGCCTACGGGCAGACCGGAGTGGACGGCAGCTTCGAGTTGTCCGGGGTGGCTCCCGGCGAGTACCGGGTGTACGCCAGCAAGGTGGGGTTGGGCGGGGCGTACAACGGCAACGTCGCGAACTTTGCCCAGGCCGATGCCCTGGTGTTGAACGGAGGGGCCGCGGAGATCAACCTGGTGCTCTCGCCGGGGCAGATCACCGCCGTGGAGGAGGAGGAGACGGTGTTGCCGCAGGCCCTGGCGCTGCGGGGCAACTATCCCAACCCCTTCAACCCGAGCACCCAGCTGGGCTTTGCCGTGCCGAAGGCAGGCCACGCCATCGTGCGGGTCTACAATGCCCTGGGCCAGCAGGTGGCAGTGCTCTTCGACGGCATGGCCGAGGCCAGCCGCCAGTATGACCTTTCGTTCCAGGCCGGCGCCCTCTCGGCGGGCACCTACGTCTACACCCTGGAGTTCGGGGGGCAGGTGCTCTCGCGCAAGATGGCCCTGGTGAAGTAAGCAGCTCCGGGTAATATGCGGGTCCCCATCGCCGCCCCTGAAAAGGGGTTGGGGGTGGGGACTTTTTTTGCCCAAATAAACTAAAAAATTAGTTGACACGGCAGATCGGTCGGGGTATCTTATGAACTAAGAAATTAGTTTGATCGGGAAAAAGGAGTTGCCCATGCCCAAAGCCCCGAAGTCCCTCACTCCTCTGGAAGCCCTGATTATGGATGCGGTCTGGGATCTGGCGCCGGCCACGGTCCGCCAGATCCAGGAACACTTCCAGACCAGCCGGCCCATGGCCTACAACACCGTGCTCACCATGATGCGCATCCTGCGCGACAAGGGCTTTCTCAAGTCCGAGCGCCAGGGACGCATCGACGTGTACCAGCCGACCTTCAGCCGCGAGCAGATCGGCCGGCGCTCCGTGGGCGAGGTCCTGGACCTCTTTTTTGCCGGGTCGGCCCGCAGTCTGGTCTCCCAACTCCTCGACTCCGAGAAACTCAGCCGGGATGAATTGGCCCAGATCCGCCGCGAGATCGACCGCCGGCTGCGCGAACCATCCTGAATGGAGGGCAAGCCGTGGACATGATTCAGGTGCTCAACAACCTGGGCAGTTGGCTTATCGCCACCCTAGGGCCTCTGAGCCTGGAGTTGGCCCTCTGGACGGCCGTGGTGCTGTTGATTCTCGCGGTCTTGCGGGTGCACTCCCCTGCCCTTCGCCATGTGGCCTGGGTACTGGTCCTGCTCAAACCCCTCACCACCCTGCTGCTGCAGTCGCCGGTATCGTTCTACTCACTGCTGCCTTCTTTCGCTGAGGAACCACTGCCGGCTTCTGGTATGCTGATGCCAGATGGGCAAATCGCCCCGAGCGCAGTGCCGGTATCCGTGGCCGTCGCCACCACCACACCGTCCCTGAGCGGCTACGGGATACTGGCTTTACTCTGGGGGGCTATTGCTATCGTGTTGCTCCTGCGCCTGATCGCCGGCCAGGTCTTCCTGGCGCGTCTGCTCCGACGGGCGTCGCGAGTCCACAGCGGACCTCTCCACCAGCTCTTGCAGGAAGCGGCCTCCAGCCTGGACGTGCGCCGGTCAGTGCAACTGGCCTTGGCCGAGGAAGGAGGGCCCTTGGTGGCCGGCATCTTCAGACCCCTGGTGGTCCTGCCCCGCCACCTGGCTGAGACGCTCTCACCAGAGCAGTTGCGGCTGGTCTTTGCCCACGAGCTGGCCCATGTGCGCCGTCTGGACAACCTGGCCCTGCTCGGGCAGCAGTTGGTGGAAGCGCTACTCTTCTTTCATCCCAGTGCCTGGCTGTGCCGGCGAGGTCTGCGTCTGGAGGCGGAGAAGGCCTGCGACGATGCGGTGTTGCGCTGCTTTCCGCAGCCGGCCCGCTATGCTGACAGTCTGGCCCGAGTTGTGGAATTGTGCAGCAA